>JAGRGI010000108.1 GCA_020445565.1 Chromatiales bacterium
TGCAGACATCGCCGCCGTATCCGATGAACTGTGCGCGGCTTTGCGGGCACTGTCTCCGCAAGCCACCCGTCTGAGCATCCATCGGAATATGGAAACGGCGTGATGCGCTGAGGAAATTCTGGAAAAATCTCTGCCCAGCTCAGCGTTCCCGCCGTCATTCCGCCAGGGAGTGGCGGAATCCAGCCACAAAGTCACGCCGACCGTGTTTCGGCGATCAGGGCCCGCAGTTCGGCCACGCAGGAACCGCAGTTGGTCCCGGCTTTCAACACCTCCCCCACAGCCTCCGGGGTCGTCAGGCCCCGATCACGCACCGCCTTGCGGATGGTGTTTTCACCAACCCCGAAGCAGGCGCAGACGATTCGCCCCTGGTCCTCCTGGTTCGCCCCCGGCGCACCTGAAAGCAGGGCTGCGCGCTCACGGGATTCGAGACGGTCTTTGCGGAACAACTGTACCAGCCAGTCACGTGGCGGCAGCTTGCAATCCGGTCCGATGAAGATACATGCCTGCAAACGCTCACCGTCGAACAGGGCCGCCCGGTAGCGTGACATGGCCGGATCGCGCATCTCGCTCCAGGCCAGATCATGGTCCTCGACGGCCAGGATGGCACGGGCACAGTCCGCCCAATTCTCGCTACGCTCCTCACCGGCCAATTCGTAGTGCCACATACCTTGCCGCCGAGCCTTCGTCCAATAGGTGGCGTTGCGCGGTTCCACCGACCGGCGGCTCAGTACAAAGCCGTGCCAGGCTGGCCGGTAGTGACGCACATTGACCGGCGTGTGTTTGAATTCCGGCTGTCCCGATATCGGGTCCAACACCGCGTTGACAACGGCGCCGATACCACCGGCGCTGGCAAATTGATCGTTCCAGTGCATCGGTACGAACACGCTGCCACGCCGCTGACCGGTGGAGAATTTGCCACGCACGATTACCTCGCCCCAGCGACTGGTTACCCGCACCAAGGCTCCCTCCGGAATGCCCAGGGCACGGGCGTCCTCGGGATGGATCTCGCAATAAGGTTCCGGAACGTGACCGAACAGGCGCGGCGAACGGCCGGTACGTGTCATGGTATGCCATTGGTCACGCACCCGGCCGGTATTGAGTATCAATGGATAGGCCGGTTCGGGGGAACGTCCCGGCGGGTTTGGGGCCACGGCAACAAAGCGGGCACGGCGATCGTCGGTAAAAAAACGGCCGTCGCCGAACAGTCGCTGGCGCCCCTGGCCATCCCTGGCGATGGGCCATTGCACCGGCGACAGGCGATCGTAGGTCTGCGCATCCAGCCCGGCCAAGGCAGAGATATCGAAATCTCTTTCGCCTTCGTTCTCGAAGCCTGAAAGAGCGGCGAATTCGGCAAAGATCTCCCGAGGACCGTGATAGTCGAACCCCGAGAATCCCATACCTTGCGCAAGCCGGGACAACATCCACCAATCCGGCTTCGACTCGCCGGGAGCGCTCAGGAACGGCCGCTGACGGGAGATACGGCGCTCCGAATTGGTGACGCTGCCATCCTTTTCACCCCAGGTCTGGGCCGGCAACAACGCGTGGGCGTAACCGGTGGTGTCATTGTGCACGCAGTCGGAAACCGCCAGAAACTCACATTTACCCAGCGCTCGCCGGACCTGGTTTGCATCCGGCAGGCTGACCGCCGGGTTGGTGCCCATGATCCAAAGGGCCTTCACCTCACCGCGCTCCACGGCACGGAACAGATCCACCGCCTTCAAACCGGGGCCGTTCGCCATACGAGGTGCCTGCCAGAAACGGCCGACGCGTTCGATGTGATCGGGCCGGTCGAAGTCCATGTGTGCGGTCAACTGGTTCGCCAGGGCACCGACCTCGCGGCCGCCCATGGCATTGGGCTGTCCGGTGAAGGAAAAAGGCCCGCTGCCGGGTTTGCCGATGCGCCCGGTGAACAGATGGCAATTGATGATGGCGTTGACCTTGTCGGTGCCGCTGGAGGATTGATTGATCCCCTGGGAATAGACGGTAATGACCTTCTGTGTTTCTGCGAACCAACGGTAAAACGTTTCCACCCGCTCCACTGGCAGGTCGCAATGTTCCGCCACCGCAAGCGCTGAAGGGGAATACCAGAGGGCGAAACGCAGGGCTTCGTCAAGACCGTTGGTATGGTCATGGACGAAATCCTCATCACGATGCCCGTCGTGGTGCAGCCAGGTAAGCAGACCGTTGAACAACACCCCATCGCTGCCCGGACGCAGGGGCAAATGCAGATCGGCAATGTCTCCGGTGGCGGTATTTCTCGGGTCGATCACCACCACCCGCATCTGCGGCCGGGCGCGCTTCGCCTTGACGATCCGCTGGTAGAGTACCGGATGGCACCAAGCGGTATTCGAACCGGTCAGAACGATGAGATCCGCCAGTTCCAGGTCTTCGTAACAGGCCGGTACGGTGTCGGAACCAAAGGCACGTTTGTGACCCGAGACCGAGGATGACATACACAATCGCGAATTGGTGTCGATATTCCCCGAGCCAATGAAACCCTTCATCAACTTATTGGCCACGTAATAGTCTTCCGTCAGGAGTTGGCCCGATACGTAGAAGGCCACCGCATTTGGGCCATATTCCCGAATCACCTCACCAAAACGCAGTGCCATGGTCTCGAAGACCTGCTCCCAGCTTGCCGGTTTGCCATACAGGTTGGGACGTTCCAGGCGCCCTTCGGTCGAAACTGTTTCACCCAGGGCAGAGCCCTTGGAACAGAGCTTGCCGAGATTGGCGGGATGATCCGGATCGCCGCGCACCGTAATAGTGCCGTCATCCGCTCTGGAAACCACTACCCCGCAGCCCACGCCGCAATAAGGACAAGTCGTTATCGTCGAGGAATCCATGAGCCACCGCCTTAACAATCAAATATTTACTGTTTTCGGCGCCGAACGTTCCCGACCCGAAACCTATTTTCGAATCCACTAATAAAGCAATAAAGAAGCCAGATCCGGCCGCGCCGGGAACACGCACAGCTCTGACGCAGGGGCGCAGCCAAAGCTGCCTGCTCTTGGTTCAAACGACAAAACAACTCTTCCGAATACCCATAGAGCAAAAATCATAAATAATTGTTATTTAATACTTTATTACCAATGGCACAAGCGTTGCTGCAATTCTTAGGCTTGGGTCGCACAGCGCAGGCCCAAGAACCGCATCCATCCACAACCCAATGACAAAGTGAGTTCGAGCATGCAACGCACCTGGGTCAATTCCGCCACGATACTCATTCCCGCCGTCGCCGGCATCGGCTTGGCTGCCTCCGATGACGCTTCTGCCGGAGCAACCCTGAAGATCGACGAAACCAAATGGGTAAGCATCGGCGCAGGATTGCGCACGAGTTTCAACTCTTTCGAAGACAGCGCCCCAAGTGGCTCCGATGATTCAAAAGACTTTCTGCTGGACAGCATCCGTTTATACCTGAGCGGACAGATCCACGAGTACATCAAACTGACCTTCAACACTGAGCGCAGAGACGACGAAGACATCCGTGTGCTCGACGCCATCGCCCAGTTCGAGTTCAGCCCTGGCTTCAATATCTGGGCGGGACGTTTCCTGCCCCCCAGCGACCGCGCCAATCTCTCCGGCCCTTACTACGCCAACAGTTGGAATTTCCCCCTGGTGCAAGCCTACCCGGCGGTATTCGCCGGCCGCGACGATGGCGTGGCACTGTGGGGCGAAACCACTTTGGGCAGCATTCAGTTCAAGTATGCCGGCGGCGCCTTCCAGGGCTGTGCCGACAGCAACCCCTGCGATACCGGCGCCAACGATGAAGACAGCCTGCTGTACGCCGGCCGCGTGGTGTTCAACTTCTGGGACCCGGAGCCGGGTTACTACAACGCCAGCACTTATTACGGCGCTAAAGACATACTCGCCGTCGGTATGGCAGCCATGTCGCAATCCGATGCCGTCGGCACCCCCGGCGACGCCAAGGATTTCTTCGGTTACAACATCGACCTGTTGATGGAGAAAAAACTTAGCAACAGCGGCGTAGTCAGCCTGGAAGGCGCCTATTACGACTACGACCTGGACGACGCCACGACGACCGGCGGTCTTGTGCAGGGTGACGGCTACTACGTGCTCGGCGCCTATCTGCTGCCGGGCAAGGTCGGCATCGGCCAGCTTCAGCCTCATGCCCGCTATCAGAGCCTGGATCTGGACTCCGGCGTGGAGACGGAACAATGGGAGATTGGACTGAATTACATCATCGACGGCCACAATGCCCGGGTTTCCTTCACCTATGGCGAACGTGAGGTGGACGCACCCGGCGGTGACACCGATACCGACTTCTTCCAGGTCGGGCTGCAATTGCAGATCTAGAAGCGACAGACCGTGGGGCCGCTCCGGCCCCACGGACCGCAGAGGAGTACCCGTCATGACCCAAGACCCTATTCTCTGGATCGCATCCGGTGGTTTGGCCGGCTTCGCAGGCTGGAAGCTCTGGAAACGCCTGGGTCAAAAGAAACGTCGCTGCTTTTCTGAAGAAGCCAGTCTGGTACTGTTGGACCTGATGCGCGACTTGCAACGGCACCGTGCGTTAAGCGGCGCATTGATCGATGGCCAGGTCAATTTTACCGGAGACCGGGAACACACGGAGCGACGGCTGGGCCAGGCACTGTATTCCATGCAGGAGCACTATTGTCGCAGCCATGGTGTCTTCGATAGCGATCAATGGAAGGCGGTGCTGTATCGCTGGGAGACCGTGCGCCAGGAATGGCGCGGTTTGGAATTTCTGCCGAACCTGTTTGCCCATAGCGACGTGATTGTCGGGCTGATCGGCATTGTGCAAACGCTTGCCGAAAAAGATCAATCCACCCTGGGCACTGAACGCGCCGCCGCACTGGGCAACTGGCCGGTGTTGATCGAGTACTTCGGCATGATGCGCGCACTGGGGATGCACTTCCTGAGGCATTCAAGGACCTCCCAAGCCGAGCTGATTGCAGAAAACATCGCCGACTATCGTCAGCAGGCCGAACGCTCACTGCTGACACTAGGCGACTCGCTGCCCAGTGCCGAAATACTCAATCGCAGTGATTGTCTGCTCCGTCAGGTGGATCGATTCCTGGAGAGCCAGGGCAAATCCTGGGATGCCCAGAGTTATTACCAGGAATTTACCTCGGTGATTGATCGCTGGTTCGCCATTACCAAACAAACGCTGCGGACACCGACGCCGACGCCCGAAGCAACTCTCCCTGCGCCCATGGGTGAAAGCCACTTGCCGACCCGCTGATACCCGCCCCGCCGAAACAGAGCCTATGGCACACCACCGCCCTCCGGGCAAGGTTCGACTCCTTGGCCTCGCGTTGTCGGAAAATCTGCCCGCAATCGATCCATATCAAGATCCTTGCAAAATTTGTTTCCCCCGATACGGAATTCGCGGCCGAGCTTCTTGGTCTATTATTCGCCGCGGGAAAAGCCGCCGAATTCGCCGTAGCGGAAGCCTCAACCTGCGCCAAGTGCGGCCGATAACCCGGCGTTACCCCGCCCGATTTACCCCTAGGAGGAAACCCACCCCATGAAGCGTACACCGTTTCTACCCATCATCTCCGCATGCCTGCTGACCCTGCCTGCATTGACGGCAACGGCTGCGGATGTCCCCGCACAAGTCACCTTCAGCGGCGAGGCGGACATGCCCACCCTGAGGAATCCGAAACAGGTCGATCGCTTTGACATCAGTCTGAGCGACGGCCAGGTGGTCACCAATTTCAGCCTGCAATGCAAGGCCGGTACCCGATCCTTTGGCGGTCTGGTCCGCAGCGACGAGGAATGCGCGGTCAGCGGCGACGGGTTCATCATCAACCCGCGAAATCCCAGCCAACAGCTGCCGCGCACCCAATATTCCGGCGGTTACACCGTGAAAGCCGACGGTACCACGGATATGTCAGGCGTACGGGTGAACTATCTGCCCCTGGGCAAGGTGGCCGCTTCCAGCGAGACACTCTCCGGCGTCCTGAACCTCAAGCCGGAGAATCCCTCGCCCACTGCCGGGTCCTTGAAGGAATCCATTCTCAAACGTCTGCGCGACACGGCTGGGGAGGGAGCCAGCCTGGTGGACAACCGCATCGATACGGTGGAAATACCGGACCTGTTCGTCCCCTCCGCCGGTTTTACCAGCGACAAGGGCTGCACTTGGCACGGCAATATGGCATTTGCCTATCAGACCGACAGTTGGTTCATCAACGTGGAAGGGGTTTGTGAGGGTAAAACCTACACCCTCAAGGGCAATATGCCCTGGGTGGACTCGCCCAATACGCCGGATCGCACCCAGTACAATCTGGTGCTGACCCTGCCGACTGCCGCCGCCACCGGCGATGACGCCCTGTTTGCCGCCCCTGCCGGAGACGGCGACCTGTTCGCGGCTGCCGATGGTATCAACGGCACCATCTACATGGATGAAAGTCGTTATGTGGATACGGAGGTGGACGGCAAGGTGGAGCGCCTGCCCATGCACAGCAAGATCAGTGGCAGCCTGAACGGCCAGGGCGTACCGCTGGACACCGTACGATCCTTTTCGCAGTTGATCGTACTGCTGTCGCGGACCTTCTTCGGCGCCTGATGGACCGGCCTATCCGCGGCCAGGGATCGTGGCCGCGGATAGATGCTGATCCAAAGGCCGCCAGACGAGATTCGCGACGATCGAGATAGCAGATTAGCCGTTGAACACGACCGAAAAGAAGCTTACATACCCCAATACAATCAGGGCCACGACGATGACCATGGGGAAGCCTTGAAAACTGAACATGATGTTGACCTCGTAATTTTTCAAACAAAAAATTCTGTGTTAATCCCCGTCATCGCCCTCTATTTCGTCGCCGCGCTTGTTTCTTGGGATCTTCGGGTCGTCTTCGTCCATCAGTATGCGGTGCGCCGGGCCATCCATGTCCTCGTACTGGCCTGAACGTACCGACCAGAAGAAGAACCATCCCGCAAGCACCACAAAGATCAAGGAAATGGGGATGAGCAAGTAAAGGATTTCCATGGCTACCTCAGGCGCAGGGCGTTCAGCACCACCACCAGCGAACTGAAAGACATGCCGATAGCGGCCATCCAGGGCGCAAGTTGGCCCGATGCCGCCAACGGCAGCGCAATAGCATTATAAACCAAGGCCCAGGCCAGATTCTGACGGATCACCGCCCGGCTGCGACGAGCCACTTTCACGCCCTCCGCCAGATGACCCAGGTGTTCGGACAGGAGAATCATATCGGCACTGGCGCGGGCGATCTGTGTCCCGCCGCCCATGGCTACGGAGACCTGGGCCGCGGACAACACCGGCGCATCGTTCACACCGTCGCCGACCATCGCCACAACGGCCCCCTGATGTTGCAAGCGACGGATATGTTCCATTTTGTCCTGCGGGCTCATACCGCCGTGCGCGATATCCAGCTTCAGTTCTTCCGCCAGCCGTGCCACGGCCTCGGGGGAGTCGCCGCTAAGCAATTCCACCTGCAAACCCAGGGTTCGTAGAGCATGCAAAGTATCGGCGGCGTCCGGCCGAACTTCGTCGGAAAGGTCGAACACGGCCAGCAGTTCCCCTTCGCACGCCAGGAAGATCCTCGTGCTGCCAGGGTGTTGCCCCATATCGGGCAGTGACCCGATCCAGGCAGACACAAACGCCGGCGAGCCCAGTCGATAACGCCGACCGTCCACTTCGCCTTCAATGCCCTGCCCAGGAATTGCTTGCACCGATTTTGCGACAGCGGCCGTATCAGCGGCAGAAACGATCGCCCTGGCCACCGGATGTTCCGATTGCCCCTCCAGGGCGGCAGCCACCGCCAGGGCGGCTTCGCGTCCCAGTTCTCCGGTCAACCGCACGTCCGACAAAGTAAGACGGCCCAGGGTAAGCGTACCGGTCTTGTCGAACACGGCGTGGGTGGCTTTGCCCAGGGCCTCCAAGGCGTGGCCGCGGGTGGTGAGCAACCCCTGACGGGTGAGATTGCCGGTCGCCGCGGTAATGGCCGCGGGTGTCGCCAAAGACAGGGCGCAGGGACAGGTGACCACCAATACCGACAAGGTGATCCAAAACGCCTCCTCGGCGCCCCCGTGACCGACCCAGTACAGGTAAACACCGGCGGCCAGCAACAGGATGGCGCCGACGAACCAGGCCGCGACCTGGTCCGCCAGTTGTGCGACCCGGGGTTTCTCGGTCTGAGCGCGATCCAACAAGCGCACGATGGCGGACAATACCGTGTCTTCGCCTACGCAGCGAACCTCCATGGTCAACGGGCTCTCGACATTTACCGTACCACCAACCAAGTCGTCACCTGCCTGCTTGGCCAGCGGCAAGCTCTCACCGCTCAACAGAGACTCGTCGATGGAACTCACGCCCTCCAACACCAAGCCGTCGGCGGGCACGCTCTCGCCGGGCTTCACCAGCACGCGATCCCCCGGCGCCAGATCGGCCACCGCCACCACTTCGCTTCCATTCGCGGTGAGGCGGGTGGCGGTGGCCGGGAGCAATCGCACCAGTTCCTCCGCCGCCTGCCCGGCCTTGTGGCGCGCCCCCATCTCCAGGAACCGGCCGGCCAACAGAAAGAACGTGAACATGCAGACCGAATCGAAATAGACCTCGCCGCTACCGCTGAACGTCGCCCAGGCGGACGCGGAAAAGGCCGCCAGTATCGCCAGCGACACCGGCACATCCATGCCCAACTGCCGCCGCCTGAGGTCGCGCCAGGCGGAGTCGAAGAAACTGCGCGCCGAATACAACACCACGGGCGTGGTCACCAAAAGACTGACCCAACGCAGGAACTGGCGGATGTTGTCTTCCATGCCCTGGTAGGCCCCCGCGTAGAGGGCAACGGCGAACATCATCACCTGCATGGCGCCAACACCCGCCACCGCCAGGCGACGCAGGGCGGCAGAGCGCTCCTTGTCGTAGACCTGCTGCTGACGGCCCGGATCGAAGGGATGCGCCACGTAGCCGATGGCCGCGATGGCGGCGAGGATATCCGAGAGATGGATCTGGCTGTCGTCCCACTGCAAGCGGGCACGGTGAGTGGAGTAATTGACGCGAAAATCGATGACGCCGGGCAGGGATTTCACATGCCGCTCGTTGAGCCAAACACAGGCAGCGCAAACAATGCCTTCCAGGATCAAGGCCGTCTCGCGCCGATTTTCTTCCTGCGACTGTACGAAGCTTTCCTGCAACCTGGGCTGGTCGTACAGCTTGAGCCGATCCAGGGCCTCGTTTACCTGCTCACCGGGATTGGCGGACTTCACGGTGCGATAGCGGTAGAAATCGCTCATGCCCCCATCGATGATGGCCTGGGCCACCGCCTGACAGCCAGGGCAGCACATCTCCCGGTCCTCGCCATCGATCAGGACACGATAATGACTTCCCTTTGGGACGGGCAGGCCGCAGTGGAAGCACTCTTCTGCGTCTCGCCTGGAATTTTCGCTCACAGCTTAACCCGCTGGCTCCAGGCGGGTGTCGGCCCGCAACTCGTAACGTGCTTTGCCATGTTCCACGGTGAGCACCAGATTCCAACTGCCTGGCTCGGGCAGGGTTACCTCGGCCTGATAGTATCCCTCGCCGGTCTCCTTCATGGCGAACTTCTGGTCCTTGGCGCTATCGGAGGGCCTCAGGAAACGGCCGGTGGCACTGGCCTCGGTCAGCGGGCGACCGGTGTGATCGACGATCTGAATCTGGAATACAGCGGATTCGCCAGCCCTGGCCGGGCCTACCCAACCCTTGCGGATTCGCCAGCCCAGGCGTTCCTGGTCCTCCAGGCGTTGCAGATAGTCGTTGAAGTGAGCTTCTTTCTTCTGGTAGTCGTGCGATACCACGCCGGGAAAACCCGACGCCACCTTGCCTTCGGAAGCGGGCCTGGGCAGGACCCAGGCGGCCAGACCGGAGGATAAGCCTCCCTGAGCCAGAGTGATGAAAACAGCATCCATGGCCGCGACCACGACGAAAAACCCAAGAATCACCGCCGGCGCCCAATGGCGCTCGCCGCGTTTCTGTTTGGGGGTGAAGGGATCGAAGAGCACAAGGGCATAGACTGCCGCCAGGTAGATGGCCAAGTGCATGGCGGCCTCGTCCAGGCCCGCATCGGTGACGATGGCGTAGGGAACGTAGACGCCAAGCACAACAGCGCCGAGTATGACGCCGGTCTGGCGCGACGACAAACGCAGCAGCCGCACCATGACGAAGTTGACCAGGGCAATCAGGAGCAGGCCGGCGGCCAGACTTTGCAAGAGACCGTTCATCGATTGATCCGGTTGGCGGGCACCACGAACTGACTGGGGTGACGGACCACTTCCTGCTGACCACCCACCTGTGTGCCCACGACAAAGGTAAAAGGCGTCTGTTCCGCACCGGCAGGTTCCGGCGCCAGACGGACCTTGGCCATCACACGCAGCGAGTGCTCCGGTGCCAATTCGATGCGTTCCAAGGTGCCCAGATCCAATTCCGCGCCAGGCAGACCCTCCAGACCGATGTCCAGTACCAGCGTCTGCTCAGATTTATTGTTGAACTTGAGTTCGTATCGGTTCTGGATGCGCCCGTCGGAAAGCAGCACGAAGAGAGGCTGGCGGATCTGAGAGGCGCTCATATCCAGGTCGCCGCGTGTCAGCACGCTCCACAGCAGAGCACCGCTGACCACCAGGATGGCAGCGCCATAGCCCAAAGTTTTGGCCTTGATGAATCGGGTCTTCTCGCCGAGACGACTGCGCTCGGAGGTGTATTTGATCAGACCGCGCTCCCAGCCCACCGAATCCATGATGGTGTTGCAGGCGTCGATGCACAAACCGCAGGAGATGCACTCGATCTGCAAGCCTTCGCGGATATCGATGCCGGTGGGGCAGACCTGCACACAATAGCCGCAATCGATGCAATCACCCATACCCGCCTGGTGGCGGCTATCGCGATCCCGCAGCGTCTTTTGCAGCCTGCCTCGGCCGGCGCTGCCCTCCCCTCGCAGCCGATCGTATTCGACCACCAGGGTATCCTCGTCGAACATTACGCTTTGGAAGCGCGAATAGGGACACATGTACAGGCACACCTGCTCACGTGCGATACCGGCCATCACGTAGGTGGTAGCAGTGAGGAACAGAGTCGTCGCGTAGGCGGCGAAGGGTGCCTCGGCGGAGAAGAACTGTTCCACCAGGGTCGGCGCATCGCCCCAATAAAGAACAAAGGCGAGACCGGTGACGAAGGACATGACCAGCCAGAGCAGATGCGTCAGACCTTTTTTGAGGATTTTGATCGGCCTCCAGGGCGCCTTGTCCAGGCGGATGCGGGCAGTGCGCTCGCCCTGCACGAAGCGCTCGATGGCGACGAAGACGTCGGACCACAGGGTTTGAAAACAGAAGTAACCACAAAACACCCGGCCTGCCAGCCCCGTGACGAAGAACAGCAGCAAGGCCGCAAGAATGAGCATGCCCGCCAGCCAGAAAATGTCCTGGGGATGGACAACCAAGTCGAAAAGATAGAAGCGGCGGGCATGGATATCGAAAAGGATGGCCTGATCCGGCCCGCCGCCCCGGTCCCAGCGCAACCAGGGAAGCGTGAAGTAAGTGCCATAGGCCAGCACCAACACCAAGTACTTCAGCGACCGAAACGCCCCTTTGACGGAGCGCGGATAGATGCGGTGGGTGTCCAGGGAGTGTGGCATGGCGTGAAGTGTCGCGGCCCACGGGCCGCGACGCCTATCGTCGGCCTATTGGCCGCCGCCCAGTTCGTGCACGTAGACGCTGAGCAGCTTGATCTGCTCAGGACTCAAGCGCCCGTCCCAGGGGGGCATGATGCGGGTGACGCCGTTGCTGATAACACCACTGACCAGCCTGCGCTTGGCATCCATGTCGGCGGCACCGGGCACGTCGATCATGGTCCAGATGGCATCGGTGAGATTGGCGGCGCCCTGGGACTTGCGGCCGGTTCCGTCCGTGAGGTGACAGTAGTAGCAACCGCCGGTTTCACCCTGAAAAATGGCCTGGCCGCGTTTGGCCGCTTCGGGATCCACCTGATGACCGGACAGGCCGAGCACGTAGTCGGTGACATCCGCCAGTTGCTGCTCGTTGAAGGTCTGTTTGAACGGCGGCATATAGCCACGGCGACCGTGCTGTATGGTCGTCTGGATATCGTCCACGCTGCCGCCCCAGAGCCAATCGTCATCCGCCAGGTTGGGGAACAGGGCCGTCACGCCGGCTCCGCCGCTGCCGTGACAGGGGGCGCAGTTGTCGCCGAAGATACCCTTGGCGGTGGATTGGGCAAAAGCCATCATATCGGCATCGCCGAAAATGGTGTTGAAGTCTGCACTGGCGACCCGTTCCAGATACTCACGCTGGCGCTGAGCCTCATCGCTGGCCTGCATTTCATGCGCGAGACGGGCGCGGGTATTCCAGTGGGTCGTCACTTCCTTGCCGCCGGACTCGAAGGTGACCTCGCTGACGCCGGTGGTGAAGCCCTTGCCCATGGGCCAGGCCGGATACAGAATCCAGTAGATCACCGCAAAGGCGACGGTCAGGTAGAAGGCCCAGATCCACCAGGTCGGCAGCGGGTTGTTGAACTCCTGTATGTCGCCATCCCAGGCATGACCCGTGGTCTGAACCGCGCCTCCGGTCTTTGGTTTGTCAGTCGTATTCGCCATGATCGTCGTTACTCCTGGCCCTTTTCAGGCTTGCCGTCTTCGTCCTGAAACGGAATGTACTTGTAGGATTCCAGCCGCTGCTTGCGCTTGCGGCCGGTATATACCCAGATGAGGATCGCGCAGTACAAGGTGAAAAACAGCACCAGCGCGAAGACCTTGCTGTTCTCCAGCCGGGTAAACCATTCGAACCAATCGAACATCGCCGCTCACCGGAACTCGGCGAAATGGCCCTGCTCGTACTTGCTGAAGTCCACCAGGGTCCCCAGCATCTGCAGGTAAGCCACCAGGGCATCCATCTCGGTCAGACGGCTCGGATCGCCGTCGTAGTTACGGGCAATGGCCTGCTCGATGAGCGAATCGTCGGCACGCGTGATGTCCAACTTGGCGGCCACCTCCGGGCCGTACTTGTCTACGTTGGCCTGATTCTCCTCCTCGGTCAGGGCATAGGGCACACCGGTCATGCGTAGGGCGCGCATGCGTTTTTCGATGCTGGTGTAGTCCAGTTCGTTTTCCAGCAGCCAGGGATACCCCGGCATGATGGACTCGGGCACCACCGAACGGGGGGCCTCCAGGTGGGCCACATGCCAGGCATCGGAATATTTTTCCCCGACACGGGCCAGATCCGGCCCGGTGCGTTTGCTGCCCCACTGGAAGGGATGGTCGTACTTGGACTCCGCCGCCAGGGAGTAGTGCCCGTAGCGCAGGTGTTCATCACGGAACGGCCGGATCATCTGCGAATGGCAGGTGTAGCAGCCTTCTCGCTGATAGATGTCGCGACCGCGCAGCTCCAGCGGGGTGTATGGGCGCACGCCATCGACTTTTTCCACGGTATCGTCGATGTAATACAGCGGGATGATCTCCGCCAGACCGCCGATACTGATGGCGATCAGAGTGAACAGGATCAGCAGTCCCGAGTTGATTTCGAGGCTTTCGTGTTTCATTGGGCAGGGACTCCTTAGTGACCGGCGGCGGCCAATTTGGCTGCCAGCTTGGCCTCCAACTCGGCGGCTTCGCGCTTGGCGGCGCGGACGGTCATGTACAGGTTGTACACCATGATCAAGACACCGGTGAGGAAGAACAGCCCGCCGATTGTCCGCACCACATAGGGTGTGTGCAGGAAGCTCACCGTCTCCACGAAGGTGTAGGCCAGGTTGCCGTAGTCATCGAAGGCACGCAGCAGCAGACCCTGGCCGATGCCGGCCACCCACAGGGCGGTGATGTAGAGCACAATGCCGATGGTGGCCAGCCAGAAATGCAGGTACACCAGTTTGACGCTGTGGAGCTTGGTATCCCACAGGCGCGGGAACAGGTGATAGAAGGAGCCGAAGGTGATCATCGCCACCCAGCCCAGAGCGCCGGAGTGCACATGACCGATGGTCCAGTCGGTGTAGTGTGACAGCGCATTGACACTCTTCAGGGACATCATCGGCCCCTCGAAGGTGGACATGCCGTAGAACGACAGCGCGGTGATCATGAACAGCATCACCGGGTCGGTGCGCAGTTTGTCCCAGGCGCCGGAGAGGGTCATGATGCCGTTGATCATGCC
>JAGRGI010000109.1 GCA_020445565.1 Chromatiales bacterium
CGGTGCTGTCCTTCTTGGCATGGGTTGCCAATCCCAGTTCCCTGGCCATGGCTCGCACCTCTGACTTGTGCAATTCACCGATGGGAAAGCGGGCCTGGGCCAGTTGCTGTTGATTCAAGGCGCAAAGGAAGTAGCTCTGATCCTTGTCCGGGTCCATGCCGCGCAACAGTTCCACACCCCGATCCCTATGACGGAGTCGGGCGTAGTGGCCGGTGGCGATGTGGCTCGCCCCCAGGCCGCGGGCGTGGTCCAGAAAGGCACGGAACTTGATCTCCTTGTTGCACAGAATGTCCGGGTTGGGCGTGCGCCCGGCGCTGTATTCGGCGAGAAAGGTTTCGAACACCCGGTCCCAGTATTCGGCGGAAAAGTTGACGGTGTGCAAGACCATTCCCAGTCGGTCGCACACCGCTTGGGCGTCGGCCAGATCCTCGGCGGCGGCGCAATAATCAGCGTCGTCGTCTTCCTCCCAGTTCTTCATGAACAGGCCCTCGACGCGTTCACCCCGGCGCAACAGGAGCGCAGCGGCCACGGAGGAATCCACACCGCCGGACATGCCGACGATGGTGAGTGCCGTCGCGCTCACTAAAGAACCTCGTGAAGGATGTCCAGGGGATAGCGCAGTCCGCGCATATAGTCGTCTATGGCGCGATTGACCAGGGGACTGCGCAGGTTGCGCCGCGCCAGTTCCGCCAGGCCCAGCCAGTGACAGGCAAGAATGTCTGCATCCAGCGCTCTGTCCAGCGGGGTCGGGGCGCAGTGGCCGGTGAAGCAGAAACGCAGGTAGGTGGCCTCGCCGGTTTCGTTTTGCCAGCGATAGATGCCTACCAGGGCTGTTGGGGTAAAGACGTGGGCGGTTTCTTCCAGGGTTTCCCGAACCACGGCATCCAACAGGGTCTCGCCGGCCTCCAGGTGGCCGGCGGGCTGATTGAACACGCTGACGCCGGCAGGTCGCTCTTCTACCATTAAGAAATGCTGATCGCGCTCGATCACGGCGGCTACGGTGACGTGGGGGCTCCAGACCATGCAGGCATTATATACCGTGCAAAAGCGACGAAGCTTTATAATGCTATTTAATGGCATTAAAATTATTCATTGAAAGCAACTATACTTCCACCATTTCAGCGGAGACATGAAAATGGGCGATTGCAACTCGGCCGGCGACCGGTTCTGGCGTGCCTTGGAGGATGAGCGTCCCCTGCAGGTCGTCGGCGCAATCAATGCCTATCACGCGCGCTTGGCGGAAGCGGTGGGCTTCAAGGCGCTGTACATCTCCGGCGGCGGTGTGGCGGCGGGTTCCTGTGGAATTCCCGACCTGGGCATCACCACCATGGAAGACGTCCTCACCGATCTGCGACGCATCACCGATGTGACGGAACTGCCGGTGCTGGTGGACATCGACACCGGCTGGGGCGGCGCCTTCAACATCGCCCGCGCGATTCGCGCCATGATCAAGGGGGGTGCGGCGGCGGTGCATATCGAGGATCAGGTGCAGCAAAAGCGCTGTGGGCACCGTCCCAACAAGGCCATCGTGGCGCGTGAGGAAATGGTCGACCGCATCAAGGCGGCCGTGGATGCCCGCACCGACGATCGATTCGTCATCATGGCGCGCACCGACGCTCTTGCCGTGGAGGGGCTGGAGCAGGCGGTGGAACGTGCGCGGGCCTGCGTTGCCGCGGGTGCCGATATGGTGTTTCCGGAGGCCATCACGGATTTGGACATGTATCGGCAGTTCGCCGAGGCCGTGGGCGTGCCGGTACTGGCAAATATCACCGAGTTTGGTGCCACGCCTCTGTTCACTACGGAAGAACTGGCCAGCGCCGGGGTGCGTTTGGCGCTGTATCCCTTGTCGGCGTTTCGTGCCATGAACGCCGCTGCCCTGCGGGTTTATGAGACGTTGCGGCGCGACGGAACGCAAAAGGCCGTACTGGATACCATGCAGAGCCGGGCCGAACTCTACGATTTCCTCGGCTATCACGACTACGAACAAAAACTCGACGCCTTGTTCGCAAAAGAGGAGTGAGACCATGCCAAACACCTCCGCCCTCCCCAAGGCCAAGAAGTCTGTCGCCCTTTCCGGCACCGTTGCCGGCAACACGGGTATCTGCACCGTCGGTCGCACGGGTAACGATCTGCACTACCGGGGCTACGACATCCTGGACGTCGCGGAGACCTGCGAGTTCGAAGAGATAGCCCATCTGTTGGTGCACGGAAAACTTCCCAATCATGCCGAACTGGATGCCTATCGCCTGAAGCTTCGCGGTCTGCGAGGCTTGCCCCAGTCGGTAAAAAAGGCTCTGGAGGCCCTGCCGGCGTCGGCCCATCCCATGGACGTGATGCGTACCGGCTGTTCGGTGCTGGGCAGCTGCCTGCCGGAGAAAGAGGACCAGACACCGGTGGAGGCGAGGGAGATCACCGATCGTCTGATTGCCAGTTTCGGTTCCATGCTGCTCTATTGGTACCGGTTCGCCATCAACGGCAAGCGCATCGATGTGGAGACCGAGGACGATTCGGTGGGGGGGCATTTTCTGCATCTGTTGCATGGTCAGGAACCGTCCGCGGAGTGGGTGAGGGCCATGCATACCTCGCTGAACCTCTATGCCGAGCATGAATTCAATGCCTCCACATTCACCGCCCGGGTGGTGGCAGGCACCGGATCGGATATGTATTCCTGCATCTGCGGCGCCATCGGCGCTCTGCGCGGACCGAAGCACGGTGGCGCCAACGAGGCGGCGTTTCGCATCCAGAGTCGCTACGATCATCCCGACCAGGCCGAAAAAGACATTCGCGAGCGCGTGGCGCGCAAAGAGATCGTCATCGGCTTCGGTCACCCGGTCTATACCAGCGGCGACCCGCGCAATCAGGTCATCAAGGGGGTGGCCGGTCGTCTGGCGGAGCAGCAGGGCAATCTCACCACCTACAGGATCGCCGAGCGTCTGGAGAAGGTGATGTGGGACGCGAAGAAGATGTTTCCCAATCTGGACTGGTACTCCGCCGTGTCCTATCACCTGATGGGTGTGCCGACGGATATGTTCACCCCCTTGTTTGTCGTTGCCCGCACCAGCGGCTGGGGTGCCCATGTGATAGAGCAGCGGGCGGATGGCAAGATCATTCGGCCCAGCGCCAATTACATCGGGCCGGAAGGGCTGGCCTTCGTGCCGATTGATCAGCGGCCCTGAATCTCCTCAAACAACGCACAGCGAGTAACCGCCCCATGAGCAAGGCCGAGGTATTGGACGCCAGACGTCCGGATTTCGATCAGGTGATCCAGGACATTACCGACTATGTGCTCGGCTACGACGTGAGCAGCAGCGCCGAGGCGATGCGAACAGCGCGCTATTGTTGGATGGACAGTATCGGCTGCGCCCTGCTGGCGCTGAACTATCCGGCCTGTACCAAGATGCTGGGGCCGCTCGTTCCCGGTGCAGGTATGGTGGGCGGTGCCAGGGTGCCGGGTACGCCCTACGAACTGGACCCGGTGCGCGCCGCCTGGAACATTGGCGCCATGGTGCGCTGGCTGGACTACAACGACACCTGGCTGGCAGCGGAATGGGGGCATCCTTCGGACAACCTGGGGGCGATCCTGGGGCTGGCCGACTACCAGTCACGATACCGTCTGGCTCGCGGGGAAAAGCCGCTGACCATGCGCGACGTTATCGTTGCCATGATTCAGGCTCACGAGATTCAGGGCGTAATTGCCTTGGAGAACAGTTTCAACCGGGTCGGTCTGGATCACGTCATGTTGGTGCGCATCGCCTCCACCGCGGTGAGCGCCCGTATGCTCGGCCTGGAGCGTACTGAGATTCTTAACGCCGTCTCCCATGCCTGGCTGGACGGTTCCTCCCTGCGTGCGTATCGGCATGCTCCCAACACGGGCTCGCGCAAGTCCTGGGCGGCCGGCGACGCCTCGGCGCGGGGATTGTTCCTGGCCCTGATGGCCGGGCGCGGTGAGATGGGCTATCCCTCCGCGATCACGGCCAAGGGCTGGGGCTTTCAGGATGTCTCCTTCAAGGGAAGGGCGCTTCAATTCAAGCAGTCTTTCGGTACCTATGTGATGGAAAACATCCTCTTCAAGATCTCCTTTCCGGCAGAGTTCCATGCCCAGACGGCGGTGGAATGTGCGTTGGCCCTGCATGAACAGGTAAAGGACCGACTGGACGAGATCGAAAAGGTGGTGATCCAGACCCAGGAGTCTGGCGATCGAATCATCAACAAGACCGGTCCTCTGGACAACCCGGCCGATCGCGATCACTGCATCCAGTACATGGTTGCCGTGCCGCTGATCTTTGGCAGGCTCACGGCCGAGGACTACGAGGACGAGGTGGCTCGGGATCCGCGCATCGACGCCCTGCGCGCGCAGATGCAGTGTATGGAAAACGAACGCTTCAGCCGCGAATACCTGGAGCCGGACAAGCGCGCCATCGGCAACGCGGTACAAGTGTTCTTCAAGGACGGGACTCACACGGAAAATGTCGTCGTGGACTATCCTGTAGGGCATCGCCGCCGCCGTGCCGAGGGGATACCGCTGTTGGAGGAGAAGTTCGAGCGTTATCTCCGTGGCCGGATATCGCCACGGAATGCCGACAGAATCCTGGAAATCTGTTCTGAGCAGGAAAGATTCGAGTCCGCCTCGGTAGACGGCATCATGGCGTCGCTAATGGTGTAAGGCAACCAAGATGGATTGGTAGTTTTGTGATCCCAGGGCCTGACCATCCAATAATAAACAGCGCGTGCCCGAAAACCCTGCCGGTGCGCCGATAAGTCGTTTCCGGCCCATGCCGTCGGGTTGGCAACGGATTTAGGGAGCCTAGCCACGTGGAAGCCGTCGAGATTTGTTATGTGATCCACCTGCCCGATGGCGAGCGGGCGGAGCATCGCTTGTCGTTCGATGCGGAAACCATGGAGAATTTGACGCCTGTCGCCAGGGAGCTTCCGCCCTGGACCAAACTCAATTTTTGTCAATGTCCGAATTGTCCGCTGACCCTGGACAGCCATCCAAACTGTCCCCTGACGGCCCGGCTCGCCCCCCTGGTTCAGGGCGTTTGTCATCTGGCGTCCACTGTCGAAATGAGTGTGGAAGTCATCACCGCTGAGCGTACCGTCAGCAAAACCGCCCAGTCACAGGAAATCCTCAGTTCCCTCATCGGGCTGCTGGCCGCCACCAGCGGTTGCCCGCACATGGACTTTTTTCGCCCCATGGCGCGGTTTCATCTGCCGCTGGCCAGTCTTGAGGAAAGCCTCTACCGGGTGATGTCCATGTACGCCCTGGCCCAGGTCATTCGCAGGCGCCGGGGCCTGCAACCGGATTTCGATTTCCATGATCTGGCCAAACGCTATGAAGAAGTGGAAAAGGTCAACCGTTCGATGATCGAGCGTTTGCGCGTGGCGAGTCGTCGGGATCTGACGATCAATGCCTTTGTGCTGTTGGACATGTTGGGCAAGACCCTCCCGGCAATGGCCTTGGACGATGCGCAGGAGGTCGAGTCTTTATTCGAAGGTTATTTGGCGGATTAGCCGCTTGTTCGTGAAAGTGGGCATCTTCGGTCAGGTGCCATTGACGGCGTAGTACCGAAAGTGCGCTCCCATTGCGCGTGGTCCTGTTCAGTTCAGGCGTGGCGCCGATCGCTCGACTACACTTTTTTCGTTGAATCGGGCAGTTTGTTGCCCGGTCGGACGCATGCCGGTACTCCGTGCTTGCGGCTGTCGCGGTCGCAGATGGCCCGACAACTCATTTTCTGCAACCAATCCCGGGTTATTTCAGCAGTTGCTTATGGGTGTGGTGAGATTCGCTTTCCTGTTGCTGACCGTCGTTCCGGCCTTGGGCGCTCTGGCCAGCGAACCGCCTGCCGGTGGGCTTACCGCAGATGAGATCGTACGCGAGGTGTATGAGGTCGCCCACGGCAATCTGGTGCGCAATGCCTTGAGCAAGCGCCACGGGGATGTGTCGGCGTTGATCGTCAATCGGGTGCCGTTATCCATGCGCGATGACGATCGTAAGCCCCTGGTGCAGACGTTTGATACCTATGTCAATAACAGCCCCGGCGGTTCCGGCGTCAAATCCAAACAGCTTGCCATTCTGACTTCCGGCAAGGCGCGTGGAACCGGGGTGCTGGTGACTACCTTTGTCGACGCTTCGACGTCGTCGATGATTCAGATGTGGTTTCCGGCCCTGCGCAAGGTCAGGCGCATCAACGAGCCACCCCATGACGATACCTGGTTCGGTACCAACCTCACCTATGGTGAATTGGTGCTGCGCCGCCCCGAGCACGAAATCCATGAATTGCTGGGCGAGGGGGTAATGGAAGGCTGTCTCGGTTCGATGACGCTGACGGAGTCGGAGCAGACGCGTTACACGCAAGATCTGCCTGCCCCGCAATGCGCACACAGGGGACGCGGGATCTGGCGGATAAAGAGTACGACCAAGTTCGAGCACTGGTGGTATGACTACCATATCAGTGAGATCGACCGGGAAACCTTCGCTGTCTATCGTACGGTGTATTTCAAGGGCGATGAGCGCATCAAGACGGTGGAAGTCGATTGGCAATCGCTGGATCAGCCCGATCCGCGCATCACCTATCCGCGCTACATCTATGCCGTGACGCTCACCGACGGCAAGGACAGTCTGGTCTATGTGCCGCGTGAGACCATCGAGCTGAATACGGATCTGCCCGACAGGTTCTGGTCGGAGTCCACCCTCAAGCGTTATCGTCCCTGATCCGATGAGCGAGGCCAGCTACGCGCGTCGTTATGCCCGGTTCGTTCTCAGACACCGGCGTTTGGTGGTCTTCTCTCTGTTTGCCTTGACTCTGTTCGCGGCCCTGTTCATTGGCCAGATAAATCTGCGCAACGATCCCGATTCCCTGCTGCCACTGTCCAATCGCTACATCGCCACGAATTTCTATGCCGAAGAGACCTACGGCATGGGTAACATCATGGTGTGGGGGCTCAAGGTCAAGGACGGCGACATCTATAAGCCCTGGTTTCTGCGGCTGGTAAAGCAGTTCTACGACGATGTAAGCGAACTCCCCTACGCCAATCCGGAAAACTTCGCCGGCCTGGCCTCGCCGCGAATGCGCAATATCGGCGTGTCGGAGGAGGGCGGGCTGGAGTTTGTCCGACTGATTCCCACGGGCGGCCTGTCGGACGATCCGCAAGAGGCGCAACGCCAGGTGGACTTCGCGCGCGAAGGTCTGGAAAAACACTTGGTTCTCGAGCCGTTGCTGGCCTACTTCGAGGATGCCGATGGCCAAAAATGCGAATTACTCGACGCACAAGGTCTGATCACCAACGAATCCGTCGCCAGGGCGCATAAACACTGCGCGGCGCGTGGCACGTTCATCATCGGCGACTTCGGCAACGGAATGAAAGAGGATCATATTGCCTGGATCGGGACGGTACAGGCATTGATGGAGAAATACCAAACGGCCTATGGCGACCGGGTCGAGTTCTTCATTTCCGGCGAACCCTATTTTCTGGCCACCATGGTCCAGGAACTCAGAAACAAGGCCTGGCTGTTCGGTGTTTCGCTGGTAATCGTATTTCTGTTGCTTTGGTACGAATTCCGCTTCTGGATCTGTGCCGTTCTGCCCCTGCTCGGGGTGGCCATGACCATCGTTCTGACTCTCGGGCTGATGGGCATGACGCACTTCAAGCTCACCACCATGATGGCGTTGACGCCCGTTCTGCTGCTCGCCATCGGTACCGGTCATGCCATGCAGGTGACCCGCCGTTTCATGCAGGAGCTGCACGCCTGTCGTGATCCGGAAGCGGCCGCGGAAGAGGCGATCCGACACACCATCGTGCCTGCGGCGCTCTCCATTGGCACCGACCTGCATGGCTTTTTCGCGATCTCCTTCGTGGACATCTCGTTTTATAAAGCCTATGCCTATTTCGGCATCTTTGGCATGTCGACGCTCATTCTTACGACCACGACGCTGATTCCTTTGATGATGCTCGTGTTGCCGCCCAAGGTCTGCGACGTGGAGGCGGAACGTCCTTGGCAGCGGAACCTGGCCGGGCGCATGGCACGCATGCTGACCGGCCCTGGCAAGTGGATTCCGGTGGGGCTGGTGGTGCTGGTGCTGTGGGCCTCTGCCCACTATGCCGGCCTGCCACAGGGTATCGGTGCCCTGATGGCGGGGGAGGCCGGCCGCGTCGATCCCGAGGTGGCGCGGATTCAGGACGAATTCGACATCATGCCCGGTGCGGAGAAGGGTATCGACTATCCGCGCGCTGCCTACAAGGATCGGTACCTGCTGGGTGAGTTGCTCGGCGATGGCGAGGTCAAACCCATCGCCGATCTGGACACCCTGTCGCGGATGATGCCGGGCGTCATCACGGCCAACCTGGTCATCCGTTCCGTCGCCGGTACGCCCCCGCACTGTGGCACCGATGCCTGGAACGCCGATGGCGATCGGGTGATCGGCCCGGATCAGTGCTATGACGAGCAGGAAGACCCGCCTCAGGGCATATTTAATGACGCGGAGGTTCTCAGGGCGCTGTCCGATATGGAGGACTGGTTGCGGGCTCATCCCGATATCGGTTTCACCACATCCTACGTGCAGTTCGTGAAGACTGCCAACATGCTGCTCAATGCGCCGCCGGGCGAGGAGCCGGTCGACCACGTCAATCTTTACGCCATCCCCGGCGCCGAGCATATCCGCGCCAATGCCTACGCTTACCTCAGCGAAGACGAACCGGATTTCATTCCGGACCCGGATGCCATGGTGCAGCTCTATAACGCGCTTTTGCTCGCCGCCGGTGAGGCCGGAGAGCTGGACTCCTTCATAAACACCCGCAACTGGGATGAGGGCATCATCGTCGGCTTCGTCAATACCATGCACCCGGTGAAGGCCCATCAGACCATACGCGACATCCAGGATTACATCACTGCGCATGCCCATGACCCAGGCATGGCAAAACTCCGTATCGGGGTGGAGGGGGGCGAGCGGCTGACCGTTACTGTGGCCGATGAGCAGCGCGAGATCGTTACCAACGATACCATCCCCGGCAAAGCCGCTATCGGTGGCTTCCTCGGTGTCACGGAAGCCACCCGCGACGTCGCTTTCAAGGAGTGGTTGCACGCACCGGCCATGACCTCTGCCACGGTGTTTCTGATGACAGCAATCATGTTCCGTTCCCTGCTGGTCGCCACGATCCTGATCGGTCTGTGTTTCATCACCCTCATGACCCAGTATGGGCTCGCCGGCTACATGAGTTCCATTGGCGAGTGGTCGGCCAACCTGGCCTTCCATGTGCAGGTGGCGTTGAGCATCGCCATGGGGTTGGGCATCGACTACTCGGTGTACATGGTCTCGCGCCTGCGCGAAGAAACGGTGGAAGCCGGTCTGGGTTGGCGTCAGGCCCTGGAGAACACCCTCAGCACCACCGGCTCTGCGGTCATGCTGTCGGTGGTGGTATTGCTCGGCAGTCTGATACCGCTGATGAACACCGAACTGGCCAATCTCTGGTCGGTGAGTCTCTATATCGGCGAGGCCCTGGTCTTACAGGTGTTGACGGCGCTGCTGTTTCTGCCGCTGTTGATTCGGTGGTTTCGGCCGAGGTATGTGTTTGAGCCGTAGGTTCCCGGTTTTCTGCATTGCGATCGGCCGTTCCGCGATGTATTGGCCTGATTGATCGGCTGGGACGTTGCCGATTGCACAGGCACCCTCATCGTTGTAATGGAAGCGTCATCCCGTTTTTTATTTTCTGAAACATAAGCAAGTCACCATACAGGCGCTTTTTCACATGATCCAGCCAAGCTGAAAGGTGACACTAATGACCAAGACCCTGATTTCGGTAGCCGTGTCTGCGGCCCTTTTCTCAAGCATTGCTGCGGCTGGCGGTTTCAACTTCAAGCCTATCAACGGGTCCGCCGCCGAGGAGATGTGGACCGGGGAAGCGCCGTGGAAGATCCCGCAGGGCTTCTCGCAGAGTATCGTCAAGGACGAAACCGACCTCAACATCTACGATGGGGGTCGCGACGATTGGCACGATATGAACACCGTCAACGAGACTGGCAAGAAAACCGGCCGATTCATGTACACCACCCATGAGGTGCGTGGCGAGCCGGAAGGTGGCGCGGTCTCCGCGCACAGCTTCAAGACCGGAGAAACCGTCGTCTTGGCGCAGGATCCCGGCTACGACGCAGTTGACGGAATTTTGTGGACGCCCTGGGGCACCCTACTGTTCGCCGAAGAGAAAACCGGTGGCCGTCTGTTCGAGATCGAGCTGAACGCCGACATGATGTCCGGCACAGTTCACGACCGCCCGGCAGTGGGGCGTATCGCCCATGAAGGTATCGGAGTGGATGCCGAAGGCAATATCTACGTCGTCGACGAGTTCCGCGGCCAGCGTGAAGGCTACGGTGGCGGTGTTTACAAGTTTGTTCCGAACAGCCACGGCGATCTCTCTTCCGGCGATCTGTATGTGCTGGCGACCTCCGAGCAGGACGGTACCGGCCAAGGCGTGTGGCTAGGCCCCATCAACCCTGCCGATGCGCGCAACTCCGGTACCGATTTCGGTGGCCACGGCTACAATCGTCCGGAAGACGTTCAGGTCATCGGCAACACCCTGTATGTCGCTGTCACGGAAGGCATCTATGTCAATGGCAGCCAGACCTTCGATGGACGCGTGATCGCTGTCAACCTGGCTACCATGATGGTGACCGATTTCGTCAAACCCGGTGTCAACGTGCCGGTCGAAATCGGCCGGCCAGGCGACGCCAATTTTCAAACCGGTTTTGACAATCCCGACAACCTTGCCAAGTCGCCGGATCGCCGCCTGGTGATAGTCGAAGACAACGTGCCGTCCGACATCTGGTTTGCCGAAGATACCGATGGCGACGGCGTGGCGGACAGCGTCGAATTGTTCGCCTCGCTTTCCGACTACGGCGCCGAGGGTACGGGCATCTACTTCAACCCGAAGAAGTCCAACACCCTGTACGTCAACATCCAACATTCGAAGGAAGAGGATGGCGATGGCACCTGGGCGATCAAGAAGGGCGGGCTTGGAAACGACGATTAGCGACATTCGATAAACCCTGGCGGAATGGCGGGACCCGAGGGCCGGGAGGTGTCTCATTCTGGCCTGGGAGTCCCGCTGACGAGCAAAAAAAAACCCATCCCCCTCGGGGGATGGGTGCATCAGGTCGGTCATCCCTTACCGCGCATAGTTCTATGCCTCGCGCCTAGTCACCGCTGTGACATACCGCGCAGCCTACCGGGTCACCGGCGCGTACCAGTGTCCCGCGCAGGTTGCGATCAGCCTTGGCGGCCGACAACACCGTGCCCTGGTTGGTTCTGCGTGAACCCGGACCGTGACAGGTCGCGCAGGCCGCAGGATTGTTTTCGGCCAGATTCTCATGCCCGCCGCGGGCGAATGAGGTGTTGTCGCCTACCGGGTGCATCCCGTGCGGCCCGTCGAGGGTATTGCGGCTGTTCATGGCCGTGCCGTGGCAGGTGGAGCACTCGACGATCACACCGGAATGGCCCTGCAACTGGGTGGCCGTGACGTTGTCGTTGGCCAGCGGGTTTTTGTTGGGCCAGATACCGTGGGTCGCACCGTGGCAGGCCTCGCAGAACACCCCGCCGTGGCCGGTGCTTACGCGGTACAGCATCGGATTGCCGGCACCCGGATCGCTGGCCGCAACGGTGTTCTCGGCAAAGCGCTTGTTGCTGGGAACGATCGGTGTGGCCTTGGGGTCGCTGGTCTTATAAGCCTGCAACAGACGGATGCCGTCGAGAGCGCCCACCGTTCCGGCGGTGCCATGCAGATTGTTGCTGGCATCGCCCGTATGGCAAGAACCGCAGCCCGGTTCGTTGGCCCAGGGAACGCGCACGGTGTCCGGATTGGTGTAGAAATCCGAGGCAAGCTCGAAGGCCCCTACCTGTCCGGGTTGCGCCGAGACGTTACGGGAAAAGTCGTTGCCGACTTGTTCCATCTGGCCGTGGCAGTCCTGGCAGACCATACCGCCGTTGGCCATGGCGCCACGCAGGCAGTCGGTGCGCCGGCCGGGGTGACACTGGTAGCAGGTCGCGTCCAGGGTGTCCTTGACGGCCGGGTTTTCGGTGCCGCCACGCAGCGTGCCGTCCGGGTTGAGTGCCGGGGGCATGTCCGGGAACAGACCGGTGGCCGCATGATGACTGTGCATCACGTTGGACATGGACTTGTTCTTTACCTGGTCGCGGCCGTTGGCGATGGAGTCGGAGATCTGCACACCGTTGAGGACCAGCGGACCGTCGTTCTCCTCACCCAGCGGACCGAGCTGCGCCAGATCCAGTGCCGGGGTGTAGTGGCAGCGCTGGCAGACCACCGGCGCCTCGGCCTCCAGAGTGGTGCCGTGTTTCTGATCGTGCAGGCGTACGATGTTCAGATCCGCGGCGTACTCCTGGCTGACGAGCAGCGGAACATTGCCCTCTTCAGGGTCGTCCAACACCGTGGCAACCGTGCCGGCAGCCATGTTCTGGGTGGCTTCGCCGTTGCCGCCGTCGACCGGGGCATTGTGGCAGAAACCGCAGTTGGCTTCGCCGGAGATCGGCACGACGGTATCGACGGAGGCCAACACATTACCGCCGGCACTGGCCTGGACCCGATACAGCGGCCAGGGGTTCTCCCGGCCGAAATCGTCGAACGCCGTCAGAGGCACACCGGCCGCCTCGAACCATTCCACGTTGCGGGCGACGTAGCCGAACGGGAAGTTGAGGAAGAACGGCATGTCGCCGACAAACTGGTGGAAGCTGGTGGCATTGTTCACCACATAGGGCGCGGAGCGGCCCGGCATGGCCTGCTGATCCGCCGCCAGATTGCCGGAGCCGAGATAGAGTTCCTCCACGTCAGGCATTGGCAGGCCCAGATCCTCAGTGCCGGCAGGCATGAAGGAAGGCAGAATCCCTGCCGGGTAGAACGGATCGTAGGCCTGCAAGGCGATGTCCCAGAAATTGGTCTTGTAGACCTCGCCGGTAGCCGCGTTGAGGCTGGATGCGACCGGCAGACCGGTGGACGTCAACCCGCTGAGGATCGGATCGCTGGGGTTGGATGAGGCGGAGTAGGTGACCTGTATGCCGTCATTTTCGGTCAACAGTTCAGGCTCTCCACCCTGTCGGAGCACCTGGGCGTGCAAAACGCTGAACGGTGGCAGGATGCTCGAAATACGGGTGTCGAGATCGCCGCAATGCATGCCGAGGTCGTTGATGGCGAAGATCTTGTATCCGCTGGCGTTGGTGAAGGGCTGCTCCATCACCGGGTTGCCCGGTACACCGTTGGTGGAAACCGAGTTGATCGAAACGTCCGCCACCGGCGGCGTATCGGTGATGTTCGCGCTGGTGGAATCGCTATCCGAGGCGCCGTCGTTGTCGGTGACGGTCAGCGTAACGACATAGCTGCCGGCCGCGCTGTAAGCGTGGCCGGGGTTTGCCTGGTTACTGGTGGCGCCATCGCCGAAGTCCCAGGAATAGCTTGCTATGGTGCCGTCGGAGTCTGCGGAACCGGCGCTGCTGAAGCTGACGGCCACACCCGTGGTGCCGGAGTAAGGTCCGTTGGCATTGGCTGTTGGCGCCTGATTTTGTGCGGGCGGCCCGCTGACGGTGGCGGTGGTGGAGTCGCTGCCGGTGGCGCCGTCGTTGTCGGTGACGGTCAGCGTTACGGTGTAGGTGCCGCCCGCCGAGTAAGTATGGCTGGGGTTGTCCTCGTTGCTGCTCGCACCGTCACCGAAGTCCCAGGAATAGTCCACGATTTCGCCGTCGGGGTCGTTGGAACCCTCGCTGTCGAAACTGATGGATTCACCAACGGTGCCGGTGTAGGGGCCGTTGGCATTGGCGGTGGGAGATTGATTGGCTGGCGGTTGGTTGTGGTTGCTGCAATTCGATGGCGCGTTGTCGACATCGCGCTCATCGTCGGATTGGGCAGTTTCCGCCCGAACTTTACAGGGAACCGGTGAGGGCTCGGACACCTCTACCGACCAGCTGCCACGCCGGCTTGCCCGCGTGCTGGCCAGCACGCTGCCGTCGCCGGTGTATTTCAGTACGACCGTCTCCCTGCTTCCCGCCCTGCCGCTGACGGTCAGGCGTTGGCGGTAATTCGACCAACTGGCCGAGGAAATCTGGACCGAGGAACTCTCGGCCGCAGACGTTCGGAAATCGCGTTCATCATCGTCATCTGCGATGACCATCGCCGGTATCAGGAACCCCAGCGTTCCGATAACTGCGATGAACCTCCTGCAACAAGTGGTTTTCATCTTTCTTAAAACCCCGCAGTTCGTGTGCCGAACAAAAAGGAAGAATGCCGCATCGTCCGAGTGGACAACGCGACGCCCTACTGCTTCCCCTGACTTGGTGACTTCTTTATTTGCTCTGAGAACCGGGTGGACAGGCTCTCCGGCTTTGCCAGAGTAATCCAGGGATTCAGTCTGCTTCAGTTGGTTTATGCAGGATCTTACGTTCTAAGACCGGCCCGGATCGGCGGCCGAGCGAGTGCTCGCCGATGAGTGTAGTTTGGGATAATTTTCCCAATTGTCAATTGGGGAATATCCCAGGCCCCTGCTTCTGGCAGGGGTCTTTCCTTGGGATTATTGAAGCGCCAAGTTGAGGTAGTACGCGATGATGACAGGTGCCGGGTCGAGGACACCCTCGCCGATTTCATTCACAGCAACACGGAAAGCGGCGCGCAATTGCCTGACGATGTATTTTCCGTCACTGCCGATAGGCGACAGGCCGTCAATTACCGCCGCGACCTGTCGCGACGCAGGCCGAACAGCCCGATAAGGGAGAAACCGATAGCGAGAAGGGTGGCGCCCAAGGTGCTCAATACGGGCACGGGTGCGATTCGCTGTACTTCAAAGCTGACCGATGCATTGGCGTCTGCCGGGGTCGGGTCGGTGAGGGTGCTGCTGGCCGTCGCCGTGTTGGTTCGTTCGCCCTCGGTGTCCGCCGATATTTTTGTCGTGACAGTGCAGCTTGCAAAGGCCGAGGGCGTGAGATTGCCGACGTTCCAAGTCAGTAGACTGCCCACGGGCGGGCCTGCGGCACAGGTGTCGCCTACCCAGGTCAGTCCGGCGGGCAGGGTGTCGGTGACATTGGTATCCGTAGCGCTTGCAGGGCCGACGTTCTCAACCAGCAGGGTAAAGACCACGGTCTGGCCTGCGAACGGCGTGTTGTCGTCGATGGTCTT
Organism: Chromatiales bacterium; assembly: GCA_020445565.1. Taxonomy (GTDB): domain Bacteria; phylum Pseudomonadota; class Gammaproteobacteria; order JAGRCI01; family JAGRCI01; genus JAGRGI01. Next base: position 15,163 of record JAGRGI010000109.1, read on the forward strand.
GGACAGGCGCAGGTCGGCCGCCTGGCCCAATGCAACGGTTTCGCCGCCCAGGGTCGATATCGGTGCGCTGGAGGGGTCGGAACCGGATGCGGATGAGGTGCTGGCAACCGAGCCGTTATCGATGTCTGTTTGTGTGATGGTGTAACTGGCCGAGCAGTTTGCGGTGTTGCCCGGACTTAGAGAGGGGATCGGATTGCCGGTGGGGCAACTCACGCTCATGCCCAGCAGGGGGTCGGACACCGCGATGGCTGTCAGTGTCCGGGTGCCGGTGTTGGTGACGGCCAGATCGTAACCGATGGTTTCGCCGGTCTGGGCGAAACCGTCCATGCTCTCGTCATTGAATGTTCCAGTCACGGACAGAAGTAATGTCGAACTTCCTGGCAGAGGGGTAGATGCGGAATCCTGGGCGGAGACGTTGGCGCCGAGCGGCGGCGTAGCCGATACCGTTGCGGTGTTGTCTACCTGACCGGCATCGATGTCGCCTTGGGTGAGCAGGTAGCTTGCGGTGCAGGTTTGCGTGGCGCCATTGGCCAGGGAGGGGATCGGATTGCCGCCGGGGCAGGTGATCGTGGTTACGAGCGGGTCGCTGAGGCTCACATTCGTCAGCGATACGCTGCCGGAGTTCTGAACCTCCAAGCTGTAACTGATCGTCTCTCCCGGCTGGGCCAGACCGTCCATGCTGGTGTCGTTCCAGGTCCCGCTCTTGCTGAGCTGGACCGACGGTGTGACATTCAGCCATACAAGGTTGGCCTGCTGGGGGTAGGTACCGGTGACGAAGTCCAGATCGCCGTCGCCATCCAGGTCGCCAGCGGCTAGGGCGGTGGTGTTCTCCGTCCCCAGGGATTGGCCGGAATCGCTGAAACTGCCGCTGCCGTCGTTGAGCAGCACGCGGTCCGGCTGGTTGTTGTAGTTGCCCTCGATGATGTCCAAATCGCCGTCGCCGTCCACATCCACCAGTGCCACGTCATAGCTGCTGGTGCTGCCCAGGGAGACCACGCCGGCGGTGAACACGCCGCTGCCGTCGTTCAGGCGTAGGCGGGTACCCGAGGCGGTGGCGGAGACCAGATCCAGATCGCCGTCGCCGTCTACGTCCGCCAGGGCGCCCTCCACGGTACGGGAGGAGGTGATGGACTGGCCGGAATCGGTGAAGCTGCCGGCACCGTCGTTGAGCCAGATGCGGTCGGACTGGTTGCTGCCGGTCCCCTCGAACAGGTCGATGTCGCCATCGCCATCCACGTCACCGGAGACCAGCACCAGGGTAAAGCTGCTGCCCAGGCTTTGCCCGGAATCGGTGAAGCTGCCCGAGCCGTCGTTGAAGAAAATCTTGTTGGCTTGGGAGATATTGCCGGTGGCCAGATCGAGATCGCCATCGCCGTCGAAGTCGGCCAGCACGACCCCGGCGGTGAAGCCGGTGTCCAATGCCTGGCCGTTGTCGGTGAAGCTGCCCGTGCCATCGTTGAGGTAGACGCGATCGGCTTGGCCGACATTGGCAGCAACGAAGTCGATATCGCCATCGCCGTCGACATCGCCGACCGCTAGTTGAAAGGTGTCGTCGGTGCCCAGGGTTTGGCCGGAGTCGGTGAAGTTGCCGGCGCCATCGTTGAGCCAGACCCGGTTGGCCTTGCGGGTGTTGGAAGGGCCGTAGTTGCCAGTGATCAGGTCCAGGTCGCCGTCGCCGTCCACGTCCGCCAGCGCAATGTCATAGGTGTCGTTGGCGCCCAGGGACTGTCCGGAATCGGCAAAGTTTCCCGTCCCGCCGGGTGCGGCAAGGGTTATTGCGTAGTCTTCCACCTCGCCGTCGTCGGCGATGCCGGCAACCCCCAGGTTTCCTGCGGAGCTGATGCGAAAACGCGCAACCGACGTGGTGCTTGGCGAACCGGCGGGTACCGGGAAGGTCAGCAGGTTGTCGCCCAGCACGAGATCGACGCTGTCGACGATGTGCTCGCCGCTGCCGCCCCAGCTTCCGTCATGGTTGAAATCGATCCACGCATCGAGCTTGCCGGCCGTGCCCTGGACATTGACCGTTACGGAGGCGCTGTTGTCGCCCACTTGCAGCGTGCCGAAGCTTACGCCGTCCTCGTCATCGCTATCCGTGGTGTCATCGGCGTCTGCCCCAGCCGATGGCGTGCCGTCGGTTTCCCCGTCCACCAAGGCGCCAAGCCGGGGTCGACTCGGAAGGATGCCGTGGCGAGCACCGTCATCGGCGAGACTGGTGGGGTAGGGAGCGGGAGCGTCGCCGAAGTCCACATCGACATTCAGCCATACAAGGTTGCCCTGCTGGGGATAGGTGCCGGTGATGAAGTCTTGGTCGCCGTCGCCATCCAGATCGCCGGCTGCCACAGCGGTGGTGTTCTCCGTGCCCAGGGCCTGGCCGGAATCGCTGAAGCTGCCACTGCCGTCGTTGAGCAGCACGCGGTTCGGCTGGTTGTCGTAGTTGCCCTCGATGATGTCCAGATCGCCGTCGCCGTCCACATCCACCAGGGCCACGTCATAGCTGCTGGTGCTGCCCAGGGAGACCACACCGGCGGTGAATACGCCGCTGCCATCGTTTAGGCGTAGGCGGGTGCCCGAGGCGGTAGCCGAGACCAGATCCAGATCGCCGTCGCCGTCTACGTCCACCAAGGCGCCCTCCACGGTACGGGAGGAGGTGATGGACTGGCCGGAATCGGTGAAGGTACCGGCACCGTCGTTGAGCCAGATGCGGTCGGACTGATTGCTGCCGGTGCCCTCGAACAGGTCGATGTCGCCATCGCCATCCACGTCGCCGGAGACCAGCACCAGGGTGAAGCTGTTGCCCAGGCTTTGGCCGGAATCGGTGAAGTTGCCCGAGCCGTCGTTGAAGAAAATCTTGTTGGCTTGGGAGATATTGCCGGTGGCCAGATCGAGATCGCCATCGCCGTCCAGGTCGGCCAGCACCACCCCTGCGGTGAAGCCGGTGTCCAGGGTCTGACCGTTGTCGGTGAAGCTGCCCGTGCCATCGTTGAGGTAGACGCGGTCGGCCTGGCCGACATTGGCAGCAACGAAGTCGATATCGCCATCGCCGTCGACATCGCCGACCGCTAGTTGAAAGGTGTCGTCGGTGCCCAGGGTTTGGCCGGAGTCGGTGAAGTTGCCGGCGCCATCGTTGAACCAGACCCGGTTGGCCTTGCGGGTGTTGGAAGGGCCGTAGTTGCCAGTGATCAGGTCCAGATCGCCATCGCCGTCCACGTCGGCCAAGGCGATGTCATAGGTATCGTTGGCGCCCAGGGCTTGGCCCGAGTCCACGAAAATCCCGTTGCTGGCCAGCGCCGAAGTTGCGGGTTGGCTCAGCATCGCGGCGAATGCCAGGCGTCCCAGGTTTCTTGTTCGCCGCTGCTGAGAGGCCAGCCGACGACGGACCTTGCGATTGCGAACGATCGGGCGGCATCGGATAAGGCCGAAAGATTTTGCCCTGTCCAGGTATCGCAACACAGCGGCGAGCGCGCTGATTGGCGTCGACTCGCCATTGGAAGCCAACTCATGTCCGGCGGGGTCTGACTGCGTTGTTGTCATCGATTTCTGTTTGTCGGTTGCGATTCATTGCGCTTATCGGCGAGCCAGAGTTGTCCTTCAACGCGGATGCTTCGTTCGATCTCGTCCGATTTAAATCCCAAAGCCTTGGGACAGCGGGTGTTCGGGAGTACCGCGATGTCGAAAGTTTCGCTCATCACCCCCTCGATACCGATCCAGTGCATCAGGCTGCCGCTTCGCAGATCGACCACGAACACGCCGCAGCGTGCGTCCGCGCCCCGCTCGTTTAGCAAACGATCCAAGGCCAGGCCGGAAAGACCGTTCTCGGAGCGTATCTTGGAAGAGGTGACGACGGCGTAGTTGCCCACAAAGGCCAAGCCCCGCACATAGCCGGGGAGAAAGGCAATCTGCTCCAGTGCTCCGCTATCGGTATCCAGGCGGCAGAGGTGGCCGGTGCCAGATTCCAAAAAGTATAAGCGTCCCTGGTGCAGGCGGGGTGAATGAGGCATGGACAAACCCTCGGCAATGACCTCGTTGTTGCGTACATCCATGATCAGGCCACCGTCACTGCGTCGCTGGCGCCAACCGCCGGCCACGTCGGACCGACTGACGCTGGTGACGAAGGCCGGACCTTGCTCGTCCGCAGCCAGGCCGTTCAGATGGCAACGATCCTCCGGTTTCAGGGCCGAGATGAACGGCGGTCGCCAAAGCGGAGTGAAGGACTTGGTGGTGCTGAGGCCGGCCAGACAGGAAAACAGCGTGTTGACGAAGATCGGGCTGCCGTCGGCCAGTTGGGTGACGTCGTGAATATCGATGTCGCCCAGGGTGTAGCCCGCCAGGGGAACGTACAGCCGGTCGTATTCCCCATCGTGGCGTTGCCCAGGTGCCAGAAAGTTGACCAGGCGCCAGATCTGGTATCGGGTACCGAGCCACAGTGTCTGGCCATCGCTCCACACGCCCATGGCACGGGAAAAGTTGCGTGAGAAATAGGATATTCGCCCGGAACGCTTCACGCCCACCAGAAAAAGCTTGCCGGTCTGATAGGTGGTGAAGGCGAGACTCGCCTGCTGTTCCAGAAGCCATGCGGCAAAATGTCGCGATGCGGCAATCGAAAACCTGGGTGTCCGGTTGGTAGACGCGCTCATGTCGAAGCTGTCAATCGTGTCTGGTTCGGGGGTAGTTGTGGGAATGCTGAGTGTGTGTATAGTCCATAGGCTCGAACTCAGTGTAGGAGTAAGAAAATGACGACTGTAGAAGGCCCGGACGGCAAGCCGCGCTGCCACTGGTGTTCGGCGGCGCCCGAGTTCTTTCACTACCACGATACGGAATGGGGCTTTCCGGTGGCCGATGACCATCGCTTGTTCGAAAAGCTTTGCCTGGAGGGTTTTCAGTCGGGCCTCAGCTGGCGCACGATTTTGGCCAAGCGGGAAAATTTCCGATCCGCTTTCAAGCACTTCGATTTCGACAGGATCGCCCGATTTACCGAAAAGGACGTGGAGCGCCTGCTTCAGGATGCGGGCATCGTTCGCCATCGGGGGAAGATCGAGGCGGTGATCAACAATGCCCAGAGAGCGCGGGAGCTGGTGGAGCGGGAAGGCTCCCTGGCGGCCTTCGTCTGGCGCTACGAACCGGACCCGAGTGAGCTTGCGGCGCCCCAGACTGCGTCTACCTCTGAAACCTCGGTGAAGATGTCCAAGGATCTGAAGAAACTCGGCTGGAAGTTCGTCGGACCTACCACTGTCTATGCCTTCATGCAGGCGATGGGCCTGGTGAACGACCACGTCGAAGGTTGTGTGACCCGTGCGGAAGTGGAGCGCGCCCGGCTCGGGTTTGTGCGGCCGGTCTAAGGCTGGTTTTGTTTGCCAGACCCGGGGGACCGGCTCCCGCGCTGAAGGCGAAAAGCCCCTGCCAGGATTCGTGACCCTGGCAGGGGTTACAGTGGACTTCCTCCCTATTGCACCTGATAGCCGGGATAACTCATTACCGTACCCATCAATCGGCGTAGCTGCTGCTCGGCCTCCGGCGCGTTGATGTCAAACGCCAGCGTGCCGTTTTCGGTGAGGATGTCGACGGCGCGGTTCCATTCCAGGTCGGTGTACTCGTTGCCCAGGGTGAGCTCGAACCAGTAGCCGACTACGCCCTCGGCGGTCTCGTAGCCGCGGTCGCGGAAAAAGGCCACCGGGTCGATCTGCACATCGCCATTCATTCCCAGGGCCATGCGGTTGACGAAGCGGATGCGTTCCAGCATCAGGCTGGAGTTGATCCAATCGTCGCCGGTTTCCGAGTAGCCCGTGGGCACGGGGTTGAAGAACAGGTCCAGCCCCATGCGTTTCACTTCGTTGTCCACATCGCTCAGTCCGCCAGCGGCATCGGTGTTGCGCAGCAGGGCAGCGGCCATTTCGATCGGGGTCTTGATCTTGGCGCGATAGTTGTTCGGCTCACCGAACTCCGGTGCGTCCACCAGGGAACGTATTACCTGCGCGATCTGATCCGGTGCGGAAACGTTGAGCTGGAAGGTGTCCGCGCAACGATTCACCAAGCCATCTGCGGGGGTGTCGGTGACGAACACCTGAGCCAGTTTGAAGCAGATGAACTCGGCCACGGAGCGATGGCTGGCGAGGATGTCCAGTACCTGCTCACCGTCTTCGATTCCGCCGCCGCCTGGGATGAGCTGCCCCAGGACGAGCTTTTCGCCGGTGTCGTGTTCGTCCGCGTTGAAGAAGAAGGCGTCGTTCAGCACCGTCCAGCCGGTAAAGGCCCGCGCCACCTGCTCCACGTCGGTCTGCGTGTAGCCGTTGTCCACCCCCATGGCGTGCAGCTCCAGCAGCTCGCGGGGGTAGTTCTCGTTGGGCGCGGCCTTCACATTGGCCACGCCGTCCAGGTAGACGATCATCGCCGGACTCTTGGCACTGATCTCCAGCAGGTTGCGGAAATTGCCCAGGGCGTTGGCGCGGAAGGCTTGATTCTCCGCCAGTTCCCAGGCTACCGACCCGGACTTGCGCAGGTCGGTGTTGAAGTGGTTATCCCAGAACCAGGTCATCACCTCCTGAAGCTGACGCCGGCTGTAGGCCGCATGTCGTAGCGCGTAGTTGCGCAATTGCGTGTCGCTGGCGGGTACCGTGTCGGCGATGCTGGCCTGGAACACCGAATCGTCGATGGCTGCCGGATTCAACTGCTGGGACAGATAGGCGGCCGGTCCGATGGCCTCCAGTTCGGTCAGCAGGGCGGGGTTGGCGCCGAAGGTGATGCGGTTCAACAGGTGCCGCGCCAGAAAGTCCACCGGGGTTACCGTGAGGGTCAGGGACTTGCTGGATTCATTGTCGACGCTGTCGCGTGCGACCAGGGTCAGAGTGATCGTGGAACCCACCGCGGTTTCGCCGTTGCGCACCGCCAGGGTGAAGCTGCCGCTGCCGGGAGCGACCTCCAGCGGGTAGGCGTCGATGGTGCGACCAAGCTGGCTGTCGTCCAGGCTCACACTGAGGCTGGTGATGGCTGTCAGGTCATCGACAGTGCCGGACAGCAGGAAGCCGGTAACCGGCACGCTGTCTCCCTGGGCGTGGGAGGAAACGATGATCTCCGGCCCCTGATCGTCGACGATCACCGTGACCGTGGCGGTATCGCTGGCCGAGTTACGTGCGGCGTCGCTGGCCTGGGCCGTGAGGGTGATTACCTGGTCGGCACTGATGCGCTCCTTGGGCACCGCGGCGCTCCAGTTACCGGTTTGTGGCTCCAGGGACACAGGGATCTGCGTGTCGCCGAGCAAGGGATCGCTGACGATCAAGGTCACGCTATCCACGGCACGGTCGTCGCTGGCACTGCCGTAGACGGTGAAGCCGGTGTCGGAGACGTTGCCGCCGTCCACAGGGGAACTCAGCCGAATGACAGGCGGTTCCTGATCCAGGGTATTCTCGCCGTCGGCGGTGACGATGAAGGTGACCGGACCCTTGGCGGTGATGATGTCGCTGTAGTAGGTCTTGCCGTTGCCGAAGGGGTTGCGGGTCTTGAGCACATAGACACGGCCTTCGCCCAGGCCGGCGACGCTGAAGTTGGCACGGCCCTCGGCATTGGTGGTGGCGTTGTGGGCCTTTTGCAGGTTGCCATCGGCGAGTTTTTCATAAATACCCACGGTCTTGCCGCCCAGGGGGAGGTTCTGGTCGCCGTCGATGAGGGTGGCTTGCACCACGCCTTCGATGTAGACGCTGCATTGTCCGCTGGCGCAATCGACGCTGTCGGCTACGGTAATGTTGCCGCTGCATTGTCCGCTGGCGCAATCGACGCTGTCGGCTACGGTAATGTTGCCGCTGTGCTCCACGCTCACGTCGTATCGGTCGCGGAAAACCGCGATGGTGGTGGATTGGGATTTCCAGTTCGAATCAGTCACTTTGCCGCCGCTGGCGAGGCCGTCCTGGCCATCGTCAACCAATACCTGGGTATGCACGCCCGACAGTCCAGGGAAATCCACCACCAGCTCGGCAGTGATGTCGTTGACGCTGCAACTGCCGCTGCTGCAATCGACCTGATCGACGATGAAGTCCCCCTCGCCCTTGCGCATGTAGAGGTCATATACCTGGGGGAAGACCGCGATCTCCGCGTAGTCCTTCTTCCAGTTGGCCTTGGTGACCTCGTCTTCGCTGACGCTGCCGGGCTGGCCGTCGGGGAGGCGCACGCTGGTGTGCACGGCAGTCAGGCCGGGGAAGTCCACCACCAGGGGAATGGCGATGCCATCGACCGTGCAGTTTTCGGTTCGACAATCCACCTCGTCGACGATGTGTGTGGCCGCCCCCTTGCGGATCTTCAGATCGTACATCAGAGGCAACACCGCGATCTCGGCCTTGTCGTTTTTCCAATCGGCCTTGGTTGATTCGGCGCCCTCAGCGCTGTCTGCAATGCCATCGGGTACGCGTACCGAGGTGTGTACGCTGGACATGCCGGGGAAATTCACCGTCAGGGTCTTGGGTTTCGCCTCCGCCAGGCAAGTGCCGCTGGTACAGTCGATGTCGTCCAGCACCAGTTCGCCACCGCCGTCGAGCAGTCGCAGGTCGTAGTGGCGAGGGAATACCTTCAGGCGGGTTTCGTCGCTCTTCCAGTTGGATTTGTCCACCTCGTTGCCGGAGTAGCTGCCGGCAATGCCGTCGGCGTTGAACACGCTGGTATGCACGTTGCTCAGACCGGGGAAGGTGACGTGCAGGTCGGCGGTCAGGTCGGCAACCGTACAGTCCGCGGAGGCGCAATCGACCTTGTCGACCACGTGTGTGGCACTGCCTTTGGCCAGGAGCAGGTCGTAAACCTGCGGGAAGACCTTGATGACCGCCCGGTCGGTCTTCCAGTTCGCCTTGGTCATCTCGGTACCGGCGGCGCTGTCAGGGACATTGTCATCGACTCGCACCGAGGTGTGTACACTGCTCATGCCTGGGAAGTTCACCGTCAATGTACGGGCGATGCCGTCCACCTGGCAGGGACCGGCGCGGCAGTCCACGTCGTCGACGATGTGGCTTGCGCCGCCCTGGCGAAGATAAAGGTCGTACAGACCGGCGAAAACCGGGATGCTGACTTGATCCGACTTCCAATTGGCATCCGTGACCGCCTCTTCGACGACGCTGCCGGCCTGACCATCGCTGACGCGCACCGAAGTGTGTACGCTGTTCATGCCCGGAAACAGCACACTCAGTTCGGTGACGATACCGTCCACCGTACAGCTATCGCTGCGGCAGTCGACGCTGTCCACGACCCGGGTAATGCTCCCCTTGGTGACGCTAAGATCATAGATCTGGCGAAACACGGCGACGTTGGTCTGGTTGCTTTTCCAATTGGACTTCACCACCACATCGCCTGAAGCGCCGTTGTCGATGCCGTCCGGCAGCAACACCCAGGTGTGAACACTGGACATGCCTGGGAACTTCACCAGCAGATTGGCGACCAGTCCGTCGACCAGACAGGCCCCGGAGGTGCAGTCGACGTTGTCGACCACCTGGGTGGCCGCACCCTTGGTGACCTCCAGGTCATAGACCAGCGGGAACACGGCAATACTGGTCTGATTGCTTTTCCAATTGGATTTTGTGACATCGACGCCATTGGCGCTGCCCGCTATCCCGTCGGGCAGCTTTACGGTGGTATGAACGCTGCTCATGCCGGGGAATTGCACTGTCATGGTGGCGACAATGCCGTCCACCATGCATCTGCCCGAGCGGCAGTCCACGTCGCTGACGCGGTGGGTGGCGTTGCCTTTGGCAATCTCCAGGTCGTAGAGCCCAGGGAAAACCGCGATCGTGGTCTGATCCGTTTTCCAGTTGGACTTGGTGACCAGACCTTCGGCTACCTGAACCGATGTGTGGACACTGGACATACCGGGGAACAGCACTGTCATGCTGGCGACGATGCCGCTGACGCTGCAACTGGCGCCGCTGCAATCCACGTCATCCACGATGTGGGTGGCCGCACCCTTGTGGATGCGCAGATCATAGAGGCCGTTGGGTATTTCTGCGGTAAATCCGTCGGTTTGCCAGTTGACGCTCTTGATCTTGCTGCCTGTGGCGGTACCGGAAACACCGTCGCTGGCGAGGATCTCGGTGTGTACGGAGGACATGCCGGGGAAGGCGACACTGAGCGTCGCGGCGGCCTGTGCCTGTGCTGCGGTTAAAAACAGCCCGCTTGTCAGCAGCAGGCCGAGGGCAATGCGTAGGGTGATGTGCATCGGTTGGTTCCTTGTGTATTGCTGACCGCGCTCAGGCATTCAAGATGCCGACGGGAGATGGGCTGTAGCCGGGGATCACCGTGGCGACGTTGGTATTCGCCAAGTGGGAGGTGAGCAGCTCCGCGTAGACATCGCGGTAGTCGATGCTTTGTTGCAGATAGCGACCGTTCAGCAATTGTGCCTCGCTCAACCCAGGCCAGCCGGTGCCGGTATAAATGCCGCCGTTGATGCCTTGCCCCACCACGAACCATGCCGAGGCGTTGCCGTGATCGGTGCCGAAGGAACCATTCTCGCGTGCTGTGCGGCCGAACTCGGTCATGGTCATCAACACCACATCGGCCATGGCTGTGCCCAGGTCGGTGTAGAAGGCGTTGATGCCTTCGGCGAATTCCCTCAGTCGCCGGGCCTGACTGCCGTTGGCCTGGCCGCCACCCTGGTTGCTGTGGGTGTCCCAGCCGCCGATGGAGATGGTGGCCACCTCCAGACCGGTTCCCTGCTTGATCATCTGTGCCGTTTCGCGCAATTGCCGGCCGTAGGTGCTGTTCGGGTAGACAGCGCCGTTGGCGGGGGAGTAGCCGCTGGAGACCAAGCCGTTGACCACCGACAGGTCGTTCAGGGTGGTGCGCCCGAAATCATGGATCAATTGGGCGTAGGGCTGATTGCCTGCGGGCTGACCGTAGACCTGCGCAAGGCGGGGCAGCAGCTCGGCCTCTTCGGTGGCGGACAGGCCCAGATTGAAGTTCGCCAGGGCGGAGAAGCTCGAAACCACCTCGTTGCCGCGCAAGGACTGTGGCAGTTCGTTGCCGAAACCCACGGCACGCAATTGGGCGGTCTGGGGTGCGGAGCCGAGGTGGCGGTTGAGCCAGCCCTCGTAGCCATTGGCCTTGATGCCGCTTTCCATGAAGTGTTGGGAGTCGAAGTGCGAGCGCGAAGCGGTGGGATAGTGCACCGCCGGCAGCACCGCCATATTGCCCGCGGTGTAGATGCCTTGCAGGGGCGCCAGGGCTGGGTGCAGGCCGAAGAATCCGTCCAGATCGATGGCCGACTCCGGATCTCCACCATTGGGCGGCGCGATGCCGATAGTGGGACGCAGGTTGTAGTACTCATCGTCGCCATGGGGGACGACCACGTTCAAGCCGTCGCAGCCGCCCCGCTGGAAAATGACGACCAGTGTCTTGCCCAGGGCAGCCTCTGCGATGCGAAAACGCGGACGGAATGGACTTTCCAGGGCAAAACCACCGGCCGCGGCGGTTGCCCCGGCAAGCAGGCGTAGAAACTGGCGACGATTCATTGGGGCTTCCTCATGGCGATATCCGCAGGGTGCGGACCAAATGCAATCTGGGTGGCGAACCAAACAGGGCTGACGGGGGACATTTCCGTACCCATGCCCGCAGTCAACGTGGTTTATCTGGTTTAAAACCCGCACAACGACTGGCGTTGCGCAAGGCAGACAGGCGGCAGCAGCGGAAAAGATCCGTGGTTATTTTCCGGACGACGTGTGGAGGGCAGGGTACTAACTAAATCCTTGCGCCGAGTTTTCGTCGTTGTTTTCCCGGAATCCAGCGTTGTTGTGCTTTTTCCCTATCGCCGACAGAAATCTGCTTTCTGCCCGGCCGCCAGTTCATTTCCCCCGGTGAAAAAAGTGTTATTTTTGTTAGGGAGACTGTCAACCGTGTCAGGCCGAGTGAGCAGGCAAATTGCGTACTGAGTCACAAAAACGGGGAACTTCTGTAGCACTTCCCGGTTCTAATGCGCCATGGGGTAAGCTGGACCTGCCCCAAACTTCATTGCAATGCTCCTTACTTGCTCGCAAGCCCTCACTTGCTTGATGCGTCATGAGCCCACCCTATGGTGGGCTTTCCTTTTTTCGGCGGGTGGTGTCGGATGGGTAAGGCAAACAAGCAGCGATCATTCACGATCCGATTGCGCCCGGATGTGGGTGACGCCGTCGATCTGAAAACCGGTAAGCAGCTTCAGACCTCTGCCATGGACTGGAGCTACACCCTGGCGGGTATCCGAAACTGGCTTACCGATGAAAAGAGCCGTGAGACACAGGCCGGTCGCGCCGAGGAGCACTTGACCCTTCTGGGGGTTGGCAGCGACAGCCTGGATTCCCTGGCGAAGGCCGGTCTGTTGGAAATCGAGATTCCCTATCGCGAGGAGGCCGAGGGATGGGAGGCCCGGATCATGCCCTGGGAGTTTGTCCTTGGCCTGGCCTTGAAGAGCCGAAGGGAGGGGCGGGTGTTGCCCATCGTGCGTTTTCTTCAATGCGAACCGGCGCCTCGCGTGTTGGATGAGGCACCCGCCAATGTGCTGTTCATGGACAATGCGCCGGGACCTCTGCGCGATCTTCCCAGCGGTGCCGGAGTGCGGGCACAACTGACCGCCCATTTGCAGCTAAACCGGGAGCCGGACTTCGATCATCAGACCCTTTCCGCTGTGCGCACGCGTATGTTGACCAACACGCCGGCGGTGGTGCATTTCTCCGCGGTCGACAATGAGCAGGCCAGGCGGCTGATCGGGGAACGCGACACCAACCGTCGCGATCAGCGGGATGGGGCCTTTCTGGCCAATGCCCAGGGCGGCGTGGATTTCGTCGAAGCCATGCCATTGGCACAGGCACTGGTTCCGGCAGGTGGCGGAGCGCTTCACTTGGTGAGCATCGCCTCTCCAGGGGCAGCGGCCCGGATCGCCCCGCTTTGTGTGGCTGCCGGTGCCCAGGCAGCGGTCGGCCTGCAAGTGCCTTTGGATGAGGCCGAAAACGCCGAGTTTTTCACCACTTTCTACCAGAATTGGCGGCTCTCCGGTTGGAAGCTCCTGGCGGCCTTTATCGCTGGCAGTGAGCGGCTGTATCGGGACCTTGGCGTGTTTCCGGGCACGGGTCCGGTGCTGTGGAGTGCCCACTCGCTGCTCGCCGGCGCCGGCGACGTGCAGGCGGAGTCCTACAGCGAGCTGGCGCGCAAGGCCCGCGAGGAAAAACAGACACCTCTGGGTACCGGGACGGGGGGCGATGGCGAGCTGCTGGAAGTCAGCGCCAAGCCCCTGGAGAAGCTCAACTATTCCCTGCTGCACAATAATCAGAATCTGTTCTCGGATTTCCGTATCGTGCCCAAACGCCTGGGTACCGTTACCGGTGTCAGTGTCGAGGTGCGCCTGCATCTGGGTATGGAAGACATACGCTACCGCGGGCTCTATGCCCTCAGCGAGACTCTGGATCTGGCCCCGGTGGTGCGTATACCCCTGACCTCGGAGATGGCCCGATCGCTGCGTGACACTGTCAACACCAGTCTTACCGTGGCGGTGGCGGTGCACGGGAGGGACCTGTATTGCAAGAGTTTCCGAGTGGCCCTGCTGCCGGTGGACGAGTGGCAGGACAGCAAAGAGCAGCGCAAGTGGCTGCCGTCCTTCGTGTTGCCTGGCGATCCGGCGGTACGCACCCTGGTGGACCGCGCGCAGAAATACCTGCGTGTGTTGGCTGATGACCCTTCTGCAGGTTTCGACGGTTATCAGAGCACCCGACCCGACGCGCGCGAACCCGATCTGGGTGTGGACAATCAGGTGCAGGCATTGTGGTGGGCCTTGATCAACGACACCCGTCTGGCCTACATCAATCCACCGCCGACCTTCAGTGAGCGCTCGCAGCGGCTGCGCAGCCCCAGCGACGTGCTGCAGGCGGGACGCGGCACCTGCATCGATCTGACCCTGCTGCTGGCCGCCTGCCTGGAGTACGTGGAGATCCATCCGGTGGTGATTCTGCTGCACGGCCACGCTTTTCCCGCTTATCTGCGCAGCGCGGCGGCCTTCGAGCGGTTGTCGGCGATTTCCCGCGTCACGCCTTCTGAGGTGGTGGCCAAACCGAGTATGGAAGGCCCCGACACCAGTTTCGCCCCGGAAACCCCTTGGATTCTGGGAAACCGTTTCTATTCCCGGATACTGGAGCTGGTTCGAGACGGTGATCTGATACCCCTGGAGAGTGTCTGGCTGACACGCCACAAGGGTTTCTGGGAGGCCGTGGACGAGGGCATGTTGAACTTGCGCAGCAAGTCCGATTTCGAGTGGTTGATCGACATACACGGCGCCAGGCGAACCGTGACGCCCCTGCCTGTCGGAGGAAACACGCATGAGTGATTCGGGGATGACACCCACCGAGGTCCAGCGCATTCGGGACCTGCTGAACGAGCAGGCAAAACCCCTGGGCATGTATTCTCCCGAGGAGACCCTGGAGGGCGAGACCGCTGTCGGCGAGCTGCGCCGTCGTGGCGCCAGTGCCGGTGAAGACGACCTGCAACTTTACTCCCTGGTGGCGGAGGATGGGGTGCTGTACTGGCGCGAAGGCGTTGGCCTGCCGGCCGCAGGCGGGGCGCGCCGGCGCGGCGGGCGAGGTTGGGGCGGGGGTGAGATTGTCGACCAGCGCAAGTTTTTTCGTCTGGGCCGATCGGAGATCGCTTCCTACCTGGAGGATCTGGACAGGAAGCTGACACCGAACTTCGGCAAGCTGCGACGCCTGAAGGACAACGGCCGTCTGGTCAACGTCAAGAAACCGGCCGTCGCTGGCAGGATTTTGCTGTTTGTTCATGGCACCTTCAGTAACAACGACAAGGTCTTGCAGGACCTGAAGGCTGCACCGCAAAACGCGGGGGCCAAGCTGTTGGCCGATGCCACCGGGCACTACGACGAGGTACTGACGTACGATCATCCCACCTTGGGGGTGACTCCCATGCTCAATGCCTTGGATCTGGCGCGTTTGTTCCAGGAGTCACGGGCCGATGTGGACGTGGTCACCCACAGCCGTGGCGGACTGGTGACCCGCTGGTGGCTGGAGGCGCTGGACCCTGTTCCACGCCAGCGGCGGGCGGTGCTGG
Source organism: Chromatiales bacterium (assembly GCA_020445565.1). Lineage (GTDB taxonomy): Bacteria > Pseudomonadota > Gammaproteobacteria > JAGRCI01 > JAGRCI01 > JAGRGI01. Next base: position 30,205 of record JAGRGI010000109.1, read on the forward strand.
TGGGTTCTCCCCTGGGAGGCACCAGTCTGGCGGCACCGGACAAAATTCGCAACGGTCTGGACCTGATGGCCAACCTGGGCAATGTGCTTGCTGCGGGCACGGCCATGATCCCTTTCATGCAGGTGGCGGCCGGTCTGCTGCGTCTGACGTCCTCGGTAACCTCTCTGGTTGCCAATACCCCGGCAGTTGACGCGGCTGTGGCCCTGGTTCCCGGTTTGGCGGGGCAATCCCGCGTCGAGAACAATGCCGAACTTAATCGCCTGAGGGAATCCTTGCGCAAACCAGCGCCGGAGTATTTCGTGGTGCGCAGCGATTATCGGCCCGAGGATGTCGGCTGGAAATTCTGGAAGGTATTTGCGGACTGGAAACAGCGTGCGGCCAATCTGGCGGCGGATCATCTGGTGTTCGACGCCGAAAACGATCTCGTGGTGGATACGAGTTCCATGAGCGAATTCGGCAGTCAGCCCTTTGTTTCAGACGATACCCATATGCTGGATTTCGGCACCAGCCACACGGTCTATCACACAAACTACTTCAGTCAGGCGCAGACCGTGGAATTCCTGCGCCGCAGCCTTGGGATTCCGTGAGTGTCGGTGTCGGTTTCGGTTGTTTTGTTCTGCGCGCCTTAACGGGTTTTGCGTTGTTTGAGGAGGTCGCGGTAGACGGCCAGATTGCCCTCAATCATGCTGTTGTCGGAGAAGCCATTGAGTACGATCTGGCGGCCTCGTGCGCCCATGGTCCGGCGTAGTTCGGCATCGCTCAGGAGGCGTTTCATTGCCTCGGCCAGTGCATCGGTGTTGGCCGGGGGCACCAGCAGGCCGTTGACCTCGGTGTGGACGATCTCGGGGATGCCGCCAACCGGGCAGGCGATGATGGGTACTTCGCTGGCGGCGGCTTGCAGCAAAGAGACGCCCAAGCCCTCCATGGTAGCGGGATGCACCACCAGGTCCAGGGCCGGCAGCAGGCGCGGCAGGTCGTCGCGGAAACCGGCGAAGCAGATGTGGTCTTGCAGGTTCAGATCGGCCGCCTGTCGGCGCAGGGCGTCTTCCAAGGGGCCTTTTCCCAGCACCCAGAGGGTCCAGGGGGGAAGATCCGCGTTCAATTGTGCCAAGGCGTCGAACAGGTAGCGGTGGCCCTTGCGTTCGATGAGCTGGCTGACGACAGCGATCCACAGGGCATCATCGGGTATGTCCAGTTCACGGCGGACGTCGGCGTTCTGGCCGTGGGGTCGATAGCGTTGGGTATCGATGCCGCTGGGCACGCAGATGACCTTGGTCGGGTCCACGCCCTGGGACAGCACCACCCGGCGTATGCCCTCGGAGATGGTGACGATACGGTCGGCCAGGCGGTATTTGATCGCCACGCCGATTCTGGCCTCGATGTTGTCCACCCGCCGGCTGAGCACCACGGGTACCCGGTGGCGGCGGGCGGCCAGCACGCCCCACAGGTCGGCGCCGCGACGGCTGTGCAGATGAATCAGGTCCGGGCGTTGCTCGCGCAGTATGTGGCCGATGTGAACGTAGAGCCGCGGGTCGATCTCGCCGCCCAGGGGCGGGTCATAGCATTCCGAGACATCGCCTGCCAGGCGCTCGCCGATAGCACTGCCGGCTGGGCAGAGCAGCAGATTGTCCACCCCGCGCTGTTTCAGGCCGTGAACCAGAGACACGACCTGCAAGGCACCGCCGTAAAGGTGTCGGCCGTTCTCCACGTGGAGCACCTTCATGTGCGGGCCTCCAGGATTTCCGCGATCTGCCCCAGAATTTCTTCCACCTCATGGGCTCGCATGCAGTCGAAGCGGCCGTCGCACGTGGGGCGGCGGCGGCAGGGTGAGCAGGGCAGGGGATGGTAGAGCACGCGGGTGCGGGGCACGCCGGCATCCAGGTAGGGGCGGGTGGAGCCGAACAGAGCCAGGGTAGGTATGTTCATGGCGCTGCCGAGATGGGTGAGGCCGGTGTCCACGCCCACCAGCAGGCTGGCACCCTCGATGACGGCGGCGCTTTCCGCCAAATTGGTCCGGCCGGCCAGACTGGTGGCCGGTGTCCCGCTCAGGGCGCGGAGGACATCGGCGTGTTCCCGATCCGACGGGCCACCCAGGATTACTGGTTCCAGGCCAAAGCGTTCGCGTACCGGGTCGCTCAGGGCCGCCCAGCGGTCATCGAACCAATGTTTCTGCGGACGGGTGGTAAAGGGGCAGAATACCGCGTAGTCGCCCGCGATGCCTGCCGACGACAGGGCCTTGCGGGCATTTGCCTTGTCGGTCTCCGAGACCACGATATGCATGGGGAAGTCGGCCACGTCCAGGCCCAGGGCCTGTCCGGCAAAGCGGTATTCGGAACCGATGCGCGGGTCATTCCTTTGCGGTTGCAGGACCTCGCTCATCAGCCATTGACTGCCCTCGCGGCTGGCCAAACCGATGCGGCGGCGAGCGCCACTGAGGCGGGTCCATAGGCCACTCTTGAGCAGGCCCTGCAGATCGACAGCGATGTCATAGCGCTGGGCCCGCAGTTCCTTCACCAGGGCGCGAAATTCCCGTATCGCCTCGCCCTTGTGGCCTTCCTTCCACAGTCTGCGCCAGTGTCCGCGCGGCCAGATGTGCAGGCGATGCAGGTCGGGATTGGACTGAAGCAGCGGGGCGGCGACCGATTCCACCAGCCATCCGATGCGGGTATCGGGCCAGGTCCGGCGCAACGCAGGAATCAGGGCGGAGGCCATGATGACGTCGCCGATGGCGCTGGTGCGCACCAGCAGGATGGAACGGGGTGGATCGCTGCCCATGTTTCAACTCAGGCCACGACGCCGGAGCAATTCGGCATAGAGCTCGTGATATTGGTGCACGATCCGGTCCTTGCCATGGCGTTGGCGGATGTTTTCCAGACCGTTGTCCGCCAAGTTTCGAAGTGACTGGGCCGGTGCTTGCAGCATCTCCAGCAGTTTGGCCGCCAGATCGGCGGGATTGGTGTGGCGGGCGATAAGGATGTCGTGGCCGTCCTCGGCGATCTCCATGGCGCCGGGATTATCGGTGCTGAGCACCGGCAAGCCGTAACTCCAGGCCTCCAGGATGACGTTGCCCAGGGTCTCGTGCCGGGAGGGTACCAGGGCGATGTCGGTCATGCGGTACCAGGGTACGGGATCGGATACCCAACCGAGCCAATGCACATGATCGTTAAGGCCGAGATCGGCGCATTGTTTGTGCAACTGTTCGCGCATCGGTCCGTCGCCGCCGATGAGCAGTCGAATCGGTCGGCCGTTGATTTCCCTGGGGATGCGCTGAAAGGCGTCCAGGAGGTCGTCGAAACCCTTGATGTCGATGAATCGGCCGAGGGTGAACAGAATGATCGCGTCCTGGGGAATGCTGTGCGCCTGCCGCAGCCGAGCGATTTCCGCAGGATTGGCCTCCCCTGGCTCGTCGACGAAGTTGCCGATGTGAAAGACCCGCTTCGCCGGTAGTCCGGATTGGACCAGGAAGTCGCACACCCCCTTGGTGTTGCCGATCCAGGCATGGGCGTGCTCATATTTACCGCGAATCTTGTAATAACCCCCCAGTCGGGCAATGTGTACGGCCGGACCGTCGGCGGGCAGGCGGGTGAGGGTGGTGGCGCGGCCCATGTAGGTCTGCACGATGCGGGGTTTCCAGGCCCGCACCAGACGGCGGATACGCCAGCGCGACCAGGCATCCCAGTTGTTGGCCAGGGGCAGGGTGAAGTCCTGCACCTGGCTGTCGGCGCCGAGTATGGCATCGCCAACCGGGGCGCGCGTGCGGTGCAGGGTCGCAACGCGGTCGCCGGCCAGGGCCAGGGCCAGGGCCAGACGCACATAGAATTTGTCTGCCCCGCCGAACTGGCGACTGCCGAGAATGTGCAGGGAGGCGGGGCCGGGAGCGGGGGCCGTTTGCATCGGTTTCAGTAGGCGATTGCGTTTTTGCCGGGGCGCAGTTTCTTCTCGTTCTTCTTGTGGATTTTCCACCAGAAGCCCGGCAGCAGATCGCCAAAGGAGATGGCCTTGCGGGGGATCTCCCAGGCATTATCGGCGGTGTTCGCCGCGCCACGGATGCAGGTCAGCGCGGAGCGGTAGCCGGCCTCGATGGCCGCGTCGCGCACGCGCTCATCGTAATCGCCGTAGGGGTAACAGAAATCCGGCACCGGTTGGCCCAGCAGGTCTTCCAAGCGCGCCTTGCTCTCCAGGACCTCACGGCGCATCCGGTCCTCCGGGATCTGGCTGAGCCTTGGATGGGTGAGTGAGTGGGAGCCGATGGCAATATTATGTCTGCCCAGTTCCCGCAGGCTGTTCAGGTCCATGAGGTCAGCGCCTTCGCGGCCGGTGGCCTCGACCCATTGATTGCGTCCGCCAATCAGGTTGGACACCGCGTAAACGATGGCGGGAAATCCATAGTCAGCCAGAATCGGCACGGCGTTTTCGTAGAAGTTGCGGTAACCGTCATCGAAGGTCAGTACCACCGGTTTCGGCGGCAGGGGTTCGCCGTGGAACAAGCCCTTGAGGGCCTGTTCGAGGCTGAGAACGTTGTAACCGAAATAATGCAGATAGCGCATCTGCCCCCGGAACCGCCTGACGTGGCAAAACTGCGCGCGGTGGTTCTTGGGCGAGCGAAAGCGGCCGACCTGGTGATACATCAGGATGGAAACCTTGGGCTCGCTGGGGCAGGAGTGGATTTCGGGTGTGCTCGCTATGGGGTTCACCGTGGGGGCGGGCCTGTGTATTGTCGTTGGGAAAACAGCATAGCACGATGAGCAGCGGCCGAATCCGCGTTCCCATGCCACCGGCAATTTGCCCTATAGTGGCTACGCTTTCCCAGATGGTTTTCCGCAACAGCCCGTTCCCTCGGATGGTCAATGAATAGCCGCGCCCTGTATCTTCGCCTTCTAACCTATGTACGCCCTTATTGGCGCATGTTCGCCTTGTCCATCGTTGGTATGGTGATCGTCGCGGCCACCGAGCCGGCGGTACCCGCTCTGTTCAAGCCATTGTTGGATGGGGATTTTCTCAAGCAGGGCCGGGATCAGTTGATATGGGCTCCGATCGCCCTCATCGGCCTGTATCTCATACGGGGCGTGGCAGGCTATGTGTCGGGCGTGGCCATGACCTGGGTGGCGGGCAAGATGGTGCTGGACCTGCGCATGGCCATGGTGGGCAAACTGCTGGCCATGCCGGCGCCTTTTTACGACAAGCAGCCCTCCGGCACCTTGCTTTCGAAGCTTACCTACGACGTCACCCAGGTGACTTCGGCAGCCACAGACGCACTCACGGTGATGGTGCGCGACACGCTTTCCATCATCGGTTTGCTGGGATGGATGATCTACATCGACTGGCGCCTGTCGCTTATCAGCCTGTTGGTGGCGCCGATGATCGTGGTGATCGTTCGACTCATCAACAAGCGTTTGCGCAAGGTGGCGCGCTCCCTTCAGGCCAGCCAGGGGGATATGACCCACGTCGCCGATGAGGTGATTACCGGGCATCGCATCATCAAGATCTTCGGCGGCCAGGATCACGAGCGTGAACGTTTCCATCAGCGGGCCAACCGGGTCCGCAGTCTGCAAGTGAAGTCCAAGGCGGCTGGCGCAGCCAATGCGCCGCTGGCGCAGATAGTCACGGTCAGCGGTTTGGCGGCGATCGTCTATATCGCCTCCATCCAGGTGCAGGAAGGCAATCTGACCGTAGGGGATCTGGTGTCCTTTCTGGCGGCAATGGGGCTGCTGTTCAGTCCGATCAAACGACTCACCAGCATCAATGAAAAATTACAGCGGGGACTGGCGGCGGCGGAGAGCATTTTCGGATTGCTGGACAGCCAGCCGGAAAATGATTCGGGAACCACCGGGATAGGGCGGGCTGCGGGGCGTCTGGAATTTCGCGAGGTTAAGTTTGGCTATGCTGAATCCGGGCGGATAGCCCTGGATGGTGTTTCGTTTCTCGCCGAGCCGGGGCAGACCATTGCTTTGGTAGGGCCCTCTGGGGGTGGGAAAAGTACCGTGGCGAGCCTCATACCCCGACTCTACGGGCCGTATGAGGGTGAGATATTGTTGGACGACAAGGAGATCAGTTCCCTGAGCCTGGCGGAGTTGCGCGCCAATATTGCTCTGGTGAGCCAGGACATATTCCTGTTCAACGATACCGTGGGTGCTAACATCGCCTACGGCGCCAGCAGTCCGGTGGCAAGGGAGAAAATCGAGGAGGCTGCCAAGGCGGCTTATGCCTGGGAGTTCATCGATCAGTTGCCGGAAGGTCTCGACGCCCAGATCGGTGACCGTGGGGTGCGCCTTTCCGGGGGGCAGCGCCAACGTTTGGCCATCGCACGGGCTTTGATCAAGAATGCGCCGCTGTTGATTCTGGACGAAGCCACGGCCGCACTGGATACGGAATCCGAGCGCCAGGTTCAGGCAGCTTTGGAGCGGCTAAGGCAGGGGAGAACCACCCTCGTGATTGCCCATCGTCTGTCCACGGTCCGCAATGCGGACCGGATTGTAGTATTGGAGCGTGGCAGGATCGTCGAGCAAGGGCGGCACGAAGATTTGCTCGCCCAGGAGGGTACCTACGCCATGCTTTGCCGTACTCAACTGGAGGACGACGTCAAATAAGAAAATGGATCCCGGAATGCTCCGGAATCGCCATGGCGTTATATCTCAACAGGTCGGTGGTGGTGCTGCCGACACCTATTGTCGCAACATCGTGTACAACTCATCCTTGAGCATCAAGCGCTCTTTTTTCAGGTCTTCCATGGTCTCGTCGGCAACGGGTTGTGCCTGCTCTTCGAGTTCGCGAACCCGTGCATCCAAGGCGTCATAACGTTTCATCAAATCGGCGAATTGGCTGTCGTTGGCTACCAGCTCCCGGATTTTGCTCTCATACTCGGGAAATTCGTGAATAAGATCGTGATTCTCTCCCAGCATAATGTCCTCTCAGCCTTGGCAAAATTTGTAGTGGTCGGGCGTGCTCGCCGAGCGGGCCCGCGACGCGTTTGCTGCGCCGCACACATAGTAGCCGAGAATGCACTAATAACCAATTGACCTGCGTTGGAAAGCGGTGGCCTTAGGAGCGAACCGCGCTCACCGCCAATAAGGCCCATCCAATGAGAAAGAGAATGCCTCCGAAAGGCGTGACGATGCCCAGACCCCGGGTACCGGTAATGCTCAGGGCATAGAGGCTGCCGCTGAAAAGAACGATACCGAGTACGAAGGCCCAACCGGCCCATTTCAAGGGGGTGGATTGCGGCATGTGGGCCAACATCAGGCCCACCGCCAACAGGGCCAGAGCATGCATGGCGTGGTAATCCACACCGGTGCGAAAAACCTCCAGCATGGCGGCATCGAGGCGCTGGCGAAGCCCATGGGCACCGAAGGCGCCAAGTCCGACGGCCAAAAAGCCGTTGATGGCGCCGAGGAAGAGAAAAACACGGGACATGGTGCGCTACGCTCAGGCGGCGGCCTGACGCACCGGGGCATCTTCTTCGTCGGCGACGCCACCGAAGGCATCGAACAACTCCGGTAGCAGGCGAGCCAGTTCCAGGGACATAATGGCGAAGTCGGTATCGAAGCGGGCTGCCGGGTCTTCACTTTCGGCGGCATCCGCTTCGTCCTGGACCAAGTCCAGGAAACGCAGGCGCTTGATGGAGAAGTCGTCGGACAGGACCAATGAGATCCGATCACGCCAGGTCACTGCCACTCGGGCGGCCTCTTTTCCAGCCTCCAGATGGATCTGAATTTCGTTGCTGCCCAGGTCCATCTTGCGGCAGCGTACCACGCCGCCGTCTTCCTCGGCGCCGCGCAATTCACATTCGTCTTCCAGGTCGAAACCGTCTCCGCAGTTGCCGCTCCTGAGCCAATCGGTGAGGACGGCGCCGGGACGTTCGCGGCTGCCGGGGGGGACCACGGGAAGGGTGCCTATGGTCTTGCGCAGCAGCTCAACCAATTCCTCCGCACGTTTGCGACTTGCACTGTCAACGATCAGCCACCCTTCTTTCGCATCGATATAGGCGTAGGTGCGGGCGCTGCGGCTGAAGGCGCGGGGCAGAAGTTCTGCAATGAGATTGTCGCGCATCTCGTCCTTTTCCTTGCGGCGGATCTTGCGCATCTGGGACTCTTCGATTTCCGCCACCCGTTCAGCCAGCAGTTCATTGATCACCGCCGGAGGGAGGATTTTTTCCTCGCGCTTTGCGCACAGCATCAGGTAGCCGTTGGTGGAGTGGACCAGAGCGGTTGCATCGCCTCCCAAGGGGGCAGACCAGCCGGCGGAGGCCAGCTCCAGGGGACCACAGGTGCGAAACGGACGCTTTGCCAGTACCTCGTCCAGGGTCTCGGCAGGCAGTTCAAAAGGTTTGGTGAAACGGAACAGTTGCAGGTTTTTGAACCACATGGCGCGCCCTTGCCGGCTGTGCCGGTCTTGTCTCGGATGATAGGAAAGGGGAGATTATGGCTTCCATGTTGTGGGTTGTCATCCCTGAGATTCGATAACTTGAGAAAATTTTTAGTTAGTTATCTTAACTGATTAATTTTTTTTATATTTTTTATTGTTTTGTTGAGTGGGAACGCCAAGTGCAGCAGAAGGCAAACGCCATGGGCGGGGTACAAGTCCCGCCCTGCATCGGGCTCAAGTGGCAAGCCCAGCCTGGGTTTTCAACCCGTTATAAAATTACCAGCCGGTCCCTTAAAACATCGCGCTGTTGACCAGCATATGAACATAGATGCTGGCGGCGTAGCCCAGGGCGATCACCGGGGTCCATTTGAGGTGTCCGAAGAAGGTGTACATACCACGGGATTGCCCCATCAAGGCAACCCCGGCGGCCGAACCGATGGAAAGCATGGAACCGCCGACGCCGGCCGTCATGGTGACCAACAGCCACTGCCCGGTGGACATGTCCGGCTGCATGGTGAGCACGGCGAACATGACCGGGATGTTGTCGACGATGGCCGACAATACACCGACGGCAATATTGGCATTGGTCGCGCCCCAGTCGGCGTACATGATGCCGGAGGCGAGCGAAAGGTAACCGAGGAAGCCAAGACCTCCCACACACAACACCACGCCGTAGAAGAACAGCAGGGTGTCCCATTCCGCACGGGCGACTTTGCTGAAGACGTCGAAGGGAACTACGTCGCCGATCTGCCCCGTACGGGTCTCCTCCTCGCAACTGCTCGGGTCGGCGTTGGTCACGCCTTGCTGCTTGAGACGCATCTGGGCATGGCAGTGGCGCTTGAGGTAGTAACCGAACAGTTGCAGATAACCCAGCCCAGTCAGCATGCCGATTACCGGCGGCAGTCCCAGAAAGTTGTGGAAGCCCACGGCGGTGATGATGGTGAGCAGGAACAGCAGTACGATGCGACGGGCGCCGAACCGCATTTTCACCAGTTCATCGCTCGCGGAAGGCTTTTCGGAAGGCACGGCGAAGTGCATCAGAATTGCCGGCACCAGGAAGTTCACCAGAGACGGCACGAACAAGTAGAAGAAGGTGCCGAACTCCACCATCTTTTTCTGCCATACCATCAAGGTGGTGATATCGCCGAAGGGGCTGAAGGCACCACCGGCGTTGGCGCCGACGACGATATTGATGCACGCCAGGGTGACGAAGCGCGGATTGTCGCCGCCCACCGCCAACACCACGGCACACATCAACAGCGCGGTTGTGAGGTTGTCCGCGACGGGTGAGATGAAAAAGGCCAGAAAGCCGGTCAGCCAGAACAGGGCGCGCAAACCAAAGCCCTTGCGGATCAGCCAGGAGCGCAGGGCATCGAAGACCAGACGTTCCTCCATGGAGTTTATGTAGGTCATGGCCACCAGGAGGAACAGCATCAGCTCGGCGTATTCCAGGAGGTCGTGGCGAACGGCATGTTCGGCCACCTCGGGCATGCCGTGGTGGGCGTAGACCAGCCCGATCATTCCCCAGATGATGCCGGCGGCGATGATGACCGGCTTGGATTTGCGCAAATGAGTGAATTCTTCCGCCATTACCAGTACATAGGCGATCGCAAACACGATCAGGGCGGTGATTCCCACCCCGGTGGCGGTCATGTCCAGGCGCTCGTTCCCGCCGGCCGCACCTGCGGCAAGGGCGCTCAACGGCAGCAGCGATGCAATCAGCAGGAGGAGAAATTGCAGGGAAAGAACGTTCCGCATGATCAGAATACCAGGTTCATCATGGTGATCATTACCACCAGGAACAGCAGCGTCATAATGCCTCCGGCACGCATGAAGTCCGGCACCCGGTAACCGCCGGGACCCATGATCAAGGCATTGACCTGATGGGTGGGGATCAGGAAGGAGTTGGAGGTGGCGATGGCCACGGTGAGGGCGAACATGGCCGGGTTGGCACCGGCGCCGATGGCGATATTGACGGCCAGAGGCACCAGAAGCACTGTGGCGCCGACATTGGACATGACCAGGGTGAAAAATGTCGCCAGGACGGCAACGGCGGCCTGAATCACCCAGATCGGCATATCGCCGACGACGGCAAGGGTTTGCTCGGCGATCCATTTTGCCGTCCCTGTGGTTTCGACCGCGAGTCCGAGAGGAATCAGTGAGGCGAGCAGGAAGACGGTTTTCCAGGATACGGCATTGTAGGCTTCTTCGATCTTGAGCACCCCAGAGAGGATCATGCCGACCGCGCCGGTGAGCAGCGCCACGGACAGGCGGATGTCGCTGAACAGGACCATGCTGAGGGCGATGAAGAAGAACACGCCGGCCCAGCCGACCTTGTGAGGGCGCAATTCCTCGTGCGGGAATTCGGTGGTGACGACGACGAAATTCGTATCCCGCTCCAGACGCGCCAAGGCGTCCCAGGCGGTGTGTACCACCAGCGTGTCGCCGGCTTTCAGGGGCAGATCGCGAATGTTGTCGCCTTCGCGCAGCGTCTCGCCATTGCGGTGCATGGCGACCATGGCAATGCCGTAGGTCTTGCGCATCCAGATATCGCGGGCAGACTTGCCGATCAGTTGGGAGCCGGGCGGGATGACCACCTCGCCGATACCGGATTTGGTCGGCGCCAGGGCATCGGCGAACACTTGCAGATGGCGGTGCTGGTTCAGACCGTGGTTTTCAGCGAAAGCCTTGAGATTCTTGGGTGCGGCCAGGATGGCGAGAACGGACCCGGCGGAAATGCCCACGTCACGAGCGAGACCCGCCGAGCCGATACCGCGAATTTCACCGTTGGTGCTGGCGGCGACGATGCGGATGCGCTCCTGGTGCTCCACGTCGTCCAGGGTCTTGCCGATCAGGTTGCTGCCAGGGGGAACCGCCACCTCGAACAACTGGTAGTCGATGCCGTAGACGTTCTGGAAATATTCCATGGTGTTGGAGCCGGAGGCACCATCCTGCTGGCGGTTGGCGGGCAGCACGAAGCGGCCGGCAAGCACGAAATAGACGATGCCGGTGGTGACCAGTGCAATGCCGATGGGAGTGACGGAGAACAGGCCCCAGGTTTCCATCTGCTGCTCGGGCGGCAGCGCCTTGTTGGAGGTCAGGATCAAATCGTTCAGCAGTATCAGTGGCGAGGAGCCGACCATGGTGACGGTGCCGCCAAGGATGGCGCAGAAGCCCATGGGCATCAACAGACGCGACATGGGCAGCCCCGAGCGGGCGGAAATGCGGCTGACCACCGGCAGGAACAGGGCCGCGGCGCCTACATTTTGCATAAACGAGGAGATGAAACCCACGGTGGCGGAGATAATGGGGATGATACGGCTCTCCGTGGTGCCGCCGACTTTCAGAATGAACGCGGCCACCTTGCTCATGATGCCGGTCTTGTCCAATCCGGCACCGATGATCATCACCGCGATGATGGAGATGACCGCGTTACTGGCGAAACCGTCGAAGAGATTTTTGTTGGAGACCAGGCCCTGTTCCAGGCCCATAAACGGGGCAAGCAGGGTGGTCAGACCCAGCAACACCATCACGGTGACGGCCGCCACGTCCACGCCCACGATTTCGAAGGCGAACAGGTAGATCGTCAGCAGCAGTATCGCGCTTACCCAGGCTATCTCGACCGTGGGCACCACGAAGGCCAGTCCAATCGCCATGGCGGCAAAAATGCCGGCGGCAACCCACTTGCGTGTATTGTTCGAAGACGAATCTTTCAACGACTTGGCCTCCACGTTTTCTCGAGCGTATAAGCGCACGCCTCGGCACGAGGAACCGCGGCCGAACAAAGCCGGCCCGGGGCCATGCTGGCCAAGGCGTGTATTGTCTTCCGTCTTGTTGATTGCGACGGTCAGCTTTGCTGCCCAGCGGGTACCGCCGGGCTTTGGGCAGGCGCCGCCAGATCGGGCTGGGTGGCGTCAGCCGGTGGGAATCGATGCAGTCTATATTAGTTATAGAGGATTTTCTACAATTCCTGTGTGTGTTTTCCTTATATCTCCAATAGTGTCGTCGATGCCTGATCCGGGATCACCCGCTTGCCGTTGGCACCTGAAAGCCCTCGTCCAGCGCCAGTTGTTCCCGCTGCAGGACGATATCGAGAAAGCGTCTCGAACCTCCCAGTGCACGGAACGCGGAGAATCCTTCCTCAAGAAATCCCTGCAATTCACCGAAACCTGCCAACTGTGCCGGTCGGCGGGACATGCGCAACAGGCTGGGGAGTACGGGAAGGCGTACCGCACGAAACAGGTCTTCGCCGAGCTCCTCAATGAGGCGAAGCTGTCGTTGTCGTTCGGGTTTGTTGTCGCAATGCCGGAAGGCCGCCTTGTAGGGTTGTTCTTCGATAGGGCCACGCCAGTCCATTTCCTCGAATAGAACCTGGGCAAGGCGCAGGTCCAGATCCCGACTGAGTTGGTTGAGCTGCCAGGCGCGGTCGGCGGTGTGCAGCAGTCGACCGGGCAGGGTTCTCTCCAGAATCGGGTAGGCGCGCTGGAACTGTCCGTCGCGATCGCCAAAATCGCGATCGCCGTAGAGGCGTTCGAGGAAGAAACGGACTGCCGGCCGATAGCTGGGTATGGCGCCTAAATCCCGATAGCGCTCGCGCAGGCGCTCGACTTGCCAGGTGCGGAGTTGGCGAAATTGTTCGGGGCCGATCATGTCGATTTCGAGAGGGTATACTTCGCCCAAGACTAGCAGAAACGGGATCGCTGACATGCGGATCGGATCAGCAGCGCCGGATTTCGAACTGCCTGACCAGGATGCACGGATGTTCCGCCTGTCGGCACAACGGGGCCGGACAGTTATCCTGGCATTCTATCCAGGGGATGAGACGCCTGTATGCACCCGCCAGCTGTGCGACTACCGGGACGGTATCGATGCCTTCGCCGGTCTGGGGGCGGAAGTGGTGGGCATCAGCCCTGACGATGCCGAATCGCACCGCGCCTTTCGCCGACACCACGGATTGCCCTTCACCCTGCTCAGCGATCCGGGTTATGACGCGGCGAAGCTGTATGGCTGTAAGGGCATGTTCGGTATGAAGCGTGGTGTGTTCATCGTCGATAGCGCCGGTCTGTTGCGCTATGCGCGGGTGGAGACCCTGGCCCTGTTTCGCCGACATCGCCAAGAACTGATATCGGTTCTGCAGGGCCTGGGGTGATTTACCAACTCGCGTCCTGGATGATGCCCTGAATCAGGTCTTCCACCTCCTGGGCGGCTTCGGCGGAGTCCGAGTCGGCCAGGGGGCGGCGGTAACTCAGGTAGATGGTCTGCGGTTCCGCCACTAGTTCATAGATGCTGATGCCGAACGGGCATAGAACCACATTGTGGAGATTGGCCTGAACCAGCTTGTGCGAAATGCTGGCGCTACAAAATTCCACGGTTTCCGCATGGGTATAGATGGCGTCAGGAAAACCCAGATCAGGGCCGGTTCGATTGAGCATGTCGCTGGCGTGAAGTTCGTTGGCGATATTCAGACCGCGGCCGACGATAGCGTTCTTGATGTTGTCCTTCACCTCGTTGAAGCTCCCTTCGACACTGGTGGTGACGATGTACTCCTGTGCTTGCGCACCGTGGGCGAAGCACAGGCCGGTCAATGCCAGTACGGCAACAAGGGGGGATCTCGATTTCATTTTGTCGTTGTCTCCAAGCTTTGGTGATGCGTCAAATCATGCCCAGCTTCTGCATGCGTCGCCACAGTGTGGAGCGATCGATACCAAGAATCTGGGCTGCAAGGGTCTTGTTCCCGTTGGACTGTCGCAATGCCGCATCGATCCGTTCGCGCTCGCCGGTATCGATCGTTTCCAGACCGTTCAACGGGCGACTGCGCGCGTCACAATAGGCTCTCAGGGTGTCGGGCAGCGATAAGGCGCCGACCACCCCGTCCACTGCGCAAATCAGGCCGTGCTCGATGGCGTTGGCGAGTTCCCGCACATTGCCAGGCCAAGGGTAGTTCATCAGGGCGCGCATGGCGTCCTGGGAGAAACGCACGCCGGCGGGATAGCCACGCAAGGCAAGGCGCTTCAGCAGGGCGTCCAGAAGTACCGGGATATCCCCCGGACGTTCACGCAATGGCGGTACCAACAGGGCCACGACGGCGATCCGGTAGAAGAGGTCGGGCCGAAAACTCCCGCCATCCACCATCTCCGGCAGATTTTGGTTTGATGCGGTTACCAGCCGCACATCCACCTTTACCGTGGTGTCCGCGCCTACCGGTTCGTATTCACCATCCTGCAACACACGCAACAGTTTGGGTTGCAACTCCTTCGGCAGTTCGCTGATCTCGTCCAGAAACAAGGTGCCGCCATCCGCTGCCTTGAAGCGTCCCGGTCTGTCTTTGATGGCACCGGTGAAGGCGCCTTTCACATGGCCGAACA
>JAGRGI010000009.1 GCA_020445565.1 Chromatiales bacterium
ACGGCGACACCTTCGACCTGCCCGACGGTTGCCAGCGCCTCGCCTCCACCCCGATCTGCGTGAACCAGGCATTCTCGCGCGGACCACGCTGTCTGGCCCTGCAATTCCATGTGGAGGTAAGTACCCCGACCCTGGAGCGGTGGTACATCGGCCATACCCTGGAAATCGCTTCTACACCGGGCGTCAGCGTGACGCAGCTGAGGGCGGACGGCCTGCGCTACGGACCGAAACTAGAAGAGCAGGCACGGGAAATGCTCAACTGCTGGCTGGCGGGCGCCGGTTTGGTTTAAACGCATCGTTACATCATGGCTGGGACGATGTAACGTAACGTTAGACAAAGCCGTCCCAAACCTAAATAAAATATAGAAAATACAGCAAGTTAAAATTAGGCACGGGCTTTGCTGTCGAGTTGGAAACCACCAACCGGCAGCGGAGACCCGAATCATGAACAGCCTAGCCCTGGACCTGTGTACCCCACCCAACCACAGCGTCCAAACCGATACGTCGCGGACCTTCGAGCATATCGTATCGACCCATAGTCAGTCGCTTTTCAAGTACGCCTACTGGCTATGCGGCGACCGCGAAACCGCCGCCGATCTGGTCCAGGAAACCCTGTTGCGTGCCTGGCGTTCCCTGGACCGGCTGGAACAACCGCAGGCTGCCCGCTCGTGGCTGTTCACCATCATTCGCCGGGAAAATGCCAGGCGCTTCGAACGCGTTCAACCGGATTGGTCGGAACAGGAACCGGAGACTTTGCCTGCCACCTGGCGGCAGCATGACGATAGCGTGGAAGCCTTCAACCTGCGCCGCGCCCTCGCCGATTTGTCGGATGAATACCGCGAACCCCTGCTGCTGCAAGTCATCGGCGGCTACAACTACGAAGAGATCGCCAAGCGCCTGGGCCTGAGCAAGTCCGCTGTCACCTCGCGTCTGTACCGTGCCCGCCAACGCCTGTACACCGCCTTGACCGGCGAACAGGTTTGAGGACCGACCTCGGTGGCCTCGCAAAGCCCCCTGGTGCTGATCGTCGACGATGACGAGTCACTGGGACAAATGCTGGCCTGGGACTTGGAAGAACTGGGTTACCGGGTAAACACTGTCAGCAATGTGCACGAGGCCCTGGCCCAACTTGGATCACGGCGGCCCGATCTGGTGTTGCTGGACTACCGTCTGCCGGACGGCAGCGGATTGGACATACTCGAAGTACTGGCAAAACAGAATCGGCCACCACCCGCCATCATCATCAGCGGCGAGTCCGAGGCGGGCCTGGACGCCCGCTGCCGCGATCGCGGCGCACGTGAGTTCCTGCGCAAACCGGTAAAATCGACCATGCTGGATCGACTCATCCGCACGCTGCTGCCGGTCTGAGCCCGCAACGCGGCTCACGTTCGCGCCTCGCCGGGGATTGCCTTACAATCGCGGCCTCCAGCAACTAGCAAGACAGGGGATGCGTATGTCCAGAGGGGCAATTCTGGTAACCGGCGGTGCCGGTTATATCGGCAGCCATGTGGTTCTTCAGCTCGGCGAGGCAGGGGAAACGGTGGTAACCCTGGACAACCTCTCGACGGGATTCGAAGAGGCGGTGTTGCATGGCGAGCTGGTCATCGGCGATACCGGCGATCAGGAATTGGTAAGCCGCCTCCTGCGTGACCACAAAATCGAATCGGTGCTGCACTTCGCCGCCCATACCATCGTTCCGGAATCCGTCTCCGACCCGCTCAAGTACTACGGCAACAATACCTGCAATACCCGCAACCTGCTCGAGTGCTGCGCCCGGGCCGGCGTAAAGCACTTTATCTTTTCATCCACCGCCGCGGTGTATGGTATTCCCGAGCAGACCCTCTGCAACGAGCAGACACACCTTGCCCCCATCAACCCCTACGGCAGCTCCAAGCTGATGAGCGAGTGGATGCTGCGCGACCTGGGTGCTGCCGGCCCTATGCGCCATGTGATTCTGCGCTACTTCAACGTTGCCGGCTCGGATCCCGGCGGCCGCATCGGTCAGTCCACCAGAAACGCTACCCTGCTGATCAAGGTGGCGGCCGAGACGGCTCTGGGAAAACGCCCGTCCATCAAGGTATTCGGCACGGATTACCCCACTGAGGACGGCACCGGGGTACGCGACTACATCCATGTATCGGACCTCGCGGATGCCCACATCCGTGCCCTCGAACATCTGCGCCAGGGTGGCGACTCCGCCACCCTGAACTGCGGTTACGGCCATGGATACAGTGTGCGGCAGGTATTGGACGCAGTGGCACGCGTGCATGGCGAGCCCTTGAACATCATCGAGGAAGGTCGGCGTGCCGGCGATCCGCCGGCACTGGTGGCCGCCGTCGAGCGTATCCACCAGGTGTTCGACTGGACACCACGTTACGACGACCTGGACTTCATCGTCAAAACGTCTCTGGACTGGGAGCGAAAGCTACTGGAACGGTCGAACTGAGCAGCCCGGCGCGCTTTAAGCGTTGCGCGCCTCCAACATACGACGTTTCATCTCCGCCACGGCCTCCGGCAGCCCGGTGAACACCGCCCGGGCGATGATGGCGTGGCCGATGTTCAGTTCCCGGACGCCGGGGATCGCGGCGATATCGGCCACGTTGTGATAGCTCAGACCGTGGCCGGCATTGACGGTAATCCCCAGTTCGTTGCCCAGGTCCACGGCATCGCGGATGCGTTGTAGCTCGCGCTTGCGCTGGGCCGGATTCTTGGCATCGGCGAAATGGCCGGTATGGATCTCGATCACCGGGGCATGTACCCGGCGGGCGGCCTCGATCTGCGCCCGATCGGCGTCGATGAACAAGGACACCCGCACGCCAGCCTCGGACAAGCGGTCGCAGGCATGGGCGACCTTGGCCTCGTGGGCCACCACATCCAGACCGCCTTCGGTGGTCAGCTCCTCGCGCCGCTCGGGTACCAGGCAGCAGTCCTCCGGGGCCAGATTGGCGGCAATCGTCACCATCTCCTCGGTAACGGCCATCTCCAGATTCATGCGGGTCTGCAGGATATCCTCCAGCAGCGCGATATCCCGTTCCTGAATGTGGCGCCTGTCCTCGCGCAGATGCAGGGTGATGCTGTCGGCACCATGCTGCTCCGCCAACTGAGCCGCTAATATCGGGTCAGGATAGCGGGTGCCGCGGGACTGGCGCAGGGTGGCGACGTGATCGATATTCACGCCCAGAAAGATGGGGTCGTTGTTCATGTCATTGTCCTAAGGCATTCGTTTGGACTGGTCTTTGATCTTTTTCCATTTGTACCAGATGATCTCATTGCTGCCCGACGGATAGAGCTTGCGTTTGAAGCGCCGATAGGGCGCCCCCAGGAAGCGGTTGTATTTCTTCGCCCCTTCCGAGCGTACCGCCAGGCGGGCCTCATCATCGGTAAGCCGTTGCGGCTGCAGTCGCTTCTTGTGCTTGTAAAGGTGGTAGATGTCTTCCTGGATCAGTCGCTTAAAGATGCGATCGGACCACCGGCCGAACAGCCCGCCACCCTTGAAGTGCATACAGATCTGGTAATCGATCAGCCAGGGTTTCCCATCGTCGCCGAGGATGATGTTACCCTGCTTGTTCAAGTCCATGTAGAAGATCCGACGCTCATGGATGGCACGAATCAGTTCGCCGAGACGGTCAAAGAAGTCGTCCGGCAGTTTGGCGTCCTTGCCCAGTTCGTGCAGGGTCTTGCCTTCGATGAATTCATGGAAGTAGCCCCGCAGCCCCCAGCGCGGCCCCAGTTCCGGCACGCCGGGGAGCCCGTCCACCATGCGGTAGATCGTGTACTCGTGGCCGGACATGAGCATGGCGAAGGGACGAAACAGCAAGCCGAGGATAAAGCGGAAATCGCTCAGTTTGAGGACGTATCGGCGCCCGGCCTGATTGCGATAAAGGACATTCACGGAAAAGAAATCGTCCTTCAGAATCTTTTCGAAACGGTAATCCTCTCCCTTGATGACCATCGACTCGGGATAGCGGCGTAGTATTTTCATTGAGGCTTCGCGGCGGTTCGGAACAGGGCACGGCTATTGAGTGGTTTGCCCCCCAAATGATAGTGCAATACCGTGCGGAGCAATCGCTTGCTCTCGCGCAGGGTATCGACGTCGCGCCAGTCACAGCGCTGAAGTGCATGCAAGGTACGGCCGCTGACGCCCACGGCGACGTTTCCGTCCACCTCGCCAAGGCGCGGCCCGAGATCCGGGATATAGGTGTAGCGGCCGTCCGCATCCACGGGTCCGCCGCTGTCGACGTCGTGATCCAGGATCAGGCCGTAGCCCAGGGAATCCAGCAGGCGCAGTTCGAATTCCCGTAGCAAGGGCTCCTGGCTGACCTCGTCGCGCAACCGGACCAGGGTGGCCGCATAGATCTTGAACAGTTCCGGGTGAGGATCGTGCCGATGGGTGAGGCGATACATCAACTCGTTTATGTAAAAGCCGCACAGCAGGCCATCGCCACGCAGGCCCATCGCCTCGCCGTGTCGATCACAGTCCGTCAGCGTCGGCAACTCGCCACGGCCGGACCAGGAAAGCAGCAAGGGAGCGAAGGGTTGTAAGGGGCAGTTGTGCCTCTTTCTGACCCGCGCGCCCTTGGCCACCAGACCCTGGCGACCGTGATCAAGACTGAAGATCTCCAGCAACAGGCTGGTGTCGCCATAGGGTCGCGCATGCAGGACGTAAGCCGGTTGCAGGAGTGTGCGCTGCTGCATGGCGCCGCGTGGCTCAGTCCTCGTAGCCCAGGCTGCGCAGGGCTCGCTCGTCGTCGGACCAGCCCGCCTTGACCTTCACCCACAGCTTCAGCAGCACCTTGCTGTCGAAGGCCAGTTCCATATCCTTGCGCGCATCCTGGCCGACGAGCTTGAGATTCTCGCCCCCCTTACCCACCACGATCGCCTTCTGTCCCGGACGTTCCACCCAGATCAGAGCATGGATGACCAGCATCCGGCCCTCGTTCTTGAACTGTTCGATCTCCACGGTGAGCGCGTAGGGAATCTCACGGCCCAGGCGGCGGGTGAGCTTCTCGCGAACGATCTCGGCAGCCATAAAACGCTCGGAACGGTCGGTGATCTGGTCCTGCGGGAACAGGGCTGCCCCCTCGGGGAGCACTTTCAGAACCTCCGCCTCTACCCGGCGCACATCCGCCGTGCGCCGCGCGCTGACAGGAATGATGGCAACGAAATCCATGTAACTGCCCAAGGTTTGCAAATGGGGCAACAGCGCTGCCTTGTTGGTGACCTGATCCACCTTGTTGACGATAAGCAGGGTCGGCAGACCGGCGGCGCGAACCTTGTCCAGCACCATCTGATCCTCATCGGTCCAGCGCATCCCCTCCACCAGGAACAGAATCACGTCCACATCAACCAAGGTGGTATCGGCGGCCCGGTTAAGGTAGCGATTCATTGCCTTGCCGCCGCCGCGATGCAGACCGGGGGTGTCCACGAACACGAATTGGGCGTTGCCGGAGGTATGGATGCCCAAAATGCGATGGCGTGTGGTCTGCGGCCGTCGCGAGGTAATGCTGATCTTTTGGCCCAGCAGATGGTTCAGAAGGGTGGACTTCCCCACATTGGGCCGGCCGACGATGGCAACGAAGCCGCTATGGGTGATGGCTTCCGCGGAGCTCACGATTCAGCAGTCTCGGTAAGCATTTTGAGGGCCTTGCGAGCCGCGTCCTGCTCGCCCCTGCGCCGGCTGGTTCCGCGCCCCGTCACCGGTTCGGCGACACCGGGCAAACGACAGACGACGTGGAAGGTCTGGGCATGGGACTCACCCTGCGTATCGATGACTTCGTAACTGGGCAGGTCCAACCCCTGACCTTGCAAGTGTTCCTGCAGACGGGTCTTTGGATCCTTGCTGACCGCCTCCAGGCTCAAACCTTCGATAGGCGACTGGAACACCGCCAGAATCACATTGCGGGCGGCTTCGAATCCGCCATCCAGTGAAATCGCCCCGAACACCGCTTCCAGGGCATCGGCGAGAATGGAGTCGCGCCCATGCCCGCCGCTGCGAGCCTCGCCGGCCCCCAATACCAGGGCCTCGCTGAGATTCAGTTCCCTGGCCATCCGTGCCAGAGATTCCCCTTTGACCAGACTGGCCCGCAAACGGCTCATCTGGCCCTCTCGGGCTTTGGGAAATTTTTCAAAAAGCACGCGGGCGATTACGGCACCGAGCACGGCATCACCCAGAAATTCGAGCCGTTCGTTGTTACGGTTGGAAGCGCTACGGTGGGTCAGTGCCGTTTCCAGCAGGTCCCGGTCGGCGAACTGATAGCCAATTCTGCGGCTGAGGCGCTCCGCAACCGGACTCAAGGGGAGCCGACCTTGACGGTCTCATCGAACATGATGATGGCATCGATGTTGCCAACGATGTGTTCCCGAACCTCATACTGAAGCTTGGCGGTGAATTGGCGATGTCCCTTTTCGATCTGGATGTCCTTGCCACGGACACGATCGACGCTGTTCACCTCGAAACGCCGATCGAGCAGGTTGCGGATCTCATGCACCGAACGGTCGGTGATGGCCACCTCGGTGGAAAGGTCCTGGAGTATGGATTTGACCTTGGCATGATTGATATAGGCCGGCATCAGGCGCAACCCGAGCAGCACCACCGCCACCACAATCGCCATAACGAACAGGAACGAAGTGAAGGTCATGCCGGCAGCCCACCGGCGCGCAACGCGTTGAATCATTGAATCTTCCTGCCAATGCGGTCAAAACCGAATTCACCGGAGTCCGGGTCCCAGTTCATCCATATCATGAACGCCTTGCCGACCAGATTTTCTT
Organism: Chromatiales bacterium; assembly: GCA_020445565.1. Classification (GTDB taxonomy): domain Bacteria; phylum Pseudomonadota; class Gammaproteobacteria; order JAGRCI01; family JAGRCI01; genus JAGRGI01. The sequence goes on from JAGRGI010000009.1 coordinate 6,769, forward strand.
CCGGCACGGTACCCCAGACACGGCTGTCGTTGCTGTTGTCGCGGTTATCGCCCATGACGAAGTACTGCCCTTGCGGCACGGTGAACTCCCCCTGCCAGGAAGGCACACCGGGACTGACAAGGATGCGATGCTCCACACCCAGCAGGTCCTCCTCGCGCTCGCTGGCACCCTGCATACGGGCTCCCGCACCACTGGCCTGATAGTTGCCTATGGCCAACTGTTCCGCAGGCTGCCCGTTTACCGTCAAGGCTTTATTGTAGTAGCGAATCACGTCGCCGGGCACGCCGATGACACGTTTGATGTAGTCCACGGAGGGGTCGCGAGGATAGCGGAACACCACCACGTCGCCCCGCTGCGGCAGGTTGTTCTCCCAGACCTTGGTGTTGGCGACCGGGAGACGAAGACCGTAGGTGAATTTGTTCACCAGAATGAAATCTCCCACCAGCAGGGTCGGCATCATCGAGCCGGAAGGGATGCGAAACGGCTCGACGACGAAGGAGCGCAGTACCAGCACCGCCAGTATGATGGGGAAGAAGGAGCGCGAGTATTCCACCAGCACCGGTTCCTTCACCGCCTGAGAAAAGGCATTGCTGTCCCTGCCAACGCCATCGGCGATCAAGGCCTGGCCCCGCTTGCGACGGGCCGGCGCAAACAACATCGCGTCCGCAGCCCAAACGAGCCCCGTCAGGGCGGTGCCCAGCACCAGGATAGTGGGAAAATCGAAATTCATCGTTAGAAATGCTCCTCACGGTCCAGAGTCATGGGCGTAGGCGTCAATCGTCCTTGCCGACACGTAACACGGCCAGAAACGCCTCTTGCGGAATCTCCACGCGGCCGACCTGTTTCATGCGTTTCTTACCAGCCTTCTGTTTCTCCAACAACTTGCGTTTACGGGTCACATCGCCGCCATAACACTTGGCCGTCACGTTCTTGCGCAACGCCTTCACTGTGGTGCGGGAAATGATGTTGGAGCCGATGGCCGCCTGTATGGCGACGTCGAACATCTGTCTGGGTATCAGTTCCCGCATGCGCTCGGCAAGCTCCCGGCCACGGCTGACGGATTGATCGCGGTGCACGATGGTCGACAGCGCATCGACCTTTTCGGCGTTGATCAGCAGGTCCAGCTTCACCAGATCGGCGGCCTGGAAGCGGCGGAATTCATAGTCGAACGAGGCGAATCCGCGACTCACGGACTTGAGCCTGTCGAAGAAATCCAGCACCACCTCGTTCAGTGGCATTTCATACACCAGCTGAACCTGACCGCCGATGTACTGCATGGATTTCTGCACACCGCGCTTTTCGATGCAGAGGTTGATGACGGCACCCAAGTAGCTCTGCGGCACGAGTATCGTGGCGGCAATGATGGGCTCGCGAATCTCCTCGATCTGGTTGGTGGGCGGCAGATTGGCCGGGTTGTCCACCGAAACGACCTCGCCCTTGGTGGTCAGTACTTCATAGATGACCGTGGGCGCGGTGGTGATCAGATCCAGATCGTATTCCCGTTCCAGGCGTTCCTGCACGATCTCCATATGCAGCATGCCAAGGAATCCGACACGAAAACCGAATCCCAGGGCCTGAGAGGTCTCCGGCTCGTAATGTAGGGCGGAATCGTTGAGGCGAAGCTTGCTGAGGGCCTCGCGGAAATCCTCGTAGTCGTCCGTGGCCACCGGATACAGACCGGCAAACACCCGCGGCTGCACCTGTTTGAAACCCGGCAGCGGCTTGGCGGCCGGACGATCCGTATCGGTGAGGGTATCGCCGACCGGGGCACCGTCGATCTCCTTGACGCCGGCGATCACAAAACCCACCTCTCCGGCGCGCAGCTCGGCAAGGTCTTTGCGTTTGGGTGTAAAGATGCCGACCTTGTCCACCTGGTGAGACTGCCCGGTGGACATCACCTTCATTTTCTGTCGCGGCCGCAAGACCCCGTTCATGACCCGAACCAGGGAAATCACCCCCACATAAGGGTCGAACCAGGAATCGATGATAAGGGCCTGCAACGGCGCGTTCCTGTCCCCCTGGGGCGGAGGAATGAGCCGCACCATCTCCTCCAGCAGTTCCTTGATGCCCAGCCCGGTTTTGGCCGAGACCATCAGGGTGTGAGCGGTGTCCAGGCCGATGATCTCCTCGATCTCGTTCTTCACCCGCTCCGGTTCCGCCGAGGGCAGATCGATCTTATTGAGCACCGGCACCACTTCCAGGCCCTGCTCGATGGCGGTGTAGCAGTTGGCCACACTCTGTGCCTCAACACCCTGGGCAGCGTCCACAACCAGCAGCGCGCCCTCGCAGGCGGCCAGCGAGCGGGAGACCTCGTAAGAGAAATCCACGTGGCCGGGAGTGTCGATGAAGTTGAGCTGGTAGGTGTTACCGTCGTCGGCCGGGTAGTCCAGGGAAACGCTCTGGGCCTTGATGGTGATTCCCCGCTCCCGCTCCAAGTCCATGGAATCAAGGACCTGCGCAGCCATTTCCCGATCACTTAATCCGCCGCAGACCTGGATGAACCGATCCGCGATGGTGGATTTGCCGTGGTCGATGTGGGCGATGATAGAGAAATTGCGGATGTACTGAAGATCGGACATTCCGGGAACTAACCCAACGAATTTGGAAAAGTCCGACAGGACCGCGGCAGAGCCTTTACAAAACAGCGGCTTACCAAGCGCAATTGCCGAACCCAAAAGAGCGCTGAGTATACAGGAATCGCGCCAATCTGGACATCTCTGAATTGGATCGGTGTACCGCACCAGCTCATGTGGGCCGCCAAACGGCGAGAGATCCTACACGCCGACCCATAGACGTGGCGACCGCACTCCATAAAGGAAATCGAATATATGTTTTTCTAATGCTGCAATAAGCTATTCAGCAGAAAAACGAACAACCGGGATTCGGACATGAGCTTCAAAATGTTGCGCTACATCGTTGCCGCTGCACGCACCGGACACTTCGGTCAGGCGGCACGGCTGTGCAATGTGACTCAGCCCAGCCTGTCCGAGCAAATCAAGAAGCTGGAAGAGTACCTGGATATCCGCATCTTCGAGCGTACCCGCAGCGGAGTGGAGGTCACCGAGCCCGGCCGGCGCATCGTCGCCATGGCAGAGGAGGCGTTGGTGATCGAGCGCTGCATCAAGGCGGCCAGCCCCCGTTTCAACGAGGACTGTCCCTACGCTTGGTAACCCGCCGGGGCTTTCGGGAAAAACACGCCCAAACTCAGGGCGCGTTGTGCAGGTCCACGGCCATTTGGTCGAGTTTACGCTGGGCCGCCTTGGCCGCGTCATTGCGTTGCTGCTCCTGGCGCTCCAGAAATTCCTTGGAAACGTCACCGGTCACGTAAACACCGTTGAAGCAGGAGGTGTCGAAGCGCTTCAGGCGGTCACTGTGGCGCCGCACGGCGGCTTCGAGGTCGGCCAGATCCTGGTATATCAGCCAATCCGCGCCGATAACTTCGGCGATTTCCTGGTCCGTGCGATTGTGTGCCACCAGTTCGCCAGCGGAAGGCATGTCGATACCGTAGACGTTGGGGTAACGCACTGGCGGAGAAGCTGAGGCGAAATAGACCTTTCGGGCACCGGCCTCACGGGCCATCTGGATGATCTGTTTGGAGGTGGTACCGCGCACGATGGAATCATCGACCAGCATCACCACCTTGCCTTTGAATTCCAGATCGATGGCATTGAGCTTCTGGCGCACGGACTTTTTGCGCTGAGTCTGACCGGGCATGATGAAGGTGCGGCCGATATAGCGGTTCTTGATGAAACCTTCCCGGTATTTCACCTTGAGTTTGTTGGCAAGCTCCATGGCTGAGGTACGGCTGGTATCGGGTATGGGGATGATCACGTCAATGTCATGATTCGGCCGCTCGCGCAGAATCTTGTCGGCCAGTCGCTGCCCCATTCGAAGCCGCGCCTTGTAGACCGAAACATTGTCGATAATGGAATCGGGCCTCGCCAGATAGACAAACTCGAAGATGCACGGCGCATAGCTGGGGGCATCGGCACACTGTTTGGTCTGCATCTGCCCCTGGGTATCGATAAACACCGCTTCGCCCGGCTCCAGATCCCGGACGGTCTCAAAACCCAGCACGTCCAGGGCGACGCTTTCAGAGGCGATCATGTACTCCGGACCTTGATCGGTCTCGCGCTTGCCGAACACCACCGGACGAATCCCCAACGGATCGCGAAAACCGAGGATGCCGTAACCGGCAATCATGGCAACGGCGGCATAGGCCCCGGAACAGCGACGGTGCACACCGCGCACCGCTTCGAATACGTCGTTGACCTCCAGGCGCAGTTTGCGGCGCTCGGACAATTCATGGGCAAAGACGTTGAGCAGAATCTCACTGTCCGAATCGGTATTGATGTGACGCAGATCCTCCACGAACAGATCGCGTTTCAACTCCTCGGCATTGGTGAGATTGCCGTTGTGCGCCAGGGTGATGCCGTAGGGGGAATTGACGTAGAAGGGCTGGGCTTCGGCAGACGTGGAACTGCCGGCGGTGGGATAGCGGCAGTGGGCAATACCCATATTGCCTGGCAGTTTGAGCATGTGCTTTGTTTGAAACACATCCCGCACCAGACCGTTGTCCTTACGCAGGTAGAGCCGTCCCTGATCACAGGTGACAATACCTGCGGCATCCTGCCCGCGATGCTGTAGCACCGTCAGCGCCTCATAAAGGGGCTGATTGACAAAACCGTGGGCCACAATGCCTACGATACCGCACATGGACCGATACCTCCGGGGCTGGACGCCAACGGCCGGTGGATTAAAACCGCAGTGTACCCACCACTTTGACGCCGCTCAAGAAGATTGATGACGGGTGTAGGCGATGCTCTGCGCCATATCTTCGGGCAGGAAGGCACGAATCTGTTCGGCCAGTTGCTCGAAATGGGGGATCAGGACCGATTCTTTCCACCAGGGATCGTTGGGAAACGGCGTTGCCCCGGCCAGCAATACCAGCACGGCGACAATCAATACCCCACGGGCACCGCCGAACAACACGCCCAATACCCGGTCGGTACCCGACAGGCCGGACTTGTCCACCAAGTGGCCCAATAACGAGTTGAGCAGCCCACCGATCAACAGGGTGATAAGAAAGATCGCACCGAAGGCGGCCGCCAGTCGCAATGAGGGGACAGCGATATAGGCTTCGAGCTGCACGGCCAACAGCGGGGCGTAGAGTATGCCCAGCCAGATCGCCGCGATCCAGGTCGCCAGCGAGAAGGCCTCGCGCACAAAACCACGCAGCAGACTTACGATAGCCGACAACAGGATTACGCCAAGAATGACGTAGTCGGCCCAGTTCATATCGACCCAGCTCATCCGTTACCGGTCTCCCCCGAGTTGGAAAGCCACGCATGGTACCAAACCAAGCGCGTGGAGACAGCCCGTCACTTGTCGGAATTCGAGACTTCCACCGATTGCCCGACGACCAAAGTGGGGCTACTTGCCACCCTCGATACGCAGACGCACGCGCAACCGCCGGAACGACTCTTTGTCCAGCCGGTCTGGAGGAATCACCAGCGACACCCTCCGCCAGCGCGAACGGGAAAAGTTGAGAATCACCAAACGCGCGGTAAGCAGGCTGTCGCCAAGAAGGCATGCCTTAAACTCCTGGCCGTCCCGGCGGCGCAAAATCCATTCGCCCCCTGCATCCCAGACCAGCCCGACCAGACTGGCGGGATGCAGCAGCCGGGCATGTTTGCGCACCAAATGCACCCCACCAAGAATGATAAGGGCACTCAACGGCCAGATCCACGGCGGATGCCCCTCAATCAATGCCAGGGACAGGACGGCCAAACCATGCGCCAGGATCAGCGCATGCTCCAACCAGACCGAAGGTCGCGGTTCAAGATGCAGGGGTGCGGCGTATCGCCTGGACGACACGGTCGGTCTCCTGGTCCGCAGGACGGGCCCGTCCGCCGAACAGCCATTGACTCAGCAAGTGATCGGGCTGGGAGAGGATGTGCTCGAATCGCTCCTGCCCCGGCGGGTCCAGGAGCGGATAACCGGTCTCCAGGAAGGCGGACAGGATTCGGTCCAACTCCAAGATGCCGCGCCGGCACTGCCAGCGCAGGCGGCGATACCGCTCCGCCTGGGTCTCGCTCATGGCCGCGCCGCTTGCTCAGGCTGCCTGCGCAAGCTGAACGGCCAGTGCCGGATCGGCGATTCCGTTTGCGGGCAGACCGCGGGCCGTCTGATAGACCTTGAGGTGCTTTTGGCTGTTCTTGCCGAAGACGCCATCGGCCTTGATGTCCGCACCTTGGGCTGAAAGCCCGAGTTGCAGCAGGCGCACATCCAAACCCCTGGCCAGGGGAGACTGAAGCCCCAGGGAGCGGCTGCCGGGTAGCGGACCGTCGAAGGACTTCGGCGGTACCGAGTGCAGGAACGCCAAAGAGATTTCCAGCCCCCTGACCACCAGCGGAAGCTCCAGCCCCCATTCGTCCAATTCGATCAGGCGCTGCAGGGCGTCCATTCGGTACACCGTGGCGCGCAGATCGGAACGCCTGTGGTTGCGCAGCCAATCGCCACGCACCTTGACGTAGGCGGAGACCCACTCCCGCTCGCCAATGTCGTCGAGGTTACCGACAGATTCGATGGTACGGGTGACCATGGTTCCCAGTGAACCGTGAATCTTGCTGTCGTAGGCAACGGCGAGCCCCAGCGGTGTGCGGATACCGAATCGGGTCGCGGCGCGTACCGCCGGTTCCCAATACACCTGATCGAAGAATGCGTCCTGGGTCTCGCGCATCACCGAATCGTCTGCTGTAGCGCGTAAGAGATTGTGCAGGTGGGCTTCGTTATCGAGACTCAGGTCCCGGTTCGCCAGGCGAGGCAGATAGGGCGCGATCCTGGAGGCAAAGCTTGCCCCGGCGTTGGCACAGTACTGCTCCAGCAAAAGGGCAAGATTGCCCGAACCGAGCGTGGTCTGCGACCTGCCGAAGGTCAGATGGCCCGTATCGCCCTGAATCAGCGTAACGTTGCCATAGTCCCCCAACACGGAGCCCGTCTCGAAGATATTGACGATGGCCTGTGCCGTTTTCTTCTGCGTGACAGTCAGCATGGTCTTGTACTCCGGCAATCTGATGTACGGATACAGCGCCCTTTCGGGTTCGCCCGGCCGCAGCCATCCATAGGTTATTCCTATTACTATTTTCGTTAATATCGTCTTTTCAAATCACCACCAAGGATCTGATACTTAGTCCCGGACACAATCTTAGTAGACAACACGAGGAGGAAGAGCCATGTCCGAAAGCCAATGTCCTTTCCATCACACTGCCGGTGGCGGCATGTCGAACCGTGACTGGTGGCCCAATCAGTTGCGTCTGGACATTCTTCATCAGCACTCTCCCCAGTCCAACCCGATGGGCGAAGACTTCAACTACACCGAGGAATTCAACAGCCTGGATCTTGAGGCCGTGAAGAAGGACCTGCGCGATCTGATGACCGACTCCCAGGATTGGTGGCCTGCTGACTACGGACACTATGGCCCCTTGTTCATCCGCATGGCCTGGCACGGCGCCGGTACTTACCGGACTGCGGACGGCCGAGGCGGTGCCGGTTCCGGGCAACAGCGCTTCGCCCCGTTGAACAGTTGGCCGGACAACGTCAACCTGGACAAGGCGCGCCGGCTGCTCTGGC
>JAGRGI010000110.1 GCA_020445565.1 Chromatiales bacterium
GGCCACCGCATGGGCACGGCCGAGGTGGAAAGCGCTCTCGTCGCCCATCCGAAGGTCGCCGAAGCCGCCGTCGTCGGCTATCCGCACGAGATCAAGGGGCAGGGCATCTATGCCTATGTCACGCTCATGGCCGGTGAGGAGCCCAGCGATGAGCTGAAGAAAGAGCTGGTGACCCTGGTTCGCTCGGAGATCGGTCCGATCGCCATCGTCAATATCATTCAATGGGCCCCGGGTCTGCCCAAGACGCGTTCAGGTAAGATCATGCGCCGTATCCTCCGCAAAATCGCTGCAAACGAGGTGGATAGCTTGGGCGATACCTCCACCCTGGCCGATCCCAGCGTAGTGGACGATCTGATTGCCAATCGGGCTAATAAATAAACTAGGTCCAGAAGCCGGGCCAGGGACGGCCGGCGATCGCAGGCCAACAACTCTCTACCGGGGCTACGCCGTCCCCAGCCGGAGCGCAGCCGATGTCCGATAACCAACGTTTCCGCATTCCTTCCCTATACAAGAAGTTTCTTCTTATCGCCATCGTGCTGGGACCCGTCTATTGGTTGATGTTTACGGAAGACGGCCGTCGCCGAACCGATCTGGTGTTCCTGTACCTGAGCGGCGAACCCAGCGTGGCATTGGATCTGAGTGTGCTAGGGGCTGCCGCGACCGAACAGCAGTTGCGGGAGTTCCTGCCCGACGTGCAATGGACCTGCGAAGACAAACCAACGGCCTTCGGCGCGCGCAACTGTGTGGCCAGGATCGGCGCCTTCAACGACACCCCGGCCCATTATCTGGTCAGCTACTTCGACGAAGCCAAGTCACTGAAGGCACTGAAAATGGTCTATCGGCGTGCCTATCACGCCTGGCTGCTGTCTCATTTTACCCGCAACCTGGGCAAACCGATCGGGGATAACGGAGGCGTGCTTCGCTGGACGACGACCCGCGGCGTGGTTTTAATGAAGTCGGAGATATCCGCCGCCGATCCTGAACCGTCGATGATCTGGCTGGCGGCGGGAGAACGTTAGTCGCTGCCTGGAGTGGGGTTTGGCGAGGTAACAGGGAAAGCGCAGCCCCCTTCACCGATAGGGTTCATTGCGACTGAGGACGTTTTTTTGCCGCTTCCACCTCACGCCACTCCCCCGGGGCAATGTCGCCAAGCCGATAGGGCCCGATGGCAACCCGAATCAACCGCAAGGTAGGGAAACCAATGGCGGCTGTCATGCGTCTGACCTGGCGGTTGCGCCCCTCGCGCAGTTGGAGTTCGATCCAGCGGGTAGGAATGGCGGCGCGATAACGAATCGGCGGGTCCCTAGGCCATAGCGTCTTCGGCTCGAAGCGGCGCACCTTGGCGGGGAGGGTGGGGCCATCTTTCAGGTTGATGCCCCGACGCAGCCTCTCCAGGGAGGCTTCATCGGGCTCCCCTTCGACCTGTGCCCAATAGGTCTTCCATGTCTTGCTGCCTGGCTGGGTGAGGCGGGCGTTCAAGCGGCCGTCGTCGGTGAGCAGGAGCAAGCCTTCACTGTCGCGGTCCAGCCTGCCAGCGGCATAGACGTTGGGTATGGAGACGAAGTCCGCCAGTGTCTGCCGGTTCGCCTCATCGGTGAACTGACAAAGGACGCCAAACGGTTTGTTGAACAGTATCAATCGGCCCATTTCGGAGCGACTCTATCCGAGCAAGAGCCGACCCGCCCTCCTCGCAGGGCCCATGCGGGGCCGTTCACGGGAGAGCGAATCTGGCGGGCCGATATCAGCCCGCTTCGGCCAAACTGACGTTTGCCGCATGGTGCCCCTTGGGTCCCTGGCTCAGATCGAACTGTACCCGCTGGCCACGCTTGAGGGTCTTGAACCCTTCCATCGTGATCACCGAGAAATGAACGAACACATCTTCACCGCCACCGTCCGGTGTGACAAAACCGTAACCCTTGGCATTGCTGAACCATTTGACAGTTCCCGTTGCCATATACACGAAATCCCCCTTGTTATCGGGTGCTTGCGACCGCACCTTTGTTCCTATCGCGCTTCAGTACCAGCAGATGTCGCCGCTAACCTTACCGCGTCCTGGGTGCTCTGTTTTGTCCGGGCGCGTTGCGAAGTGCGGTGACGGCCGTAGGTTTAAACCGCATCCGTTATCCGAGTCAAGTGCCCACGCTACCCGAAGTCGGCACGTGAAGATTGTCCCATAGGGTAAAGTGGGGTGCAAAGGTTGAATCGAGAAAATTCGCGGGTTTTCCCGTCGGTTCGCTCAAGGCATGGCAGACGCGGCATTTGGCTCCCTTTCTCATCGGCCTGGGAGCGGGTAAAGTAAGGCCAAATCGCCGTGCTTTCGGCTAGAATTTCAAGCTATGACAGACGAACGAAAACCAGGACGCGACGACGGTGGGCTGGCCCTCCAGGAGGCCCGGCCCAAGCTACGTCGTCCGCCCATGTACAAGGTGATACTCCTGAACGACGACTACACGCCCATGGAGTTTGTCGTGCAGGTGTTGGAGACCTTCTTTGCCATGAATCGTGAGAAGGCCACCCAGATCATGCTGCATGTGCACACTCGCGGCATGGGCGTGTGCGGTGTATTTACTCGCGAGATCGCGGAGACCAAAATGCACCAGGTAAATGAGTTCTCCAGGTCCAACCAACACCCGTTGCTGTGCACGATCGAGGAGGCCTGAGGGCCTGGAATAGGGGTATGTTCGATGTTGAGTAAGGAACTTGAATTCACCCTGAACCTGGCTTTCAAAGAGGCTCGGGCCAAGAACCACGAGTTTATGACCGTGGAACACCTGCTGCTGGCGCTGCTGGACAACCCGTCCGCGGCCCAGGTTCTGCGTGCTTGCGGACTGGACAGCGAACGGATGCGGCGGGATATCACCCAGTTCCTCGATGAAACCACGCCGCTGATCCCCGCCAACGAGGATCGCGACACCCAGCCCACGTTGAGCTTCCAGCGCGTGTTGCAGCGTGCCGTCTTCCATGTCCAGTCTTCGGACAAGAAAGAGGTGACCGGCGCCAATGTGCTGGTGGCCATCTTCAGCGAGAAGGAATCTCAGGCGGTCTACCTGCTGCACCAGCAGGATGTGCATCGACTCGATGTGGTCAACTACATCTCTCATGGCATATCCAAGGTCGACCAGAAAAACCCTGAAGACGCTCCCGCGCCAAGTAGCGATGAGGAAACCGTGAGGGAATCGGCCGGTGCCAATCCCTTGGAAAGCTTTGCTAGTAATCTCAATGAGTTGGCCGTGCAAGGCAAGATCGATCCGTTGATCGGTCGGCAGCGGGAGATAGAGCGTACCATCCAGATTTTGTGTCGCCGACGGAAAAACAACCCCCTGTTCGTCGGTGAGGCCGGTGTTGGCAAGACCGCGCTGGCGGAGGGGCTTGCAAAGATGATCGTCGACGGTCAGGTGCCGGAGGTGCTGGCGCAAAGCACGATCTATGCGCTGGATCTGGGTTCCCTGGTGGCCGGCACCAAGTATCGCGGTGATTTCGAGAAGCGCCTCAAGTCGATACTCGCTGAGTTGCACAAGGATCCGCACTCCATCCTGTTCATCGACGAGATACACACGGTCATCGGTGCGGGCGCGGCCTCGGGTGGCGTGATGGATGCCTCCAACCTGATCAAGCCGGTGCTGGCTTCCGGCGATCTGCGTTGCATAGGCTCCACGACCTACCAGGAATTTCGTGGCATCTTCGAGAAGGACAGGGCATTGGCACGGCGTTTCCAGAAGGTCGAAATCGAGGAGCCCAGCGTCGAGGAGACTGTGCAGATTCTCAAGGGGCTGAAGTCCCGTTTCGAAGACCACCACGACGTGCGCTTCACCATGCCGGCGCTACGCTCGGCGGCGGAGCTGTCGAGCCGCTACATCAATGACAGGCATTTGCCCGACAAGGCCATCGACGTGATCGATGAGGCCGGCGCCAGCGTGCGTATGCAGCCGGTCGGCAAGCGCAAGAAGGTTATCGGCACCATTGATATCGAGGCCGTGGTCGCCAAGATGGCGCGGATACCGCCCAAGAACGTCTCAACGTCTGACAAGGACACCTTGCGCAATCTGGAGCGGGATCTCAAACTGGTTGTGTTCGGGCAGGACGAGGCGATTGCCTCTCTGGCCACGGCTATCAAGATGTCTCGTTCCGGTTTGGGCAACGAAGAGCGCACCATCGGCGCCTTCCTGTTTTCAGGTCCCACCGGCGTTGGCAAGACCGAGGTTACCCGTCAACTGGCGCAGATCATGGGGATCGAGCTGGTGCGTTTCGATATGTCCGAGTACATGGAACGTCATACGGTTTCCCGGCTGATCGGCGCGCCGCCCGGATACGTGGGCTTCGACCAGGGCGGACTGCTTACCGAGGCGATCAACAAGAATCCTCATTGCGTCCTGCTGCTCGACGAGATCGAGAAGGCTCATCCCGACGTCTTCAATCTGCTGTTACAGGTCATGGACCACGGTACGCTCACCGACAACAATGGTCGCAAGGCGGATTTTCGCAATGTGATCATCGTCATGACCACCAATGCGGGTGCCGAGCAGATGAGTCGCCGGTCGATCGGTTTCACCAGTCAGGACCACAGCAGCGACGGCAGCGAGGCGATTCGGCGCACGTTCACGCCGGAGTTCCGCAACCGACTGGATGCGGTGGTGCAGTTCCGCGCCCTTCCGCCGGAGGTGATTGCCCATGTGGTGGACAAGTTCCTGTTCCAGTTGGAAGCACAGCTGGAGCAAAAAAAGGTGTCCCTGATCGTAGAGCCGGATGCCCGCGAGTGGTTGGCTGAAAAGGGTTACGATGCCAAAATGGGTGCACGGCCCATGGCGCGAGTTATTCAGGACAACATCAAGAAGCCGTTGGCTGAAGAATTGTTATTCGGGCGTTTGGAGCAGGGCGGGACCGTCAGAATCAGCGTGGAAGACGACGGGCTGGGGCTGGCCTTTGAAATCGAAGGCAGAGTTGCCGAGGTACATTGACATTCCCTCGGAGCCCGCCGCCGAGCGCGGCGGGTTGGTTAGCGGGCCCGGTAGCTGATCCGCCCCTTGGTGAGGTCGTAGGGGGTGAGTTGTACGGTTACCTTGTCACCAGTGAGGATGCGAATGTAGTGTTTGCGCATCTTTCCGGAGATGTGAGCGGTAACCACATGGCCATTTTCCAACTCTACGCGGAAAGTGGTGTTGGGCAGAGTTTCCACCACGGTCCCCTGCATTTCGATGTGATCTTCTTTCGCCATGTCAATCGGTGCCTTGCGGGCGTGCCTCGGTAAACAAATCCAACGGAATACACCATTATACCAGAGGGAAAAATTGCGAACAGGGATTTCGCCCCATCGCCCCCCCATCTGTTGAGGCATTCATGTCCAAAACCGACCATATACACGGTATCAACCCCGTAGAGGCCGCATTGCTTGCGCGTGACGGACGGGTTTTGCACCTTTGGCTGGATCAGCGTCGTCAGGATCGCCGCATCGGCGCGCTCGAGGTCATGGCCCGTGAGCAGGGTGTTGCTGTCGAGGATGTGCCGAAAAAGACGTTGGATGGTTTGACCCGGGGCGCCAACCACCAGGGCGTGGTCGCCCGGTATCGCGGGGGTAGCGCTGCTACGGAGAGCGATCTTGACCGCATTCTCGAAGCGGCGGGGAAAGCGCCGATACTGCTCGTGCTCGATGGCGTTCAGGACCCCCACAATCTGGGTGCCTGCCTGAGGACCGCTGCGGCGGCCGGCGTGAATGCGGTGATCGCCCCCAAGGACAATGCCGTGGGCCTGACCCCGATAGCGCGCAAGGCAGCCAGCGGCGGGGCGGAAATCGTGCCCTTTATCCAAGTTACCAATCTGGCCCGCACCCTGGACAGACTCAAGCAGGCCGGATTCTGGGTGGTTGGGGCGGTCGGGGAGGCGGATCGCTCGCTCTATGAGGTGGATCTCAAGGGGCCTCTGATCGTTGCCATGGGGGCGGAGGGTTCGGGCCTGCGCCGCCTGACGCGTGAACGTTGCGACTTCCTTGCTGCCATCCCCATGGCGGCGTCCATGGAAAGCCTGAATGTCTCAGCCGCCACCGCGGTCATTCTGTTCGAGGCGGTACGTCAACGCCTTACCTGAAAGCCGTTTGCGTCAAATCATTACACTTTTGTTACAGTTACATTACACTTGCGCGGTTTTTTGCCACCCAGAAGAAGGCAAGTGATGGAGCTGAGAAATATCGATCAAATCGAACGGGCAACGAACTTCGGGCGTCCGGAGCTTTTTCGGCTCGGCACCGCCCTGGTGTTTATCGTCGGTATCATGATCTATGCGGGCATGAGTCTGGAAACCACCGTGAAGGGATACCTCCTGGTGGCGGCCGCCATGATCGGCGGTTACATGGCGATGAACATTGGTGCCAACGACGTTGCCAACAACGTCGGCCCAGCGGTCGGTTCTCACGCCATTACTTTATTTGGCGCCATAGCTATCGCGGCACTTTTTGAGGCGGGCGGTGCGCTGATTGCTGGCGGGGACGTTGTCGGCACAATTAAAAATGGCATCATAAACCCAGAACTGATCGGTAATTCCGATACGTTCATCTGGCTGATGATTGCTGCTCTACTCGCCGCCGCGATCTGGCTCAACATCGCGACGTCGATTGGCGCGCCCGTGTCGACAACACATTCGATTGTCGGGGGTGTGCTGGGCGCTGGCGTGGCCGCGGGCGGCTGGGGCATTGCCAATTGGAGCACGGTTATCCAGATCGCTGCGAGCTGGATCATTTCTCCGGTACTCGGCGGAATTATTGCTGCAGCTTTCCTGTATCTCATCAAGCGAACCATCACCTATCGAGATGACGTTACTGCTGCGGCAAGACGGATCGTTCCAACTCTAATTGCGCTGATGGCATGGGCGTTTGCCACCTACATCATGCTGAAAGGCGTCAAGCATATCTGGAAGGTTTCTTTTCCGTTGGCTGCACTGATTGGCCTTGGATTCGCGGCTTTGGTTTTCATGCTTGTACGTCCGAGCATCGCCCGCAAGGCCGACAGCATGGCCAACCATAAAGACAGCGTGAATGAACTTTTCACCATACCGCTGATTTTTGCTGCGGCGTTACTGAGCTTCGCGCACGGGGCGAATGACGTTGCGAATGCGGTTGGTCCGTTGGCAGGCATCAATGAAGCCATAGCCACCGGCGGCGTTTCAACGAAGGCACATATTCCACTTTGGGTGATGCTGGTCGGGGCCATCGGCATATCGCTGGGGCTTGCGCTTTACGGGCCAAAACTCATTCGCACTGTTGGTTCGGAGATCACCGAACTGGACAAAATTCGTGCGTTCTGCATCGCGATGGCGGCGGCCCTTACCGTCATCTTAGCATCCCAACTCGGCCTGCCAGTCAGCTCCACGCATATTGCTGTCGGCGGCGTATTTGGCGTTGGGTTTTTGCGTGAATTTCTGAAAGTCAGCTATGCGCGAATGCTGGAAGATATTCGCTATCATCATCAGGTGGAGGGGACCAGTCCGGAAGCTGTCGAGGAATTCATCGCGCGCTTTGAAAAAGCCAACGTGACCAAACGAGGCGTGCTGCTGGAGGAGCTCAAAAAGAAGAACGGCTCGCAGATTTTGCACAAGGCGGAGCGCAAGGGACTCGGCCGTATTCACCGTCTGGAGCTGGTTAAACGCTCAATGCTGTTCATGATCGCCGCGGCATGGGTCGTCACTGTGCCGCTGGCGGGAGTTCTGGCAGCCATGATCTTTTTTATGATCCGAGGAATTCTCATCCCGTGAACAACCTGTCCGGCTTCAAACTTCGGGCGAGGCCGAAATCAAATGTGCGCCACCGCACTTCGACGGCTACCGACATGGAAATTGGGCACGACGTTCTTCAACTTCTCCTGGTTGCAAACCGACTTCGATTGACTGTGCGTCCGCGAAGCTCTCGTGTGGCGGACACCATGCGGCTACGCGGCGCTCACCTGTCACAAGACCCTATGGCGGGCGTTGCTCGTTTTCAGATTGTCGCGGACAAACCGGACCTTGAAGCAAAGCAGTCAGGCGTTACAGAAACATGATCAAGAAGATCGTTCTTCCAACAATTCTCGGCATTCTGGCGTTCGGGTTCTGGATCAGCCCAAACTTCAAGGAGATTGCAGCAGGCGTCGCAATCTTTCTTTTCGGAATGCTGTTTTTGGAAGATGGTTTTCGCGCGTTCACTGGTGGGGCGCTGGAAAAGATACTGGCCAAAACGACAGATTCGCTTTGGAAGAGCATCTCGTTCGGCGTCATCACGACGACGATCATGCAATCGAGCTCTTTGGTGTCCGTTATAACAATATCGTTTCTGAGCGCGGGGCTGGTTGGTCTTGCCGCGGGCATCGGCATTATTTTTGGTGCAAACCTAGGAACAACCACCGGCGCCTGGCTGATCGCCG
>JAGRGI010000111.1 GCA_020445565.1 Chromatiales bacterium
GGCGTGCATGGCGTCAAAACGCATGGTGAAACCGGAGGTGAGCAGCTCGCGTATGCGGTCGAAGTCGAACAAATGTCCCATCAACTCGGCATAGTCGTCCACCGGGTCGACGATCTCGACGGTCATGCCACCCAGGTCTCGTGTACCGACGGTGTCCAGGTCCACGCCGCCCTGGTCGAGGATGCGGTATTCGCTGATTTCCTTGCTGCGGGCGAAGATGGCCTCGGTGATCTTCTCGGGCGCCGGGCCGCCATTATCGGCGTTGAACTTGATGCCGAAGTCTTCCTGTGGTCCACCGGCGTTATGGCTGGCGGAGAGGATGATGCCGCCCTTGGCGTTGTATTTGTGAATCAGGTGGGAGGCCGCCGGAGTGGATAGCAGGCCGCCCGCGCCCACCATGACCTTGCCCACGCCGTTGGCCGCCGCCATGCGCAGAATGATGTCGATGGCCTGGCGGTTGTAGTAGCGGCCGTCGCCCCCCAGGATCATCAACTCACCCTTGAGGCCGGGCTGGGTGTCGAAGATGGACTGGACGAAGTTTTCCAGGTAGTGGGGTTGCTGGAATACCGGCACCTTCTTGCGTAAGCCGGATGTTCCTGGACGCTGGTCGCTGAACGGCTGGGTAGCAACGGTGTGGATTGTCATAAGGGCGTTTTGCGTGGTTGAGGACGTAATTTAAGGGTAAACCGGACTTGAAATCGTCAAGCTAACCCCTACATAGGCCAGAATGAAACGATTTCCAGGTTTGTGGTGGGGTTGTACGCCGGCAAATCGGGAAACCTGTCCGAGAAAACTCTATGCCGATGATACGGCTTTCCGCGGGCAGGGGATAGACTGACCGAAATTTGGTCAATTCGTTACCGATGCAAGGCTGACGCTGACCTCGGGCCATTATCCCTGGCCCGGTCCACAAACTTATCCACAGGCGCTGGGGAAAACCCGAGACCAAGGCGAACGACCAGGAGCGAGCTACGACAATGACGGTAGAGGCCCAGAAGGAAACCCTGGAATTCCAGGCGGAAGTGCAGCAGTTGCTGCATCTGATGATTCACTCCCTGTACAGCAACAAGGAGATTTTTCTCCGTGAGTTGATCTCCAATGCCTCGGACGCGGCCGATAAGTTGCGCTTCGAGGCCCTGAAGAACGATGCACTGTATGAGGGCGACAGCGAGCTGAAAATACGCATCACCTTCGACAAGGACGCGCGCACACTGACCGTGAGCGACAACGGCATCGGCATGAGCCGTCAGGAGGTGCTGGACAATATCGGTACCATCGCCCGTTCCGGCACCCGGCAGTTCTTCCAGGCCCTCAGTGGGGACGAGGCCAAGGACAGCCAGCTCATCGGCCAGTTCGGCGTGGGTTTCTACTCCTGCTACATCGTCGCCGACAAGGTGACCCTGGTCACCCGCCGCGCCGGCACTGACGAGGCCGTGCGTTGGGAGTCCGACGGCAAGGGCAGTTACACCATCGAGTCCACCGACAAGGCCGGTCGAGGTACCGAGGTCACTCTGCACCTGCGCGAGGGTGAAGACGAGTTTGCCGAGGGTTACCGCCTGCGCAACATCATTCACAAGTTCTCCGACCACATCTCCCTGCCCATCGAGATGCACCAGGAGCACTACGGCGAGGAGAAGGACGAACCGGAAGCGCCGGAATGGGAGACGGTAAACCGTGCTTCCGCCCTGTGGACGCGCAACAAGGACGACATCTCCGACGAGGAACATGCCGAGTTCTACAAGCATATCGCCCATGATTTCGAGGCGCCCCTGGCCCATAGCCACAACCGGGTGGAAGGGAAGCACGAGTACATCTCGCTGCTCTACATTCCTTCGCGTGCGCCCTTCGACCTGTGGGACCGCGAGCGCTCCCATGGCGTGAAGCTGTATGTGCGCCGGGTGTTCATCAAGGACGATACTGAGCACCTGATGCCGCAATACCTGCGATTCGTGCGTGGCGTGATCGATTCTGCCGATCTGCCACTGAATGTGTCCCGCGAGATCCTGCAGAGCAACCGACTGATCGACACCATCAAGTCCGCCTCGGTCAAACGCGTGCTCGGTCTGCTGGAATCCATCGCCAATAACGACGCGGAGAAGTACGCCAAATTCTGGAAGGAATTCGGTAAGGTGATGAAGGAAGGCCCCGGCGAGGACTTTGCCAACAAGGAACGCATCGCCGGCCTGCTGCGCTTCGCCTCCACTCATGCTGACACCGCCGAGCAGACAGTCTCACTGGCCGAGTACATCGGACGAATGAAGGAAGGGCAGGAACACATCTATTACATCACCGCCGAAAGTTTCCTGGCGGCCAAGAATAGCCCCCACCTGGAGGTGTTCCGCAAGAAGGGCGTCGAGGTCTTGCTGTTGACCGACCGCGTCGACGAATGGCTGGTCTCCGCGCTCACCGAGTTCGACGGCAAGACCTTGCAATCGGTCACCAAGGGCGAACTGGATCTGGGCACGCTGGACGACGAGACCGACAAGGAGGAGCAGAAGAAAGCCGAGGAGGAATTGGGCGACCTGATCGAACGGGTCAAGACCGCCCTGGGCGAGAAGGTCAAAGAGGTGCGCTACAGCCACCGCCTGACCAGTTCGCCGGGTTGCCTGGTGTCCGAAGAGCACGAGATGGGCGCCAATATGGAGCGCATTCTCAAGGCCGTGGGTCAGGATGTCGCCGAGGCCAAGCGCATCTTCGAACTCAATCCCGGCCACCCCCTGGTGCATCGCCTGAAGGAAGAGGCCGACGACCAGCGTTTCGGTGATTTGACGGCGATCCTCTACGACCAAGCCTATCTGGCGGAAGGCGGCAGCCTGGATGACCCCGCCGGCTTCATCCATCGCATGAACGAGTTGTTGCTGGATCTGGCGAAGTAAAGCCCGGTCAAGGGCAGGGATGCCCGGTTCGAGGCAGGCTGCAACTATCAGGATGCATTGTGCCGGCGGCCGTTCCCCCGCCTGAGCCGGCTAACGGCATTCGCCCACTGAGCCCGGCCGGCAACGTCGGCGGTCTACCCAGATGGCATTGCCCAGCTGCGCGCCGTCGACAATCGTGTCGACCAGACGTGCCTCGGGGAGATTGGCCCGCTCCAGGTTGGCCCGGCTGAGGTCCGCGAACGAGAGGTTGGCGTTGTCCAGGTTGATCCGCTCCATGTTGGCTTCTATCAGGATGGCGTCTTCCAGCAGCGCCCGGGTGAGGTTGGCCTTCGGCAGTTGGGCGCCGGTCAGATCGATGGCGGTGAGATTCGCCTGCTCCAGGTTGGCCTCGCTCAGATCCGCACCGGGCGCCTTTGCATCGGCGAGCGTGGCCTTGTAGAGGCTGGCGTTACTCAGATTGGTCTTTTCCATGGACGCGCCGTCGAGTGTTGCTCTGTCCAGTCGGGTATTGTTCATACGTGCGCCGTCAAGTTGCGCCGCGCTCAGGTTCGCGCCCACCATGCGGGCGTCTGACAAGCGGGCGCGGGAGAGATCGGCACCGCTCAAATCCGCAAAGTTGAAGTCTGCTCCGTTCATGCGCGCCTTGGAAAGCCTGGCACCGGCAAGGCGGGTGCGCACCAGAATTGCCCCGCGAAGGTTGGCGCCGCTGAGATCGGCCCCAGCCTTGTCGCAGCCGCTCCAGTTGACTCCCTCGGCCGGTGGATCGTCGCAAGCCGCCAGAACCTGCCCGCAGGCGAGCAAGAGCGCGGCTGCCAGTACATAAGCGGTCTGTATCCAGCGATTCATATTTATACTTGGGCGATGTGCGGTCATTGTGCGAGACTGGCAGGCTTTCGATAGCAGAGTCAAGAAATCTAGGAGAGATCAGCCATGCGCATAATCCTATTGGGCGGCCCTGGTGCCGGTAAAGGTACGCAAGCCAATTTCATCAAGGAAGAGTTTGGCATTCCGCAGATCTCCACCGGAGACATGCTGCGCGCCCATGTGAAGGCCGGCACCGAGCTGGGCAAACAGGCCAAAGAGATCATGGATGCCGGTGGTTTGGTCTCCGACGACATCATCATGGGCATGGTCAAGGAACGCATCACCGAAGACGATTGTGCCAAGGGCTACCTGTTCGACGGTTTTCCACGCACCATCCCCCAGGCCGATGCGCTCAAGGCGGCGGGCGTGCAGGTCGATGCGGTGGTTGAGATCGACGTGCCCGACGAAGAGATCATCAAGCGCATGTCGGGGCGGCGTGTGCATCTTGCCTCCGGACGCACCTACCATGTCGTCTACAATCCGCCGAAGGTGGAGGGCAAGGACGACGAAACAGGCGAAGCGTTGATCCAGCGCGATGACGACAAGGAAGAAACCGTCAAGGCCCGCCTCAAGGTTTATCACGACCAGACTGAGCCATTGATCGCTTACTACACCGAATTTTCGAATGGCGGCGAGGATGGTGCCCCCAAATACTTGAAAATCAACGGGATTGGTGGCGTAGGCGATATTCGCGAACAAATCTTCTCCGGGCTGAAAGGATAGCTTTTTAATCGTTTCGGGGTAAAATCCCAGGCTATCGCATAAAAAGACCGGGCTGGCCCCGGTCTTTTTGTAGGATTGAAATACTTGGCCCGGGCCCTTTGCGGCTCTCTGTGGCCCAGGAGAGAAGCAATCGTGGCTGTTGTCGAACTGACTAAAGACAATTTCGAAGAAACCGTGACCAAAAACGGTTTCGTCGTGGTGGATTTCTGGGCGCCCTGGTGTGCCCCGTGCCGCAATTTTGCCCCCATCTACGAGCAGGTTTCCGAGCTGCGCGAAGGCATCGTGTTCGGTAAGGTCAACACCGAGGAAGAGCAGGAGTTGGCCATGCATTTCCGTATCCGTTCCATTCCCACACTGATGATCCTGCGTGACCAGATCATCATCCATTCGGAGGCGGGCATGATGCCCCAACCGGCCTTTGAGGAACTGTTGGATCGTGCCGCCGGGGTCGACATGGACCAGGTTCGCGCCAAGATTGCTGAACAGCAGTCCAGCGGCCAGGCCTGAACCACGCCCCCCTCTGTCGGAGAATCCAGGCCTATGGCGCGATTTCGAGGCAGGCCCGATTTCGACCACTCGAAACACGGTAAGATTGGTATTTTGCTTGCCAATCTGGGAACTCCGGACGCGCCGACTGCCGCTGCGGTACGCCGCTACTTAGGCGAGTTTCTTTGGGATCGGCGCCTGGTGGAGATCCCTCGGCCACTCTGGTGGCTGATACTCCACGGCATCATTTTGCGGCTGCGCCCCGCCAAGGTCGCCGTGAACTACGCCAAGATCTGGACGGACGACGGTTCTCCCCTGTTGGCGATCGCCAAGCGCCAGACCGATCTGTTACGCCAAGAATTGGATGCAGTTCTGCCCGATCGCACGGCGGTAGCCCTAGGCATGCGCTATGGCACGCCGTCCATCGCCGGTGCGCTGCGTGAGTTGGCCGATGCCGGGGCGCGCAAAATTCTGGTACTGCCCCTCTACCCGCAATACGCGGCCGCCACCACCGCATCTGTTTTTGACGCTGTCGCCGCCGAGCTGGCGAACTGGCGTTGGGTGCCGGAGTTGCGCTTCGTTCAGCACTATCACGACCATCCTGCCTACATCGGTGCCCTGGCCGCGAGCATTCGTGAGTCCTGGGAGACCAACGGGCGCGCTGCGCGGCTACTCTTGTCCTTCCACGGCTTGCCCAAACGTGTTTTGCTGGAGGGCGATCCGTACTTCTGCGAATGTCAGAAAACGGCTCGCTTACTGGCCGATCGTCTCCAGATTCCAGCCAGTGAAATGCATGTGGTGTTTCAGTCGCGCTTTGGTCGAGAAGAGTGGCTGAAACCCTACTGCGACGCCACCTTGGAATCCTGGGGCAAGCAGGGGGTCGAGAGTGTTGATGTCGCTTGTCCGGGGTTTTCCGCCGACTGCCTGGAGACCCTGGAAGAGATCTCCATGACCAATCGGGAGATCTTTCAGGAGGCTGGCGGTGGTGAATATCGGTACATCCCGGCCCTGAATGAGCGTGCCGATCATATCGCCCTGCTGATGGATCTGGTCCGTACCCACGTTCAGGGATGGCCCGAAGCGGAGGCGTCGTGGTCCCTGGATCAGGCAACGGCCGCAGCCACGGAATCTGCTGCCAGGGCCAAGAGCCTGGGGGCGGTACGTTAGTTGACGCCGTGCCGGGAGTTTGTTCCGTGAAACGCATGAATGCCTTCCGTGTAGATTGACTGCGCCTTCCGTAGCGCAGACATTTTCTGAGCAAGCCAACCGACCGTGGCGCCGCAATCGTTCCTCCGCCAAGAACGTGTTCGAGAGATGGTAGGGCGGCTCTACGAGCGGGAGAGTTAAAGTTCTCCCATCACCTGATTGCGCCCTGCCCGTTTTGCTCTGTAGAGTGCCTCATCGGCCCGCTTGAACAGCGCCGTGCTGTCGTCACCTGCCCGCAAGCTGGCCACACCAAAACTGGCCGTCAAGTGAAGGTTTCGGCCTTCCCAGGGGATGTTGGCATCCTGGAGGGCGATGCGAATACGTTCCGCCACGTGTTTGGCTCCGCCTTGGGCCGTATTGCTCAGCAGCAGCAGGAACTCCTCGCCGCCATAGCGAAACAGCTGGTCACTGCCGCGAATCTGGCCAGTGGTGACCTGCGCCACGGTGCGCAGGGCCAGATCGCCGCAGGCGTGACCGTAACGGTCGTTGATTTGTTTGAAATGGTCCACGTCCAGCATGATGACGGACAGCGGCTGTGTCTGCCTCTGCGCCAGCAGGCGGTCACGCCGTATCACCATTTCCAGCGCTGCCCGGTTGTTGGCGCCGGTCAACGGGTCGACGTAGGCGCTGCGTAGGGCTTCGCGGTACATCAGCGCGTTGCGCAGCGGATAGAACAGGCCGCAGAGCAGATCTTCCAACTCCTTCAATTCGGTTCCATTGAATGGCCGCCGGCGCAGAAAGGTGATCATTCCCAAGTCTTGCTGATTGACCCTCAGCTCGTAGTGGGCGCTATGAACGGCATCCTCGCCCACCTGGAGTTCTATCCGTGCCTCCTGGTTGTGGTAACGCATCCCATCGTGATCCACGTCCTGGGCGATCTCGCTGAAAAATACCTGGATCAGGGATTCCAGGTCCAAGGTGGTGGTCAGTCGCTGTGTGATTTCCAGCAAGCGGCTGTCGGCGCGCGGTTCGACGGTGTCGGCCAGGTTTTGATTCGCGCTCATGGTGATGGGTCCCCTGGCTGGAAAATAGGCATTGAGATCGGAGATCACATTGCTTGATGTAGTGGCCATATCGGTAACCTTGCCGGTAGAGAGAAATTCTTGATATGTACCATGCCACTAGCGTGCCAGAATATTCTTATATATAAAATACAGATACTTATTTTTATTCATCCGCTTTGTTGACGGTATTTTGACGAGATTTCGACGCGCCGCGGCAAGCTATTTCCCGACCCCGGAGGCGTTTTTCCGTCATTTCATCAGGTTTCTAGAGTTGGAGCTGCATCAGTTTGCCGTGGTAGCGGCCAGCGGCAGCCCCGAGCAGTTCTACATAGCCTCGTCCCAGGTCCGCCGGAGCCGGGAGCCGGCTGTCGTCTTCGCCTGGAAAAGCCCGACGTCGCAGGGCGGTACGGGTCGGCGGAGGCAGTACGGAAATGACTTTGGGTCCGGCCGCGTTCTCCAGTTCGTCGGCAATGCCTGTGGCCAGATTTTGCAGCCCTGCCTTGCTGACACCGTAAACGCCCCAGTAAGCCTTTGCAGTCAAAGTTGCTTGGTCCAGAGTGAACAGCAGCCTGCCCTGGTCGGAGGCGCGCAGCAGGTCCATGCAGGCGCGTGTGAGCAGGAAGGGCGCATTCAGGTTGATCTGTATCGCCTGATACCAGCTTTCGATGGGCGTCATTTCCATCGGTCCCAATGGCGGTAGCACCGCGGCGTTGTGCACCAGTCCGTCGAGACGACCGAAACTCTCCTGTAGCGTTGCCGCCAAATCGTCGTAGTCCTTGGGGGCGGCCCCTTCGAGATTCATGGGGTAGATGGCCGGTTGCGGGTGGCAGGCAGCCTCGATACGGTCGTACACCGATTCGAGTTTTGCTGTTGTACGGCCCAGTAGAATCACCGTTGCTCCCTGAGCCGCCAGGGTCTCGGCAAGGGCCGCGCCGATACCGTCCCCGGCGCCGGTGACCAGAATCACCCGGTCGGCCAGAGTGTTCTCCGCGGGAGGCAGGGTGCTGACATCTAATACTGTGGTCTGCATGGAACGTTCTCGTTGATTTTGTTCGGGTAGTGGCCGCAAGCAGTCAGGCACGCCAACTGAGCCAGAATTTTCGCAGCGGTGTGAGTTCGGTGCGTTGATCCAGTACGGCCCATGGCGTGCGCTCAAGTTCGCGACACAAGGCCAGGTGGATGGTCCCCAAGGCGCGGAAGGGGAGCGGAGTATGCTTGTTCAGGGCTTTGCTGAGTGTCAGCCGGATTTCGGTCAAAAAGGCTTGCAGCGCCTCATTCAGCTGGGGTCCGGCTGTTGCCGGGTGGCTGGCGTCCAGGCCGTAGTGTGCAAGCAGTTCCGACGGAATCGTCGGCAGATTGCGATGCAGCAGGGGGCGCAGGTCCCGGAATCTCCGCACCAGGGCAATGCCGGCAGCCAGATCCATTAAGTCGGCTTGTGGTTGAGATCCACCCAGCCGTGCCGCAAGCATCTGAAAGACCTTGCCGTCGCCCTGTCGAAACAGCGTTATCAGCTGCTCCATGGTGTCGATCGGGCGGGGCTCCAGCAGGCGATCCGCTACATCCACCACGGCCGTGAAAGGGGAGTGGTCCACGTCGTTCCCGATCAGGGTCTTACTGATCGGGTGGTTGCCCGAGCGGCGTTCCCATCGTCCAACCTCTTGCCGCCACCAGTCCAGTTTCAGACGTGCCACCCCGACGTCGCTACATTCCTTGGGAATGTCCTCGATCTCGCGCAGAAAGGCGAAGCACCCCAAAAAGGTGTTGCGTTGATCTTCGGGTACCAGGCGGAGCGCGTAGTAGTGGCTGGAACCGGGCGGGGCCGCCTTTTCCCGGCAGAAGGCAAGGTCCTGGGGATTCATGCAGGGCCTTCGGTGTCGCTGGGGATGCGTGCGGTTTTTTCGATCGGAGAGGGGGAGCGCAGGTCCTCTTCGGCGCCTATGCCCATCTCTGCGAAACGTTTGGCCTTGGGCATCAGCTGGCGTTCCAGAGAACCCAGGGCGCGGTTGTACGAGGCCACGCCGGCGTCCAGATTACGGCCAAGGGTAGCGAGGTGTTCCAGGAAACCACCCAGCCGACGATAGAAATCCTCGCCGGTCGCACGGATGCGGTCGGCATTGCGAACGATGGCCAATTGTCTCCAGCTGAAGGCGATGGCGCGTAGCACGGCAATCAGGCTGGTCGGGGTGGTGATGATGATCTTGCGCGCCAATGCCTCCTCCAGCAGATCACGGTCTTGTTCCAGCGCGGCGCTGAGAAACTGCTCGCCGGGGATGAATAACACCACAAAATCGGGACTGCGGGCGAACTGCTGCCAGTACGCCTTGGCGGACAGCTCCCGAACCCGTTCTCGGACGTGGCGAGCATGACGTTGCAGCTCGGTGCGGTGTACCTGTGGGTCCGAGGTTTCCACTGCAGAGAGATAGGCGTCCAGTGGGGTCTTTACGTCCACCACGATCTCGCGCTCGTCGGGCAGGTGAATCACCATGTCAGGTCGCTGGAGATTTCCGCGGTCGCTGGCGACACTGGCCTGCTCGGTGAAATCGCAGTGCTCGGCCATGCCGGCCAATTCCACGAGACGGCGCAACGTCAGTTCACCCCATCGGCCGCGTACTTCGGGGCGGCGCAGGGCCTGACTGAGGTTGCGGGTCTCGGCCTGCAATTCCTGCTGTGCCCTGGTGACGGTCTCCAGGTGCTGGTTCAACGAGCCGAAGGCGCGCTGGCGTTCTTGCTCGATCTCCCGTAGCTGCTTTTCAGCCTTTTCCAGGGTCTCGCGAATGGGCGTCACGAGGTGGGCAATGGCCCGTTCACGCTCGGAAAGGTCGTCCCGGGCGCGCAGTTGTTGTTGCTCAAGGCGCTCGCGGGCCAGGTCGAGAAAAGCCTCGTTGTTGCTCACGAGGGCCTGTTTGGACAGGCTGTTGAATACATAGGTGAGCTGGTCACGGGCCTCGTCATAGGCGTTCAGTCGCTCTTCGTGCTGCTCCCGGTCTGAGCGCAATTGGGTCTCAAGCCGAATGACTTCTTCACGCAAACGGCCCTCGCGCCCCTGTGCCCTGAGCTGGGTGAACAGGCTGCCGAGCAGGGCGCCAAGGGCGGCGGCCAAGGCGATTAATAGCCAGTGCGCGGGCAATAACTCCGGCAGGGTGGAGGGATTCATGGCGCGAGGATAGGGTTACTTGCTGCGGCAGGCAAACATAGGTGGAAATTTTCAGGCGGTGCTAAGGTTGCGGTTTCACTGAGTATGGCGTGGACAGCCTGATAGTCGTCGCGCAAGCCGGCAATGCGCCTCGGACGAATGAAGCACCGGCTCCGCCAAGGCAAGCCGCCGCTCTTGGTGGGGCTCCCAAAAGCTTTTGAGGGCCATGTATTATTCGCGCCAGTGAAGTGTCGTGGTCTGCGTAGGCAGAAGCCGTACGAAAACTACCAGACCTCCAGTACCGTCTGGGGCGCCGCGAAGCTCAAGGGGCATGTTGCATAGTGTAGCCGGCTTCGTATACCATCCTAATCCTATGGCTTGAGTATTGTCCGATGAGGAACGAAAGTCCGTCACCGTATGTCCAGGCAAAACAACCAACAGTCTGGATTAAATCGGGTTTTCGAGTGGGCATGCTCGTTGATTTCATCACGTTGGGGGCCGTCATTGAATGGGGCACTACCTGATGCGGTTGAGGTTTAAGCCGTTGCCAACAGGATGTTGAGCTTTGTCTGTTAGGGAAAACCCGCAGGTCGCCACGGGAATGTCCCAATGCACTCGCTTGGAACGTTCCATCATACTGAACAAAACGGCGCACCTGTGAGCCACTTCATTCCTAATCGCCATGGAGATAGGCAGACTGAGGGCTGGATGGTGCGTGACCAAGGCCGCGCGTTGTACGAAGTACCAGAAATCAGAGGCGGGAAAGACAACAAATGAAACATTGGGCTAAACCTCTTGCCTACGCTTATGCCTTGTTTGGCTTGGCTGTAGGTTCAAACGCACAGGCCGCGATATCGATCGTGGATCTGGACGCTGGCGACGGAAGCATCGCGCTGACCACTGAGGCGACTGTTACCGATCACGACTATTTCTCAGGATTTCTAGCGCTAATGGAGCGCCAGTTGCACCAGATCGTGCCTGGAGTTTCCGGGATAGCTGGCGACACTTTTGATGGTTCAACCGTAGATGTGGGCGTGACGGTTACCGATCCGACCACGGGTATCCTGGACATCGGGTTTGCGGTTCACAGCTATACCAGTGTGGATATCGACGGGTTCCTTCTGGAACTGTACGACACAACTCTGACCACCGCTTTGAATCCGGCGGCAATACTCGGCGCAGATGATTTCGCTGGCGACGTGACAGTACAAGACAACCAGATCATCTTCGCTCTGGATAATGCTCTGGCCACAGGGCAGCGCACCTATACCAGGATATTGCTGGACGCCGCGCTTCTGCCCTCGAACTTTGTATTGCGTCAGACGGCTCTGGTGGGGGATGTTTCCGCGCTTATTCGTCCTCCGGTCGTGACCGTGGCAGACAACGATCTTAACCAGACCACTGCCATTCCTTTGCCTTCAACTCTGCTTTTGCTGATCGGGGGAATAGCGATGGCTCGGAATCGGCGTCCCGTGAGGGCTAGCGGAAAAAGGTAGGCGATTTAGCCGAGAGCAGGGAGCCAGTGGCATGCTATTACTGCGTGCTGCGTGGCCCACCCTAGATCCGCAGATTTATTCGCCTGTGTTGCGGTCGGTATAGGGATGATAGCCGAAAAGGGAGGCCATTTGGCTGGGTGCTAAGGTACCCCCCCCTTGGGTTCTGGAAGACCGTGCTCAGACTGTTCCGCTTAGGCTGGCCCGCTGAATTTTTTTGTACTATTTGATAGACCCCGCCATCCCCCGGATGACGGGGTTTTTTGCGCTGTCGGGCATGAACCTAGGCAAGGAATTGATAGATTCGTGGCCGAATGCACAAGATAAGACGAGGTGGTGGAAACAAGCTATGGCACTCACATGCCGGTTGGTTCGGCCGCCAAAGGGAGATATGCCGTCGGAAAAGGCAATAGCCAAGGCCGTTTTGGGCGATGCCGGGCAACTCGTCCTTCGGCCCTCCACCCATAAGATCTAAGCCACCAGAGCTTGCCGCTTATAGTAAACTGTCCACTCATCGTCGAGTCTGTTGCCTCAAAACCGGGTGGAGTCCATGAACCTGCACGAATTTCAAGCCAAAGGCCTGTTTGCCGAATTCGGTATCCCGGTTCCCTCCGGCAGGGCGGTCTCCAGTGTTGCGGACGCCGTCAGCGCCGCACGTGAGTTGGGGGGGGATCGTTGGGTGGTCAAGGCCCAGGTCCATTCCGGGGGACGAGGCAAGGCCGGTGGCGTCAAATTGGTGCAGTCCCTGGTGGAGGTAGAGGAAACCGCGAAGAGTTTGTTGGGCTCGCGGTTGGTCACGCGGCAAAGCGGTCCGCAGGGCCTGCCGGTAAATCAGGTACTGGTGGAGGCGGTGCGTCCTATTGAACGGGAGATGTACCTTGGAGCGCTTGTCGATCGCGCTTGCCAGCGGATCATATTCATGGCTTCAACCGCCGGCGGCATGGACATTGAAGAAGTGGCGAGGGAGACACCCGAAAAGATCCTCACAGTACATGTGGACCCTATCACCGGGGTGATGCCCTACCAATGCCGTAAGCTGGCGTTTGGTCTCGGCTTGCAAGGTAAGCAGGTCGGTGCCTTTGCAAAAATCATGATGGCGCTGGGAAGGCTCTTTGTTGACGTCGATGCAGGCCTTGTGGAAATCAATCCTCTGGTGGTTACCGGCGATGGCGAGCTGATGGCCTTGGATGCGAAAATCAATCTGGACGATAACGCCATTGGTCGCCACCCGGATCTGGCAGCGCAGCGAGATGCCAGCCAGGAGGACGCCAAGGAAACCGAGGCACGCAAACACGATCTCAACTATATCAGCCTGGACGGTAATATTGGCTGCATGGTCAATGGTGCCGGTCTGGCAATGGCGACCATGGATCTGGTGCAGCTCAAGGGAGGTTCGCCTGCGAATTTCCTCGATGTGGGGGGGGGGACAACGGCTGAGCGGGTGGCGGAGGCTTTCAAGCTCATCCTGTCCGACGACAAGGTGAAGAGTATTCTCGTGAACATCTTCGGTGGAATCGTTCGTTGCGATTTGATTGCCGAAGGTATCATCCGTGCCGTAGAGCAGGTGGGTATCGCCATTCCCGTGGTGGTCCGCCTGGAGGGCACCAATGCCCAGCAAGGTCGAAAAATGCTGGCGGAAAGCGGACTATCCTTGATCGCCGCGGCCGATCTTAGCGAAGCGGCGGAAAAAGTCGTGGCCGCTGCCGTCTGAACCTACCTGAACCCGGCTGAGCGAAATTCATGAGTATCCTGATCGACAAAAACACCAAGGTGATCTGCCAGGGCTTCACGGGCAAGCAGGGCACTTTCCACTCCGAGCAGGCGATCGCCTACGGTACCCGGATGGTGGGTGGTGTCACGCCAGGCAAAGGAGGGGAGTCCCACCTCGGGCTACCGGTTTTCGACACTGTGGCCGACGCGGTCAACGAGACCGGCGCCGATGCGACCATGATCTACGTCCCTGCCGCCTTCGCCGCGGATGCCATCCTGGAAGCTGCGGACGCGGGTATCAAGGTCATCGCCTGCATCACTGAGGGCATTCCTGTCTTGGATATGCTGCGGGTCAAGGCGGCCCTGGCCAAATATCCGGCACGGCTCATCGGTCCCAACTGCCCCGGTATAATCACTCCTGGCGAGTGCAAGATCGGCATTATGCCGGGAATGATTCATGCCCAGGGTTCCATCGGAATTGTTTCTCGCTCCGGCACCCTGACGTACGAAGCGGTATACCAGACAACTCAGACCGGTCTCGGTCAGAGCACCTGTGTGGGTATCGGCGGCGACCCGATTCAGGGTATGAACTTCGTCGATTGCCTGCGCGAGTTCAACGCCGATCCGGATACTCAGGGGGTCATCATGGTGGGCGAGATCGGCGGTAGCGCAGAAGAGGATGCGGCAGACTACATTCGCGCAGAGATGCAAAAACCGGTAGTGGCCTATATCGCCGGGGTCACCGCACCGCCGGGCAAGCGCATGGGGCACGCCGGAGCCATTGTCTCGGGCGGCAAAGGCACGGCCGAGGGGAAATACCGGGCACTGGAATCAGCCGGTGTCTCGGTGGTACATTCCCCAGCCGACATGGGGTCGCGCATGGCCGAACTGCTCGGCGGCTGACCCAGATATCCGTCCGTCGAGAAGCGATAGTCCCTTGATCGATACCCTGACCGTTGTCCTTGCCCAAATCGATTTGTTGGTGGGCGATATGGAGGGCAATGCCGACAAAATCGTCGACGCCATAGCCCGCGCCCGCGACCAACACTTCGCCGATCTGGTGGTGTTTCCCGAACTCAGCCTGAGCGGCTACCCGCCCGAGGATTTGCTGTTACGCCCCGAGCTGTGGCGACGCGTTGAGCATTGCCTGGCCGGTATACGCCGTTGTGTCTTCGGTATCGATGTGTTGGTCGGCCTGCCGGAGGCCACCGATGAGGGGCTCTTCAATTCCGCCTACTGGTTGAGGTGTGGAGAGATCCTTGGCCGATACCGTAAACAACTGCTCCCCAACTACGGTGTGTTCGACGAGAAACGCTACTTCACGGCGGGTACGGAGCCCTGCGTCGTGGAATTGCAGGGCGTGTCCATCGGGGTGACCATCTGTGAAGATATCTGGTCTCCCGGCCCGGCCGCCCAGGCCAAGGCGGCTGGGGCGCAAATGTTGGTGAATCTCAATGCCTCCCCGTTCGACCGTCTCAAGCCAGGCGCCCGCAAGGCCAGCGTGGCTGCCAGAGTACGAGAGACCGGTTTGCCCGTCGTCTATGTGAACCTGGTGGGAGGGCAGGACGAATTGGTGTTTGATGGTGGCTCGTTTGTGATGGGCAGGCAAGGAGGGAAGGTGTTCTCGGCTCCGGCCTTCGAAGATGGGCTCTACGCATTGACCTTCGATACCGGAACGGGTGAGCCGATTCCGCGATCTGGCCCGGTTTGGGTGGCGGAATCCGAAGAAGCTCTCATCTATCGTGCGCTGGTGGTGGGGACGCGAGATTACATCCGCAAGAACGGTTTCGATGGGGCAGTCATCGGTTTGTCCGGGGGCATCGATTCGGCACTCACCGCTGCCATCGCCACCGACGCTTTGGGAGCCGAGCGTGTCAATGTGGTTATGATGCCCTACCGCTACACGGCGGCCATGAGCCTTGAGGACGCCGAGGCCGAGGCAGAGGCGCTGGGAATTGATTACCGCGTCATCCCCATAGAAGAGCCGGTGCTGGCTTTTCAACAAGTTTTGTCCAGCAGTTTCGAGGGCATGGAAAGGGACGTCACTGAAGAAAACATCCAGGCACGCTGCCGTGGGGTGATCCTGATGGCCTTGTCCAACAAACTCGGACGGATGTTGCTTACCACGGGCAACAAGAGCGAAATGTCTGTGGGCTACGCCACCCTGTATGGCGATATGGCCGGTGGTTACGCGCCGTTGAAAGACGTTCCGAAGACCCTGGTCTACCGTTTGGCTGAATACCGGAACAGTCTCTCGCCGGTGATTCCTCAGCGCGTCCTGGACCGACCGCCGTCGGCTGAATTGGCTCCGGACCAGAAAGATGCCGACAGTCTGCCTCCTTACGAGGTGCTGGATCCGATACTCGAAGCCTACGTGGAGCGCGATCTGGCCATCGATGAGATCGTGGCCTCCGGATTCGATACCACAACGGTTACCCGCGTAGCCCGCATGGTGGATCGCAACGAATATAAGCGTCGACAAGCCCCCCCTGGCGTGCGTATTACCCTGCGTGCCTTCGGGCGTGATCGCCGTTATCCCATAAGTTCGGGTTTCGGCCGCCGGCCCTGCGCTCCAGAGTCTTGATTCCCTTCCGATTACCGCAACCTGTTCAGAGAGGATGACTATGAAGAAAGTCGAGGCAGTGATCAAACCCTTCAAAATGGACGATGTGCGTCAAGCCCTGTCCGATGTGGGCATCACCGGCATGACCGCCACCGAAGTGAAGGGTTTCGGCCGCCAGAAAGGCCATACGGAACTCTATCGGGGTGCTGAGTATGTGGTGGATTTTCTGCCAAAGGTCAAGCTGGAGGTCGTAGTGACCAACGATCAGTTGGACACCTGTATTGACGCTATCACTAACGCAGCGCGTACCGGCAAGATAGGTGACGGCAAGATCTTTGTGACTTCGGTAGAACAAGTGGTGCGTATCCGCACCGGCGAGCAGAACGAAGACGCGATATAAGTTGCGGTTTTGCAACCGTGCTGTGCGCGTTGCAGGCGCAGCTGATCGGAATGAAGGCTATCGCCCCAATGATGAAAGGAACAACTTGGCCATGAGTTGTTCAACCGGGGCATGGTCATCGGTCAAGAGCGGAATGTCTGCGCTGGAGACTCCGCTGGCCATCAGTGGCTCGGTGATGTCGAGCCAGCTGCGCGGTAGCCCGTGGCGTGCGGCGATCACCTCAGGAAAGGGGCGATTCCCGGCGGACAATACGTAGGTAACCCGGCTCGGTTCCGAAGGGAGCGAATCGAGCCAGACCTGAACGTTGGGAAACACCTGTTTCAGGGTCTTCACCAGCGCCCTAACCAGCTTTCCATCCGGAAATGCATCCACCAGGTTCAGGCTGTAAAGCCCGCCGGGAGCCAAGCGGTCACTTACCAATTGGGCGAATTCCTGCGTCACCAAATGGTAGGGAACGGCAATGTCGTGGAATGCATCACCCTCAATGACCTCAAATTTTCGGTCGTGCAAACGGCTGAGCACTGACCGGGCATCGGAATGGTGGATTTCCATGCCGTTCGTGTCGACAAACAGGCGTTCGCGGGCCGTCTTGGTTACCAGCGGGTCCAACTCCGCTACTGTCACTTCGGCATCTGCGTGGCGGGCCAATGCGGATCGTGGCTGGGTATAGGCGCCTCCCCCAACGAAAAAAAAACGCAACCCGGGCTGATCGCCAAAGCGGTGTTGTACCAATTCATCCATCACTTGCAGGTAGGGTGCAACCAATAAAGTGGGTTCTGTCTCATGGTTGCTGCCATGCATCAGGTGATCCAGGACCAGTGAACGCAATTTTCCGGGCGGGATGGCCCAGTCTTCCTCCGCGACGCGGATGCAGAAGAAGCTGCTTTCGCTATCGCAGGGGTCTTTCCAGGCATCCAGTTGATCGGCGGTTACCAGCAGCAATAGCCCCAGGCTGGCGGCTGTGGCGGGCAATACGGGATTGGCCTTGCGCAACAAGGGCAGCCCGAGCAGGAACAGTACCGTTCCCGTACCCATGACGACATTGCGGCTGCCAAACGCCGGTATGAGCCAATAGCCGGCAGCAAAGGTACCCAGGATGCTGCCCAGGGCAGCCAGTGCGTGCATCATTCCGACGATGTGTCCGGTTCGATCGGATAGGCGCAGGGACAAGGTTGTGAGCATCGGGGTGACGACGCCCAGCAGCAGAGCAGGCAGCAGAAAAAGAGACAGCACCAGTAGCAGGCTGGCGGACAGGAGGCTGAAGGTGCTGGATTGAATGGCCGGCGCCACCCAGGCAAGCAGCAGCGGAATCAAGCCGCAACTAATCGATGACGCGACCAAGGTCCAACCCACCGCCCTGTTGGCGGCGCCCCGGTCGGCCCACACTCCCCCCAACCAATTGCCGATGGACAGCCCGGCAAGTATCACACCGATTACTGCCGTCCACGTGTACAGCGACACGCCAACAAACGGCGCTATCAGCCGTCCGGCAACGATTTCCAGTACCAGAAGCAGCGCCGATGAAAGAAATATGGTCGCCGCGTACCCCGTTATCGCGCGGGAACTAGACATACAGCTGCCTATGATGGTGTGGACTCGTAAGGTTGTTCGATGGCGTCGGGATTCTCCTAGTTTTCGTCCAGCACGCCGAGGAAGCTAAACAAACCTTTATGCTCTACCTTAGGGAGCATGGCCCCCTGGGTGTGGCTGGGATGCTCGGGGAAATTCTGAGCCAAGACTCTGTCGGCATCTTTCGCCAGGACGGGCATGTCCATGGCCTGGTATGCGTTTGTCATCACGCGGAGCGCGTAGGGTACGGCGGGGGTTTCCTGAAAGTTCTTTACGACGTTCTCGGCGCGATTGGCGGCTGCCAGGTAGGCCTTACGCTTCATGTAGTAGTTGGCCACGTGTACTTCGTACATGCTCAGGTTGTTGCGCAGGTAGATCATGCGCAGGCGGGAGTCTTCCGCATAGATACTTCCAGGGTATCGGTTGACCAGGGTCGAAAAATCGGCAAATGAATTCTTTGCCGCGCCAGGATCTCGTTGGGAACGGTCGGTGGGCAGCAGTCCTTCCAGAAAACCCGAGCCGCGGTTGAAGTTGGTTAGCCCTTTCAAATAGTAGGCGTAGTCCACGTGAGGGTCGCTGGGGTAGAGCTTGATGTATCGATCCGCTGCGGCTATGGCCGATTCGGGCTCATCGGACTTGTAGTACGCATAGGCCATGTCCAACTGTGCCTGTTGCGCGTAAGTCCCGAAGGGGTAACGGGCTTGGAGCTTCTCGTAATACTCAATGGCCTTTTCGTAATCGTCGGCGTCCAAGGCTGACTTTGCCTCGGAATAGAATTTGCTCGGCGACCAGGAAAGGGTTTCGTCCTCTTTTTCGCCGAATGCGGAACAGCCGGTAAGTATCAGCAAGGCGAGAACGAGGAGGAGCGAGGTCGTGCTGCGCATGTTTAACCTATTGGGCAATTGAACCGCGATTGTGTAGCTCCCAAGTATATACCGGTCGCCCTTACTCAGTCTGCGAAACTCGTAAACAGTGGGCGCGGGCGTGCCCGGGACTCGCCCAAAATAAGGAATTTACCGGCACATATGTGCAAACGGCCAGATTTGTCGCTCGCTACCACTTCAAATGAGCAAAAAATCCGGCCATTTAATACCGGCCCGCTGCGGTTGCTGATCTTGGGCATGCTTTTGGCCTGGAGCTCCAGCCGGATAAAGCGTGGCTTGGTATCCGCTCAGCAGTGTCCTGATGGAGTAAGCTACAGCCGTTCGCGCAATTTTTCTGCCTCTTTCCTGTCGGCAAAGTCCTTTTCTGTCGCCAGGGCAGTGTCCAGTTGACGTTTGGCCTCTGCCCGATCGCCAGACTGAGCTAACACCACGGCATAGTGGTAGGCTACTTCAGGGTTTCCCGGTAGTTTCCTGGCGGCCATTTCCAGCAGGGGCTTTGCTTTTCCCAGTTCGTTGCGGTGGAAATGTATCCAGCCGAGAGTGTCCGAAATCTGCCCATCCTCGGGGTCAAGTTCGAAGGCGCGTTCCGCATAGCTGAGTGCGTCGTCCATATTCTGGAGCAGTTGACTGACGGCGGCGGCTTGATTGAGGGCCAGGACATCGTGTTCGTTGCGCTCTAGCGCGATCTTGTAGAAATCGAGAGCCTTGGCCAGCTTGCCCGAATGTGCCTGCAAGTCTCCCAGCAGAATCAGTGGCCGAGTGCTTTTCTTT
The DNA here is from genome assembly GCA_020445565.1 of Chromatiales bacterium. Lineage (GTDB taxonomy): Bacteria > Pseudomonadota > Gammaproteobacteria > JAGRCI01 > JAGRCI01 > JAGRGI01. Next base: position 19,683 of record JAGRGI010000111.1, read on the forward strand.
GAGGCATCCGCCCAACGGCCCAGGAATGGTTCATAGCGCTCGAGATTTCCGGAGCCTGCCAGAGCCCTGGCCGTTTTCAAGCCGGTGCTGTCGAGTGGGGTCGTGTTGAAGGCGGCCTCGTAGGACTGTGCCGCCCTTGCGCTGTTTCCTTGCAGCGCCTCGATATCGCCCTCCAGCTCATAGCCTTTTGCCTTGATGCGCGGAGACAGGTCCGCTTGGAGGGATCTGGCGATGGTTATGGCTCCCTTGACATCGTCTTTGCGAAGCTTGAGGCGGGCCAGGTCCCAGGCTGCGGCAAGATCGTCTGGAGACAGTTGCACCAATTTTTCGAGAGATTTTTCGGCCTCTTGATCCATTCCGAGAGCAAGTTGAGCTGCCACTATGCGTTTTCTCAATGCGGCATTGTTGGGCAGCTTTTCGGCCGCTTTATTGAGGTATTCCAGTCCAGAGCGTGTAGAGCCTTTGACGATCTCTGCATTTCCCATCCATTGGAGGGCATCGGCGTCATCGTCTTTCAGGGAGAGTATCTCCTGGGCGACCGCACTCAGTGATTCTGCGTCGTTTAAGATCACGAAGTACCGGGCCAGGTCTTTCCTCGAAGTTATATCGTTTTTGTCAACTTGGCGTATCTTTTGCAGCCATTCAGCTGCTTTCGTTGAATCTCCCTCGTGAGAGGCAATATGGGCCAGGGCACGCATCGTTTCGATATCGTTCGCATTGGCGTCGAGCGCCGACGTAAATGCTGCCTTTGCTTGGTCCCACTGACGTCGCTGCAAGTGCAGCATCGCCATATTTCGCAGCGCAGAAGTGTTGTCAGGTTTGAGTTCAATCGCCTTCTTGAAACTCGTTAAAGCGTCGTCTGCTTGGCCGATGTTCACTTGTACGGAACCAAGCAGGTCCCAGTAGTAGCTGACCTGCGGGTAAGTCTCAGTAAGCTTGAGAGCAGTTTCCAAGGCTCTTGCGTGGCTGCTGTTAGACATCAGCCGCACAACCTCCTCGCCGTCGTCAGACAATTTCGCTACGGTGACAGCCTGAAGGGCGCCGGTGACATTCTGCTCTTCAAGCCGGTTGGCGGCGTCCAAAAGGGACTGGTTGTTTCCGGGTATCTGTGCAGCCAAGGCCCGCAGTGTTTCCGCGCCTTCCTTATAGAGTGATGATCGTCCGCATGCGTTGATCAGGCGGGCAAGGAATTCGGGGTCGGCTGCGCCTGCGACCGGCCCAGACCTCAATGTATTCAGCGCGCTGGCGGTGTCGCCCACGTACAGCTCAGAAGCCGCTTCTATCTTTCTCGCGATTTGGGAGCTGGGATCAGTGTTCAGTACGCGTTTACTGTGAAAGATTGCCTGTTCCCAACGCTTCCGATTGAACGCGACTGTGGCGGCCAGCAGACGGGCGCGGATGTCCGGGGAGTCGGCAGCGAGGATGTCGGATAGCAGCTCATCCGCCAGGTCGTAGTCGTTCTCCTGGACCGCAATCAGCGCGTCGATGTACCGGGCCGTGTTGTGATCGATGGACGCGGGGGCGGTCAGCTTATACGCCTTTATCACCATTTCCTTGGCCATTTCGAGGCGATTGTCGGCGACATACGCCCAAGCCAAGCTGAGAATCGGCTCCGCAGATTCGGGAGCTATGCTGGCAGCCCGTTTGTAAAACGATTCGGCTTGTCTGAAGTCACCTCGTTGGAAGGCGATCTGGCCGGCCATTTGCCAGGTTTCCATTGAGTTGCTGCCATGACTTTTCGCCTTGTCCCAAAATTTCTGCGCCTCGTTTGTATCCCTGGCAAGCAGCGCTCTCTGTGCCTGACCGAGTAACGCTGCGATATGATTTGGCAGCAATTTCAGTGCGGCGTCGTAGCTCGCTTTCGCATCGTCCAGCTTCCCTAGCGCGGTAAACGCCTTTCCTCTCAATGCTTCGATATCCGCCTTAAGTGAATCGCTATCAGTTTCGAGCAGATCGATAGTGTCCAGCAGGTCATTGGCTTCACCCATCAGCAACAGCGTCGTTCCCAATGGGACAATCCATTGCTCTCGTGGGGCATCCAGTGTCGATGCGACCTCCAATTCACGCTTGGCGCTCCAGGGTTCGCCCGTTGCCAGGAAGAGCGTCCCAAGCAATACTCGCGCCTCAACGTATCCTGGGTCCGCTTGCACGGCGTTGCGCAGCTCTATGACGGCTGCTCGTTGGTCGCCAGCCTTCAAATGGGCTTGAGCCTTGGAATATCGTTGTTGCGCTACGGACGGCTGGCTAGCGACGCTGTCTGCCCAGGAAATTGGGGTAAAAATCGCCAGAACCAGACAAAGGGTGGTGGTACAGAGGAGAGAGAGCTTGCAGCTCGGCCGCGCTTTGCCTGGGCAGCGTGTTGTTGTTTGCATACTGAGTTCCCGCTGATGCTAAGAATACATTGTGATGGAACTGCTCGTTCGTTTCTGCGGAGGGGACAATCGTCCTGAGGATCTCAAGAGCCCGAACCTTTCCTGGCCTGATCGAGATATCTCCGTCGCCTATTCCCGAGAGTCGGGCATCCCATGCATCGTGAGGCGAGCAGTTGCCTTGTGATTGTCAAAACCCCGGGGATGTTCACCCCGTTCTTCACATTTTCATGAGCCAAGCTGCATGCTCATGGGTTTGGGCACAGACAACCGAATGTGCCGCGTTAGAAATGCATTTCCCGGGTGACTGGGGTCGAAACAAAGCCGATATGGTCGGTCCCGACATTGCCCATGTCAACTCTGCAAATGTGGCTGTGTCAGAATTCTTTACACCCACTTCGATGCAGTAAAACCAAACAAACCAGTGAATGAATTAGGGTTTTCCCTAGTCTTGGTGATGGGCGCAGGGCATCAAACAACCCAAACGCTGCGGATATCTGATTCGGTGAAGGTGTGGGATGGCGACGAAAGAGAAGGTGAAGTACTTGTTTGGAAGTGGGTTGAGTTAGAAGTGCCGATTCTGGACTGATTGAGTTTTGGTTCGAAGCCTCAAAACCATGCAACTCCCGATTTCCGCGTCTCACCCTCTGTTAAAGCCGCGCCAGTGCTGTCAGAATTTTTTACAACACCCTCTCTCGAGGTGGCCAAGTTTTGATATATCATCATGTTTTTAATAAATAAATGTTGTATGGCATACAGTTTGCCTGTAGTTCATTCAGAGTGGCGGCGCTGGCTTTTTTGGCTACAGGTAGTTCCTGAATGCAAAGGCTTTACGCAGTCGCTCAGAAAGCAGATTGTTCAAAGATTCAGTGATCCCGTATCTTGGCTTCTGCGGGGACAGCAAACCTTTAAGCGGGTCCGCCCCTTGAGGCGGCCACTTTCCAAACAAGAACTTAGGAGATAAGAATATGATGCCTAATCGTGCACTGCTGAGCGCCGCGGTCCTGGGGGTTGCCGTCGGTTTCAGTATCAATGCCCAGGCGGCCCTTTCTGACAGCATCACCCTGGAACTGACCGAGCTGACGGCCGTCGATGATCAACTGCGAGTTGACCAGTTCGACGACATGGGCGGCACTCTCCAGCTGACCCAGGTTCAAATCACCCTGAACGCCTCTCTGGACAACGGTGGCCCGCTGCCCGCTCCCAATACTGCGCCGGTGAGCGACGGTACCGTTACCAACAACGCTGCCAACCCGCAGGACTTCACCGTCAGCTTCCGTGTCGACGCTGGCAACTACCACGCTGCCCCCAGTGCCGGTGCGCCTGCTGCCCTCACCGGTGTTGACTTCTTCAGCCCGTTCGACCTGATCAGCTCCCAGAGCTACACCCAGTTGGGTGCCGGAGCTACCGCTTCCTACAATGCGGCTCACCTGGATGCGTCCACCGTCGTGATCACCATCACCAACCCGGCCGATCTGGCTGCCTTCGTTGGTGCCGGCCAATACGGCTACGATCTGAGCACCCAGATCCTGCAGTCCATCTCCGGCGGCGGTGGCAACATCGCTGTTGACATCAACACCTATGCCAGTGCCAGCATCGACGTTGCGTACACTTCTGTCCCGGTTCCTCCGGTCAACAATGGTGTGCCTCTGCCCGGTACCGCTGCGCTTCTGGGCCTTGGTCTGCTCGGCCTGCGCCGTAAGCTGGCCGCCTAAGCAACAGCAAGGCGATGAAAACGGCGGCCTATACGGCCGCCGTTTTTTTTTGTGACACCGTTTTTCGTTTTTGTACAGATTCTGGATAATCCGCATTTTCGAATTTCAAAGACCGATCCTTCTCTTATCTTCTGTGCCCAGTCCAAGCGATGGCTAGAAATTTGTAGGCTTGTCCATACAAACTAGGGAGGTCTCAGCGGAAATTGGTTGTCAGGCAAGCCGTTGCAACAGGAGAGTGTCTTGTTGTTTTCGTTTGGGTTTCTTCGGCGCTGATGCACGAAATTTGATTTGCGCTTGTCGTGATGCATGCGTTCATGCAGTAAGCGTCGGCCCTACTGCTAATCTTGCTGGCCATCACGTTGTTGCAACTACCTCTTGTGTCCCCGTCGCTGTTTATCGAACATGCCAAGTGAGCCGTGCTCTGTGCAATGGGCGCCAGGATCGTAGTGCAGCCCGATTCAACTGCGAAAGCTGGTGGGTCTGGAATCCTTGTTATCGACTGTGCTTCTGAGTTTGCATTCCTGACGGTTTTGTTCCCAAGGTAGCCGGGGTTTTTTGTCTGCCCATGGCGGTCGGGTCGACATGACGAGAACATTCTTTCGTACGTCGATTGCCGCCTAGCGTATCAGGTAGTATCTCTTATAGGACCCGCAGGGTACATTCTTGTTTGCTGGAGTTGGTGACGAGGGTGGCTTTCTCTCGCTTATACTTGGTTTCGAAGGACCACGGGGGCCAACGGGAGTATCCGTTGGCGTCGATGAGAAATACACCTTTCGTTAGCACTTGACATCTTGTGACCCTGCATCGTCGAGTTTTCTCCCGCCGGCCCACGCCAGTCCCAAGACTAATGGTATCAGCGCAAACCCGATTGGTCCTGGCACGCTGGCGGTTGGTGGTGGGGGAGGCGGCGTGTCCGAATTTATCTGAACCAAGTAGTCTTCCACCTCGCCATTGCTTACGTTACCGGTTGCTACGGGGGCTGCTTGCAGGCTCTCATAGCAACGAAAGCGGGCATAGGTAGTGTAAGGTAAGGGAACGCCGGCATCAGGAACGCTGAATGCAGGTAAGCTAGATGTCCCGCTGGCGGCGGCAAATGGCTCATTTCTGACGATCTCTTCACCACTGTCGGCGAAGTCCCCATCGTTGTTGAAGTCGATCCAGGCCGTGATGAAACAAGTGCCAGCGGAGGCGGCTGCAGGCATGGAGATCTGGATGCTGTCTGCGCTTTCACCAACGACCAGTGCAGGGATGGTTACCCCATCTTCGTCCCCGCCCGCGCAGCTGCCTGTTGCAGAACCCGCGGCGGTGTCGTCGGCAGTCGCCGAACTGTTCTGCAGGGTACCGTCATCACTGTCGACGCAAGCCCCCAGGAAGGTATTGCCAATCGTGTGGCTGGGGCCGTTGTCTCCCTGTGTCGTGTTGTAGTTCTGTTGGGCAGTTCCCGCTGCATCGTCTGGCGCATCGCCGTAATCACGCGGTAGGCCGCTCGGCGGTGACTCGATCGTCACCAGATAGTCCTCTACCTCGCCGTTGACTACATTGCCGGTGGGAGAGGGAGATACCTGTTCCGCGTCATAGCAGCGGAAACGGGCGTAAGTGCTGTACGGGGTGGCCGGACCGGTTTCGGCAACAAGAAAATTGTCCAAAGGCAGTAGGCTGGCATTGGGTGTCAATGATTGGTTGGTCGTGATTTGTTCGCCTGCGTCGTTGAAATCTCCATCCGCATTGAAATCGATCCATGCATTCACGAAGCAGCCGGCCGGGGAAGCTGCTAGCGGCATGGAAATTCGTACACCAGAATTCGTTGTCCCTGCGATCAGTGGAGTGGTGAACGTAACGCCGTCTTCGTCATCGCCAGGGGTGGCACAGGTGCCGGTAACCGTGCCATTTCCTGCGGCGCCGTCATCGTTATCGTCCGCGTCAGCCGGGTCTCCAAAGCTTGCCGCGCTCAGTGTGCCGCTATCGCTGTCAACGCAGTTCCCCAGGAAGGGGCCGCCTAGCAGGTGGCTTGCTCCGCCGCTTGCGCTGGTAGTGCCGTAGCTATCCGGGGCATCGCCGTAGTCCGTATCGTCCAGTACAGTGAAATCGTAGGTGACGGTCAAGTTGGCGCTGGCATAGGTATTGATGTTGAAGGCAATATTGCCGCCGCCACCGCTTATGGATTGCAAAATCCGGGTACTTAGGTCGTATCCGAAATCGCCGGCTCCGACGAATTCTGCAAGTTCGGGATCTGCCGCGACATTGGTAGTGATTCCGGCGGCATTGGCCGTGGACGCGTTGTAGTCCGCTGACCCGCCAGAAGGCAGGTTGGTGTAACTTTGTTGGCTAATGATGGTAAAGGGCGGAAAGAGGTCGGACCCGATCAGGGCGCTCGGGGCGCCGCTTGAGGGTTCTCCGTGATAGCTGCTGGCATCAGTCCGGAAGGTAATAGTGAAGGTCTGTGGATTTGCGGAATTGTTTGTTACCGTTCCGTTGGTGAGCGGCGGCGTATTGGGTGCGCTTAGTGGACCTCCATTGGAAAGAGATCCTCCGAACTGGACGGTGACGGCATCAAGCCGGCGCGTACCGCCCTGAGTGTCAAATCTGGGAACACGCAATCTGTCATTGGTGGGCTCCAGCTCGGTCAATTCCAGAGTGATTGAATCTGAAAAGCTCACTTGATCTGCAAATGCGACGGTGGGCAACAGGGCAAGCAGAATCGCAATTTCGCACTGGCGAATTCGCCGGAGAGTAAAAATCCCATTGATTGCGGGCATCGTAAATACCTTGGGCTATTTGCGTGCGATCACCTCAGGTATCCAACATTAGGGATTTGTGGATACTGAATTCTGAAGGTCGAGTGCATTCAGATTCGCGGTCTTTTCTGTTATTTTTGGAGAATGCGGCCCGGAGGATACCCGTTGCTTTCGGGGTAACCAGGAACTAAAACTCCTACCATGCAGGCTAGCACCTTTGCAGTGGGTTGCAACTCCAAATTTTTGTTTTTGCTATGAACTTCACATGTGCGAAGTTGCCATGGATGGGGGCGATGGGGCTTTTGACCGGCCAAACTCTGGTTTGGGGGGAGTCATTGAGGGGCGATACCCTATGTCAGAGCACTAGGGTCGGATGCCGTGAAAGGGAATTGTCAGCACCCTGCTCCCTGAGCGCCAAACCCACTGTTTTGCCCAAGTGCATCTGCGTAACCATTGGCGCTATGCTCTGAAGGTTTCGAGATGTGTCAACCATGGGAACGTCGTGAAGGCGAGTGCATGTCAATTTAAAGTGCCGGTGCCGCAGTCAATGTCTGCAATTCGGCTCGATCAAGCCTTGGCCGCTTTATTCCCCGACTACTCCCGCAGCCGCTTGCAGCAATGGGTGAAGGCCGGGCGTGTCAAAGTTGACGGTGAGGTGTTGCGGGCCAAGGATAAAGTGTACGAGGGACAGGAAATCACAATGGAGGTGGAGGCTGAGCCTCTGCAGCAGGATAGGCCCCAGGCTATTCCGCTAAGCTTGGTGTTCGAGGACGATCATATATTGGTGGTGGACAAGCCTCCCGGTCTGGTAGTGCACCCAGCCGCAGGCAATCGCGATGGCACCCTGGTAAACGCGCTGTTGCATCACGACCCTGGACTGGCTGCCGTACCCAGGGCGGGCGTGGTACATCGACTCGACAAGGATACCAGCGGTTTGTTGGTGGTGGCGCGCACCCTGCCGGCCCACACGCATCTGGTGGCGGCGCTGCAAGCGCGGGCATTTGCGCGTGAATACGAGGCTATTGTGGTCGGGGTGATGACTGCGGGTGGGCGAGTGGAGGCCAATATCGGTCGACACCCCGTGGACCGCAAGCGCATGGCGGTGGTAGCCGGCGGAAAACCGGCGGTGACGCATTTTTCGGTGCGCGAACGGTTTCGCGCCCACAGCCACTTGCAGGTGCGATTGGAGACCGGCCGGACGCACCAGATCCGTGTGCACCTCGCCCATTTACACTACCCGCTGGTGGGTGATCCTGTGTATGGCAAACCCGCCAGGGTGCCCAAGGGGGTGAGTGAACCGTTGGCCCACGTGCTGCGTGGTTTCAATCGACAGGCGTTGCATGCCCGCAGGCTGGGTTTGCATCACCCGCTGTCCGGAGAATGGATGGAATGGGAGTCGCCGCGACCATCGGACTTGCAGGGATTGCTGGAGGCGTTGCGTAGCGACCGAGATGATGTGTTCCAATAATGATTCCAGCAAAATGAGGATATGAACGTCGATCCACGAATCATCGTACCCGCCTGGCCGGCGCCGCCTGGCGTGCACGCGGCCTTTACATTGCGCCAGGGTGGTGTGAGCCAGGCCCCATATGATTCCTTCAATCTGGGGGATCACGTAGGTGATGATTCGCAGGCGGTTGAGGCCAATCGGGCAGCCTTGTTGCGGCGGCTGTCCCTGCCGACGGATCCGCTGTGGCTGCATCAGATGCACGGCTGTGATATCGCCAGGGGACGTGGCGATTGCGAGGCCGACGGCGTGGTGGTCGACGAGCCCGGCAAAGTGTGCGCAATCATGGTGGCCGACTGTCTGCCGGTGCTGTTCAGCACTCGTGATGGCAGTCGGGTGGCGGCGGCCCATGCGGGTTGGCGTGGTCTCGCGGCGGGTGTGCTAGAGAACACAGTCGCTTCCATGGGGCAGGCGGGTGATGATGTTCTGGCCTGGCTGGGCCCCTGTATCGGGCCGGATTCCTTCGAGGTGGGAGAGGATGTGCGCTCGGCATTCGTTGATCAGGACGCCGGGACGAGCGGCGCGTTTCTGCACTGGCGCCCCGGCCATTGGCTGGCCGACCTGCCTGCCTTGGCGCGCCGCCGTCTTGGCGCAGTGGGTGTTCGCAGCGTGTATGGTGGTCACTGGTGTACTTATAAGGAGAGGGAAAATTTCTTCTCCTATCGGCGCGATGGCGTTACCGGACGCATGGCAGCGCTGATCTGGATGGCCGCGCCGGGATGATCGGCTGGTTGTCGGCAGGTCTTCTTTTTATTTTTGGCGCCCTGTTTCTGCGTGCGGCCCATCGTCGTCGCGGAACAGACTGGGGGCATCCGGTCCTGAATTTCCTTGACGGTGTGAATCGCCTGTTTTGTGAGCGATTTCACCGATTCGACTATCCCGGCATACCCCTGCCAGTGAGCGGTGGCGCCGTGCTGGTGTCCAATCATGTGTCGGGTTTGGATCCCTTGCTGCTGGCCGCTGCCAGCCCCCGGCCTCTGCGTTTCATCATTGCCAGGGAGCAGTTCTTGCGGCCGGGTTTGCACTGGCTGTTCAAGGCGGTGGGCTGTATACCGGTAGACCGGGACGGAAGGCCCGAGCGAGCCTTGCGCGAGGCGCTGAAGAAACTGGCTGATGGCGAGGTGGTGGCTTTGTTTCCCCACGGGAAGATCCACTTGGACAGCGATCCTCCCAGGCCGATCAAGCGCGGCGCGGTGCGTCTGGCGTGTCGCAACGGCGCTTCCCTTTACCCGGTACGCCTGACAGGTGTGCGTGGCGAGGGCCAGGTGGTTGCGGCTGTCTGGCGACGTTCCCAGGCGCGCCTTAGCGTGGGGCCGGTGATTGGATGCGCCGGCCGGCAGGAAGACGAGGTTGCCGCCGTTTTGCAACGTTTTCTGGATGGTTCAATCGAGAATGGAACTTAGCGCCGTCTCCAGGGCAGCCTCGTCGATTGGGTAGGGCAGGGCGGCGTGAACGTCGAAAAGGCTGCGAAAACGTTGTTCGAACTTCTCCTCGTTATCTTTTTCGTAGAACACGATGAGTTTGGTGTCGGGGAGTCTGCCCAACGGCGCCATCAGCGTTTCCAGGCTGCTTGAGCGGTCGCGAAAATCCGATTGGAAATTGAATTCGGCGACGACCACGTCAGGCGTGAGCTTTTTCATCTGGCTTAGTGCTTTGCGCACTGAGTTTACCAGCGTTACTTGGTACCCCAGCCGCTCATAAAGCGGAGTGAAATTCGGATAGCCGCCGAACTCGATCACTCCAAGCAGTTGTCGTCTGGCCATGGAATCGTCTCAACCAAACACTACCCAGGTGGTGGCAATGTATTTGACCCCTTGCTCCAGCGTCACGCCACGGTGCTCATGGGTCCAGAACGGCGGGAATAGCACCATCTTGCCTTCTTCGGGACGAACCTTCACGCCCTGAAAGGCGAACTCGGTCTCGCCACCGGGGCCGGGTACGTCGTTGAGGTACCAGACAACCACCAACTGCCGGGCGGCAAACGAATGGCTGCCACCGTCTATGTGCCAATGATAGAACTCTCCCGGATAGGTACGCTGTATGGCATAGCCCGAATCCTTGAAACGACCCTGAAAGTAGGGAAATTTCTGTCGGAATTCGGCAATGACCCTGGCAAGTGAGGCGAACAGCCAGTTGTCGATGTCCTTCCAATCGGTCTTGTCGCTTACGACCAGATCGGTGGAGCGTTTGATGTCGGTATCCTGGGACATCTGCTGTCCGATGCGGCCCTGGTACTGCTGCCCGGGATTGGCCTCGAAACGGCGGATCATCTCGCGGCATTGTTCCGCCGGCAGGGCGTTCCTGACTTCATAGATGAAACTATTGGGGGCGGCTTCCAGGAAACGAACCGGCGGCTTGGGAATGGATACTTGGTTTTGCATGGCGTTACAAGGTTGCCTCACGCAGGCGGGCGTCCAAAAGCGGCAGGGGATCGCCGCCCGTGCTGAAAAGGGAAATCAGGTCTGTGGCTACCCGCGTCCAGTGCTTGGCGCCGGTCTCCGCAACTTCTCTCAGTTCATCGATGTCGCCGCCCGCGCGCCAGGAATCGTAAGCGGCCTCCAGGGCAGGGAACATCTTGCGTCGCATGGGACTGTGGGTGCCGAAATAACCGTGGATCAATTTCGAGCGGCCGTCCTTCACGAGTTCGGGAACCGTGACCAGGCAGTCGGCCAGATTGTCTCTGACCACGCGGACCATCAGTTCCGTTCCCGTGCGAGGAAGGCTGCTCAACATGGTGTTCCAGTCATTGCCCAGCAAGGCGGAAACCCGAGCCTCGCCCAATTCGTGCCAGAGCACAAAGTGCATCTGGTCAGCGCTCATGCGGTCCAGGGCGGCTTCGGTGTCGGTATCCAGATCGTACAAGGCCAGGCAGCGGCCCATGGCATTGTCGGCCTTGCTCCAGCGCCAGTTCTCGATCCGCTCCCAGACGGAGCGGCGCAGGGCCTCGCCGCGCAGATAGACGCGATCGCCCAGATTCATGGCCGAAGGCGCGGTGAGGTCGCGTGCCAATTCCCGGCCGCTGATGTAGACCTCGGTGTCGCCGTAGGTCTCGCGACGCACCAGCTCAGCGAGAAAGAAATGCGGCTTGCAGAAATGTCCATATCCGCCGCTGTAGACCAAACCGTGAGGATTCAGGCGGGCATTGATGGCATCCGATTGGAAAGGGTCGAAGTCTTCACCGGCGATAGCCATGGATTGAAACTCCTCCTGCTCCAGAGTCTCCCAATAGCTCTCTTGTTCTCCCAGCCAATCACTGACCAGCTCCTTGGGTAACGGATCGTTATAGCTGAAGCCCCGCTGCCAGCGGAAATATTCGCGCATCTTGAGTAGATACACGCAGATGGTAAAGCCCGGTTCAAAGCGTGCATCGGCGATGTCGCAGTTGCGTTGAACGATCTGTCGCAGGGATTCACGGTCCAGGGCCATGTGCCGGTCCTCCGCGGTGACTTTTCCCCTTTGGAAAAGCTTAGTAAAATACTCGGATATTCTAAACCAGTCCGATTGCGGCGGCCAGCGAACCTTGGCCGGGTTGCAGTGAGAGAGGCACAAGTGGCACTACGCATCAAGAGCCGATGGCACGATTCCGGCCGAAACGAGGCCACGGAAAAGACCCTGAGCGATCATGCCGGGGCGCTGGCCTTCATCCTTTGGCGTTTGGCTTTGGACAAGGCCAAGACGCTGCACGGCGAGGATTATGTTTACACCTCGGATGGTCAGCGCATCGCCATCATCTGCGAATATCTGGCGTTTGGCGTCCAGGTGGTTGATCGTCTGGCCTATTTGCGCGAAATGCCAGAGGACGAGCGCGAGTTTTTCGTCAACGCCTTCGCCAGCCGTGCTACCGACCACGTGGAAGACAATGCCGTTGATCTGTTCGGTCCCGGCGACTACCGCACCGGATTCACCAAAACCTTGAACAAACGCCTGCAGGAGTATTCAGAGTACTCCTTTACCAAAGCCGGTCCGGGCTATTCCTTTCTGCGCCTGCTGGGGGTGAAATGCCAGGCGATCATGAACAAAGGGGATGCCCCCCACATGAATCGCTGGGTAATCGATCAGGTGATGGAAAAGGATGCCCCCGACGTGGTCCAGAAGCTCGAATCATCCGTGGATGATCTGCTCGGATAATTCGCGTTCCTGCGTATCCGGCTGATTTTTGCGACAAAACAAAAGGGCGGTGAATTCACCGCCCTTTTGCATTTCCATCCCTTGTGAGGTCGGGTTGCGGCAGGTGCCGCAAGCGCTTACTTCACCCAGCTCTGGAAATTGTCGCTCACCCGATTGATGCCGTCTTCATAGCCGGCCTCATAGGCATCGGTGATGCGCTGTTCTTCGACCTTCGGGTTGCGGAGGTAGCCCTCCATCCAACCGATCTGGTACTGCTCGTCCACGCCAGCCTGCTCCATTTTGGTGACGGTGTCGTAGTAGGTCTGATCCATCGTGGTCTCCCAATCGCCAAACAGTTGTGAAAAACCTTAACCGAGCATTATTCCACAGCTTGCGCAGGTGCGACAAGCCGCTGGAGCGGGTTCCGAAGCACCACCGCTCGGTCATAGGAAACATTTTTCGGTGGGATCGGGGATGGGATCCCCCCTTTCGACCCGCACGGTTATGCTCGGTATACCTAGGCGTCGATCTGTGAACCTAGCCTGGGACCGACCCGATGGCGGCGGGCAACAGCCTGGCAAACGCCGACCGGGGGTAGATGGCCGGCTGCCGAAGCGGGCATTAGAATATTACGGTTTACTTCGACAATCCAGCCCCTTGAGCGATCAAGATCAAGTGAGACCCAAAAGCACTATTTTGGTGCGTCGGTTTGTCGCCAATGGGCTCGGCTGGCCTTCTCGCATGGCGTTGGCTGGTGTGGGCGGTGCCGGTTTGCGATGCGATACGCTTTATCCGAGTGTAAACCCCAGGTGAAACGGTATACTTCAGCATTTGCTAAAACGATGAATTCAGACAAAGGCTAAGCTATGCGTCCCGCACAACTCATGAGCGTTCTGGAGCAGGAGTTCCTGAGCGCTGAAACCGGCCACCACACGCCAGCGATGCTTTGGGGGCCTCCCGGTGTGGGCAAGTCGCAGATGGTGGCGCAGATCGCGGCGCGTCATGGCGCACCGGTCATCGATATTCGGCTTTCGCAGATGGAGCCCAGCGATCTGCGCGGTATCCCCTTTCGTGTGGAGGATAGAGTGGAATGGGCGGTGCCGTCGATGCTGCCCGATGCCGAACGGCATGGCAGCCGCGGTATCCTGTTCTTGGATGAGATAACCTCCGCTCCACCCAGTGTATCGGCTGCGGCCTATCAGTTGATTTTGGACCGGCGCTTGGGCGCCTACGTGATTCCCGAGCACTGGGCGATATTCGCTGCCGGCAACCGGCAAGGCGATCGGGGCGTCACGTACACCATGCCGGCCCCCCTGGCAAACCGTTTTTCCCACTTCGAGGTGGAGACCCATCTGGATGACTGGGTCGCCTGGGCCTACAGCAAAGGGATTGACGAGCGAGTCATCGCCTTTTTGCGATTCCGGCCTGAGTTGCTGTTCGACTTCGATCCAGCCCATAACCCGGTGGCGTTTCCCTCTCCGCGATCCTGGGAGTTCGCTCACCGGGCTTTGCAGAAGTTTCACGAAAAGCCTGCCCTGCTCACCGGAAGTCTGCAAGCCTGCGTGGGGCCCGCGGCGGGAATCGAACTGAATGCCTTTGTGGAAAATCTGGACAATCTGCCGGATCTGGATGCCATTTTGGCCGGTGACGAAGTGCCGGTGCCTAAGGCAATCGACCTGCAATACGCGGTTGCGGCGGCCTTGGTGGGGCGCGCGATTCGCGCCAAAGATACCGCGGATGCCGGCATCGTTCACGGCCGAATCCTGAGTTACGCCAAGCGTTTTCGCCAGAAGGAGATGGGTGTGATGTTGGTCAACGACATGTATCGCGCCGTCGGTGAATCGCTGTTTCAGGTGCCGGAATTCAGCGAATGGGCACAGACTGTGGCCGACGTGATGTTTGAGTGAAGAATTGCCATGGCGGATGATGCACAGACCCGCTTGACCCGTGCGCGTACCAAGCTGATCATCGACAAGCCCTTTTTGGGCGCCTTGGTACTGCGTCTTCCTGTGGTGGCGGCGGACCCCAAGTGGTGTCCGACCACTGCCACGGACGCCCGCAAGTTCTATTACAACCCCGACTACATCGAATCCCTGAGCAACGATCAGGTGCAGTTCGTGGTTTCCCACGAGGCCCTGCATTGCGCCCTGTCCCATTTTGCCCGCCGCGGACATCGCAACCGCATGCGCTGGGATGTGGCCTGTGACTACGCCATCAATCCCTTGCTGATTGGCGACGGACTCAAGCCTCCTCCCGGTGCCCTCTACGATGACGGATTCGAGGGTATGACGGCGGAAGAGATCTACCCCTATATCGACGAAAACACTGCCGATGAGCCCATGGACAGGCATGTCTACGACGACGAGGGCGACACGGGAGATCAACCCCCGCCCCCGCAACCTCAAGATCGCGAAAATCCGCCGCCAAAGGGGGATTCCGAAGGTCAGGACGACGGTGGTCAGGGCGCAGGTCGGGGGCAGGCCGATCCGGATAGCGGCGGCGTGCCGCAACCGCCTCCCCTGTCTGGCGGCGAGCGCGAAACGCTACAGATCCAGTGGCAGCAGCGTATGGCGGGTGCCGCTCAGCAGGCCATGCAGGCAGGTAAGCTGGGGGGGCTGTTGGCGCGGATGATCGATCATCTGCTGCAACCGCAGTTGCCGTGGAGAATGTTGCTGGCGCGCTATATGACGGCGGTGGCGCGAGATGACTACAGCTACATGCGTCCGTCCCGCCGGGAGGGCAACGCGATTCTGCCCTCATTGCGCAGCAGCCAATTGGACGTCGTCGTGGCCGTGGATACCAGCGGATCGGTTCAGGACCGTGAATTGCGGGAATTTGCCGCGGAAGTGAATGCCATCAAGGGGCAGATGCGCGCCAGGGTCACGTTATTGGCCTGTGATTCGGCGATCTCTGAGGACGGTCCCTGGTGCTTCGAGCCCTGGGAAGAACTCAAATTACCCGAGGATCTGTCCGGTGGCGGGGGGACGGACTTTCGTCCTGTGTTCGACTGGATCGGCCGCCAAGACCGACAGCCGGATCTGTTGGTCTATTTCACCGATGCCAACGGTGAATTTCCATCGCAGGAACCGGCCTATGGCACGGTTTGGCTGGTCAAAGGCAAGCGAACCGTGCCCTGGGGGCAGCGGATTCAATTGAACTGAACGGCTTGCGCCTCAGGCGGCAGGTGCAAGCAGCGACTCGCCCGTCATTGCATCGGGTTTCGGCAGGCCCATCAACTCCAGCACCGTCGGTGCCACGTTGGCAAGCCCGCCACCGCCGAGCAGACGGCGGGGCCTGTCGTCGATCACCAGGAAGGGGACCGGGTTGCGGGTATGCTGGGTGTGAGGGGTCTTGGTCTCCGGGTCGATCATCTGGTCGCAATTGCCATGGTCGGCGGTCAATATCGTGGAATAGCCCAATCGTCGTGCGCCGTCCAACACCCTGCCCACTTCCTGGTCGAGGCTTTCCACCGCTCGCAGCACGGCATGGCGGATGCCGGTATGACCCACCATGTCACCGTTGGCGAAGTTCACCACAATGAAGGGATATCGACCGCTTGCCATGGCGTCGATGACGGCATTTGCCACCGCAGGCGCACTCATTTCCGGTTTGAGATCGTAGGTGGCGACATCGGGTGAAGGGACTAACTTCTGGACCTCTTTGGGAAGGACTTCTCGCCGCCCTCCATTGAAGAAGTAGGTGACGTGGGCATATTTCTCGGTTTCGGCACAGTGAAACTGCGCCAAGCCCGCCTTGCTGAGAACGTCGGCGATGGTTACGCTCGGCTGCTCCGGCGCGAAGGCGGCCGGCAGTTTGAGGGCAGGGTCGTATTCCATCATGCAGGTGACCCTTGCTCGTGGACAATCGCCGCGATCGAAGCCGGCAAAATTCGGGTCTGCCAGGGCGGCCACGATCTGGCGCGGCCGGTCCTTGCGGAAGTTGAACGAAATCAGCACGTCCTCCGGCGTCATACCACGATAGCCGTCGATCACAAAGGGGCGGATGAATTCGTCGGTGTGGCCTGTCTCATAGGCCGCCGATATGGCTTCTTCGGCGTGAGCGGCCGAGCGACCGTTGCCGACCACGATCGCGCGCCAGGCCCGTTCGACCCGGTCCCAACGATTGTCACGATCCATGGCGAAATAGCGACCCACCAGGGTGGCGATCCGGCCCCCAGCGGCCGCGAGGGCCGTTTCGACTTCGGGCAGATAGCGCTTGGCGCATTTGGGGATGGTGTCGCGGCCATCGGTAACCATATGAACCAGGGGTTTTACACCCATCTCCCGACACAGATCGATGAGGGCAATGAGATGTCGGACGTGGCTGTGAACGCCGCCGTCGGATACCAGACCCAGGAGGTGTACCGGACGGTTACGGGCGCGTGCCGTGAAAATCGCCTCGCGCAAGACGTCGTTCGATTTGAAGCTTCCATCGGCGATCGCCGCGTCGATCTGCACCAGATCCTGCTTCACCACGGTGCCGGAGCCAAGGGTCATGTGACCCACTTCCGAATTGCCCATCTGGCCGTCAGGCAGGCCGACGGAAGGTCCCGATGCCTGAATCAAGGTGCTGGGATGACGGGAAAAATAGTGATC
Source organism: Chromatiales bacterium (assembly GCA_020445565.1). Classification (GTDB taxonomy): domain Bacteria; phylum Pseudomonadota; class Gammaproteobacteria; order JAGRCI01; family JAGRCI01; genus JAGRGI01. Next base: position 36,711 of record JAGRGI010000111.1, read on the forward strand.
CAGGCGGGGTGTACGTGCCAGCGCGACGGCATTGTCGGTACGGTCGGGGTTGGCGCCGAAACCGTCGAGTATCACGAGCAGCACGGGGCGCTTGTAGGAATTCTTGCTGGACTTGGTCATGAGAAAGACCTCCGGCGACCAAATGATGCATTTTGACATGCAGGCGCCGGACCAGTGTCATTCTGGCTTTTATCGTATTGTTTGTAAAAAGAAAAATGAATTCTGCCGTGGCGGTCTCTGCGTGTATCGCCCTCGCTTGGTGCAAAATCCCCACCAGCGTGCTCAGCTTTGGTGGCGCAAACCCTTAGCGGTCGCCGGCGTTCTCGATCAGGCCGAGGCGCATCCAGGCATTGTCTACCGTCGCCCCTTCGCGGTGACGGGTCTCCAGCAGGGTTCGCGCCGACGCGATCAGGCTGTCAGTTTGATCCTGGTCGAATACGGGCAGTACCTGGCGCAGGGATTCCTCGCTCTGGCTGAGCAGGGTGGCCGCGAGCTGGTGGGGCTTGATGGGCGAATCCGGCCGTAGGATGTCGCTTACCAAGGGATTGGATAAGAGCTCGAAGTGCTGGGCTCGGGCAATATCCTCCTGCTCCAGCTTTTCAAGGGCCTCGTGATCGCCCTGGGCGCCTTGCCACACGGCCTTCATGATGGCGGCGATCAAGCGTTTGAGCGCGGATTTTTCTTTTTCGTAATTGCCGCTGCCCAGCCCGCAGGCGATCTCGTAGAGTTGGTCGGCCCGTTCCTTGAGGTCGAGCACTACATCGCTCTGTACGTTGGCTGCCAATGTCGATGCCTGCTCGAAGAGAGCGGTCAGCTGATTGCCGAAGTCCTCGATCTCCTTCTCGTCCGCGGCCCGGGCGGTGACGACGTCCTGCCACTCTACTTCGCGTTCCTCGGCCGGGAACAATGGGTTGTTCCAACGCCGGCGCAGGTGCCGTTCGTGGCAGCCGGGTCGTTCGCTGAAGGGCAGTTCCATGGTGATTCAAGCCCCGGCGGTGCTGGGGTGCAGTTCCTGGTAGAGGGCCAGGAACTCTCCGGTGAGCTTGTGTTTCGGGTCCAGATGGATCAACGGCTTGTAGGCGTCATGGGACTCACGAACCTTGACGGACGGCGATAGCCGCGTCTTCAGCATCGGCTGGCCCTCGTCTTCGAGTTCCGCCACCAGCCGTTGTGGCAGTCTGGCGTTGGCCTGAAACTGGTTGACGAGGATGCCTTCCACGCGCAAATTCGGATTATGGTCCTCGCGCAGCTCTTCCACGGCTTCCATCAGGCCGTAGAGCGCGCGTCGGGCGAAATCATCGCAGTCAAAGGGAATGATGCAGCGGTCTGCGGCGATCAACGCGGATTGGGTGAAGAAGTTCATCGCTGGCGGCGTATCCATGAAGACGTCCTGATAATCCTCTAGCTTGTTCAGTCCGTCCCGTAACTTGTAGATCTTGTGCCGAGCGAGTAGCTTGTCCTGCATGCTCTCCAGCTCCGGGTGGGCGGGCAGGATATCGAGGCCAGGCCACGGCGTGGCCATGATGAATTCCGATAGTGGTTTGCGAGAGAACCTGACCGAAATGGTCTGGTCAAAGAAATCGGCCAGGGTGGCCGATAGCTCTTCCGGTGGCTTGCCAAGCAAATAATGAGTGGAGTTGGACTGCGGATCCAGATCCACCACCAGTGTACGGCGGCCCAGGTGGGCGTTGATCGCCGCAAGATTGCAGGCGATGGTGGTTTTTCCTACGCCTCCTTTCTGATTGAATATGACGCGTCGCATCTCGCTTTCTCCCTCCCAAGGGACGAATGCGGCCGGAGCCACTCGGCAAGGCCTCGCCCGCAGTGTAGCGAACCGGCTATGCGGCGTCGAGTTGGCGACAATTTCTGAACACGACGGCACACTATGCACGATCAACGCCCCGCTTTGGAAGGTCCCGTAGTACGCGGCGCGCATCCCTACCCCGAGCCGCCGCACATGCGTGCTCGCGTTGATTCGCGAGGCCCCCGTTCCGGGCGAATCGGCCTGTTTCTTGGCGTGTTTGCGCTCATCGTTGCTGTCGGGGCACTCTACCAATGGACACGGCCGGTGGAATACAGCTCGGAAGCCGTGCTGCGAATATCCGCGGGCAGCTTGCAGGATGAAACCTCGCTGGTTCAGGGGTATTCGGTGGAAGACCTTGAAGGGCTGGTTTCCCGGGGGTTGTTCGAAAAGGTCTACCGGCATTTGGTTGATCGAGGTGCCCTGGATGCGGTGGCACCCGCGCCCAAGGTGGATGATTTGCTGGCTATGGTGGACGCCTCTCCGGCAGGAGGGGATATGGTGCGTCTGTATGCCAGGGGACAGGATGGCCAGTTCCTGTATGAACTGCTGAATTCCTGGTACGAGATATATCGTTCGGGGCGCGAATCGACTGGCGAGGTACGCAACGAAAGCGCCTACAACGAGGCCGTCAAACGTGATGCGGTGTTGACGGAAAAGCTGGCCGCCAAGCGCGCGCAATTGGAGACCTTCCGGCGCGACAACGACGTCGTTTCCCTGGAGCGAGGAGAGAATCAGGTCCTGGCCGAGCTGAAACAGCTCACCAGCGCCCTGGCGACGGCCAAGGAGAAAGAGGTCGAGGCAGAATCGCGCATGCAATCGGCGCGGGAATCCCTGGAGTTGGGCATTCCGTTCGTTCTTCAGGAGGATCAAACAGCGCTGGATGCACTCAAGCTGGAGGCATCGCAGCTGCGCGAGCAGCTTGCCGGGCTCGGTAAGAAATACACTGCGACGTATATGCGGCTCAATCCAGAGACGCGCAAGATGCAGGAGCGTCTTGCCAATCTCCAGCAGAGCATTTCCGAGTCGACCGAGGCGGCACAGCGGCGCGGCTTGGAGGACGTGCGCAGGGCGTTGCTCGATGCCCGTTCGTCACGTGTGAATCTGGAACAGCGATTGACCGAGCAAAAGAGCAAGGCGGCCGTGTTTTCGACCCGGCACAGTGAATATCAGGGGCTCACCGAAGAGCTGGACCAGTTGGAGCTCTTGTCCAGGGAGGTGAAGGAAAAGCTTTTGTCCATGGATGTGAACGAGGGCGGAATGGAGACCCGCGTGGAGTTGGTGGAGCCTCCCTATCGCCCGGAGAGGGCGCAGGGGGCGTTCGTCTGGTCCGATCTGGCAAAACTGGCTATTGTTGCCTTGCTGGCCTCTTTCCTGATTCTGCGCCTGTTTGACTACCTCGCCCGGGAAGAGCGGACGTCCTCCGATTCGCCGGTGCAGATCTTCCAGCATATCGGCGAGCCGCCGCGCTCTCGAGCCGGCATGCCGGCTCCCGAGGTCGATCTCACACTGACGCAGAAGCCCACCGAACAGCTTGATCGCAGCCCCAACCTCAGTTTGCCTCATCAGGGCGCTGCGGCAGAGGCCAGGGAGTTGTCGGCGCGCGAGGTACTGGCGCTGCTGCGATCTTCCGGAGAAGAGGGGCGTTTGGTGGTGGGTCTGTTGATCAGTGGTTTGCAGATCTCCGAGATACGCAATCTTCGTTGGGGCGATCTGGATATACAGGAGGGTTCCGTGGAGGTGACCGAGGGAGCCCGTCGGCGCCTGGAAATGTCCCCGGCCTTGCTGGCCTATCTGCGTGAGGTGGAGGGGCGTGCCACCTCAGCTCAGCAGCGCGTATTGACCCACGTCGACGGATATCCTTATACCGACGAAGACATCGAAGGGCTTATCGCCATTTCCGCCCACGATGCTGGTCTGGACAGGGCCGATGAGGTCCTTCCGGAAAGCATTCGTCACACCTATATCTCGTTCCTGGTGCGCCAAGGTGTTCGTCTGGGTGAGCTCCCTTCACTGGTCGGACCGGTTCCGCCCAGCCGCATGCGCACTTACACTTGGCTATCGCCACCCGGCCGCGGCAAGGGGGTGGATGAGGTGGATACCACTTACCCCCTCTACTGACCATGAAGCATTTGGAGCCGCCATCGCCGCCTGCACGGACGGCAATGCGCACCGTCATCGGCAGAAATCGCAAAAACTGACCGGAGGTGGCGGTTTTCGTCATTCGCAGTTGCGCCCCGCTCGCTTCGTCGGTAAAGTACCGCGTCTTTCGAACCACCTGGGTAGAGAGGAACGATGCGACAGCCCCTGGTAGCAGGCAATTGGAAAATGAACGGCTCCAAGGCCGAGGCAGCGGAGTTGATCGAAGGAATCAAGGCCGGAAGCGGTGCGGTGAGCATGGCGGAAATCGTCGTGTGTCCCCCCTATATCCTGATTCCTGGTGTTGCCGACAGTCTGGCCGGTTCTTCCGTTGCTTGGGGTGGGCAAAATCTCTCCACCGAGCCCAAAGGTGCCTTCACCGGGGAAATCTCCGCAGCCATGCTGCTGGACTTCGGCTGTAAGTACGTGATTGTCGGTCACTCGGAGCGCCGCGCCCTCTACGGTGAGACTGACGAGCTGGTGGCGGAAAAATACGCGGTTGCCCTGGAGGCCGGTCTGGTGCCGATACTCTGTGTCGGTGAATTGCTCGAAGAGCGTGAGTCCGGTACGACCGAGGCTGTCGTCGGTCGCCAGCTCGATGCCGTGGTGGCGCGCGTGGGGATTGCCGGCATTGCCCGTGGTGTCATTGCCTACGAACCCGTGTGGGCTATAGGCACCGGCAAGACAGCCACTCCGGATCAGGCGCAAGAGGTTCACGCCTTCATTCGCGAGCGTCTGGCCAAGGCCGATGCCGGTGTGGCCGAAGGTGTGCGGATTCTGTATGGCGGTAGTGTCAAGGGTGCAAACGCCGCCGAGCTGTTTTCAATGGCCGATATCGATGGTGGTCTGATCGGAGGCGCCTCCCTGGCGGCTGAGGAGTTTTTGACCATCTGCCGAGCCGCCAACTGAGCGCAAGCGTAGAGCGTATACCATGGAAACGATACTGATGGTGCTGCATGTGGCCATCGCCTTGGGGCTGATTGGCCTGGTGATGATTCAGCATGGCAAGGGGGCCGATGCCGGTGCCGCCTTCGGTAGTGGCGCGTCTGCCACGGTTTTCGGTGCCCGTGGTGCGGGCTCATTCCTTACGCGTACAACGGCAATTCTTGCGGCATTGTTCTTCGCGAACAGTCTGTTGTTGGCTTACATGGCCAGTAGCAAGAGCGAGCCCGTCACCCTGATGGAGCAGGTGACCCCGGCCGTGCAGCAGTCGGCGCCCATCGAGTCGGTGCCCGCAGTGCCGGAGACCGATCAGGGGGCGCCCTCCGCCGCACCAAGCAGTGACGTGCCGGCGGTAAATTAGACGATCGAATCCAGAACGCAGCCGACGTGGTGAAATTGGTAGACACGCCGTCTTGAGGGGGCGGTGGCGCAAGCCGTGCCGGTTCAAATCCGGCCGTCGGCACCAAATCCAGGCGGTATCGCGATAAAACTCGCGATACCGCTTTTTTATGCCCCCATGAATGACGTAAGTTGTTGTTATGAAAGGGGTATTTGCTTCCCTGTCGGCTTGACACAAAAGTTGTCGGTGCACTAGACTGGGCGGGCTTTGCATTCTGCCGGTAATAAAAACAGCAGGGTGCGGGGCGCCGCGATTAACGCATCGAGCCCGTCGCTTCCGGGCAGCCATTACACGAGACAAACGAGCAACCGGCTCAGGCCGAGTAGACCGGTTGTAGGGGTAGCCATGCTGGAAAATTATCTTCCAATCCTGGTGTTTATCGGTGTCGGCGTCATGTTCGGTATCGTGCCGATACTGGTGGGTAAGCTGGTAAGTCCTCATCGGCCCGATAGCGAGAAACTCTCGCCCTATGAATGCGGTTTCGAGGCCTTCGAGGACTCCCGCATGAAATTCGACGTGCGTTACTACCTGGTCGCCATCCTGTTTATCATCTTCGACCTTGAGATCGCCTTCCTGTTTCCCTGGGC
>JAGRGI010000010.1 GCA_020445565.1 Chromatiales bacterium
GGTCGGTGCCCGGCTGCCAGAGGGTCGGGCGGCCGTTCATCCGCTGGTAGCGGATCAGGGTGTCCATGACGGTGTTGTTGAACCCGTGCCCCATGTGCAGACTGCCGGTGACGTTGGGCGGCGGGATCATGATGCAATAGCCCGAGTCGCCGCTGGTGGGGGCGAACCAGCCTTTGCTCTCCCAGGTCTGGTACCAACGTTGTTCGATGCTGTGGGGTTCGTAGGTCTTGTCCATGGATACGCCGGATGGGAAGGAACGGATGGGGGGGATTATACCTACCGCGCCCGGGATTTTCGTATGCCTGGGCGCGGTGTCCGGCGTTGAGCGGTTTCCGATCCGCGCAGAGAGGTGGGAGCGTTGATTTATTGGGTGATGGAACCGGCGGTGCGTCTGCGTCCGCCCCACTTGCCGTCAAGGTAGGCTTGCCACTGGTCGTGGTTCAGGCCCATGGCCTCTTCGTCGCTGAGTCGTCCTCCCGTCAATCGGTCACTGTGGCCCCGCAGGTAGGGGTCGTGTTCGAGTTTGTTGTGGAACAGCTCGATCTGCTGGCGTGTTTCGGGGTTACTCATCGTCCGATGTACCTCGCACGTCGGTATTATCTTGCGTTCGGCAGGCGAACGTGGGCCGATAGTAACCAGATCGGTGAACGAGGGTTTCGAACTCAGATCAATTCAGCGGGGCTTTCGGGGCAGGGAGACGGTGAATATGGCCCCGCCCTCGGGGCGGTTGCGGGCTTCGATACAGCCTTTGTGCCCGCGGACGATCTCCCGGCAGATGGCCAGTCCCAGGCCGGTGCCGCCGGCACCGGTGCGAGTGGCGCTGGATTGAACGAACTTGTCGAAAATGGTGTTCAGTTCGCGATCGGGAATGCCGGGGCCGCGGTCTTCCACTTGCAGCGAAAGGGCCGCAAGAGACCTGGACTGTCCCATTGCGTCCAGATCCGCCAGTTCGCTGGCGGCGAAGCGCAGGGAGATATGTTCCCCCGGCTGACTGAATTTGATCGCGTTGGCCAGCAGGTTGCGAACCACCTGTAGCAACTTTTCAGGGTCGAATATCGCATGGGTGTCGAGTTTGGACTTGACGACCTCCACGCTCAGGTTCTTCCTGCGGATCAGTTCGGCCATCTCCGCCACGGCCAGATTGGCGACGCGATTGAGGTCGGAGCGGCGTGGTTTGAACTCCATCTTTCCGGCTTCCAGCTTGGAGAGGTCCAACAGGTCGTTGAGCAGGTCCAACAGGCGTAGCGAACTGCTGTGGATGCGTTCGAAGTATTGGCGCAACTTGCCACGATCGACCTGCTCCACGTTTTCGACGCCCAGCTCGGCAAAGCCCATGATCGCGTGCATCGGCGTGCGCAGTTCGTGGCTCATATTGGCGAGGAACTCGCTCTTTGCCCGATTGGCGGCCTCGGCCGCCTCCTTGGCCTCGCGCAGGTCTTCGGTCTGCTGGTCCACCTCTTCCTGCAGATGGTCGCGGTGGCGTCGCAACTCTGTGTCCGCCTCCATCATGGCGGTGATGTCCTTGTCCACGCCGCGATAGGCGATCAGTTCCCGATTGGTATCGAATACCGGCACGCCGCTGGTCTGGATATGGTGCAGTGTGCCGTCACGGTGCTTGCGGCGGTATACCAGATCACGGAAGGGCATGCCCTTCGCGATGACCTCGGCAAAGCGTTCGCTGAACTGGGCGGCGTCCGGGGTCGGCATGAATTCGAACACCGAACGGCCGAGCATTTCCTCGGACTCGTAGCCGAGCAACTGGCGTACCGTGGGGGAGGCATAGTGGTAACGGCCGTTCAGATCGATCTCCCAGACCCAGTCGCCGATGGCGGAGATGATATCCCGAAACCTGCGTTCGCTTTCACGTTTGTCCCGTTCGGCCTGAACCAAGTCTGTGACATCCTGTACCGTACCCAGGGAGCGTAGCGGCATGCCCTTGGCATCGTATTCGGTGTTGCCGCGCTCGTGAACCCATTTGATGCGTTGATCGCGCATGAGCAGGCGGTGGACGATGTCGTAAGGGCGGCGTTCACGCACCGAGCGGGTATAAGCCTGGTCGACGGTGGCGCGGTCATCGGGATGTATGGCGGTCAGAAAGGTCTCGTAGGAAGGCACCACCGAAACCGGGTCCAGCTCGAATAGTTCGAAGATGGTACGGGACCAGTACAGGCGGCTGCTGACCAGATCCAGCTCCCAACTGCCAAGCGAGGCCATGGTTTCGATCTCGCCGAAACGCCGGCGAAGCTGCTGAATCTCCCGCTCGGAAGCAGCCAGATGCCTTTCCAGATCGGTGACCAGTGAGGAAGATTCCATTGAAATCAAGGAGGCGAAAGCTTGACCACGGCCTCGACCTCGTTGCCCTTGCCGATGTATTCCAGGTTGTCGAAACTCAACATGCGGGCCATGGCGATTCCTCGGCCATGGGTGTCGAAGGCACGTTCGGGCGAAATTTCCTGGTAGGGAGCCCAGTCGAAGCCATCACCCTGGTCACAGATGCGAATGTACAATTCGGATTCGCTACGGCGGTATTCCACGGTAACAAATTTGTCGGCGTTCTCAGGCAATGCCTGCCGGCGATCGACTTCTTCCTGCCAGCGGCCTTCCCTTTGCAGGATCGACTTTTCGGCATATTGGATCCCCAGATTGCCGTGCTCAACAGCGTTGATGAGCAGCTCCGACAGGCCGATGATCAGGCGGTTTCCCTGCGGGCTGGCACTGCCGAGCAGCGATGCCAGGTCGCGCGCCTCTTGCAGGGTCTGATAGCGAAATCGACCGTGGTCCATCAATCCCAGTGTTCGGACCGTGGAAGTGGCTTGTTCACGCAGCTCGCGGTAGTTGCGATGGTCGCTGACCGCTGAGTTGACGATGGCGAGCAAGGTGCTGTGGTCGAACGGCTTGGTCAGGTAATAGTGGGCGCCGGAGCGCAGCCCCTCCAGCACGCTCTCCTTGTCGGCCTTGGCTGTCTGCATGACCACCGGCAGGCCGCGCAGCTTCGAGTCCTGCTTGATACGCTCCAGGATCTCTATCCCATCGAGACCGGGCATCATGCGGTCCAGCAGCACGGCGTCAAAGCGCTCCGGTGCCTCTTGCAGGAGTTCCCAGGCTTGTTCGCCGCGATCAACGCATACCGGATGGAAGCCGGCATCTTCCAACTGACTGGAAAGCAGCTCCAGGTTGAAGGGTTCGTCGTCCACAATGAGGACGGAGGCCAAGTCTTGTCGATTCATGCCGACGGTAGCGGCCATGAAGCGATGCGCCTTGAGCGTTTCCTATTGAAGTTGTGACGGTTGTCTCGGATAGCGGAAAAGCTGCGCACAGAGACAGCCATCGCCATTGCCGGGTGCGATGGGGAGGGAGGGCCGGCCGGGGTACCGCGAAATCCCCGTCGGATTCAAGGTCTGGTCAGGACACGGATTCGGAAGTCACGCTGATCCACTCGGCGACGATGCCGCCCCGTCGGCGGTCCACCTGCACACGCCGATCACCGGTGACCAACACACCATTGCCGTCGATGAACGGGAAGCGAGGCCCTGCTCCCCACCGCCGACGATCGCTTCGCTTGCGTCTGTCCATTGTTTTTACCTCCTCGAACTGCGAAGACTTCACCGCTTATACCCTCCGTCGAGTTTGTCCAGCGGACACTCTATCACGGAAAAATGTCACCCGCCCTGCGTCCTGATGGCCTCGTCAAAAAAACGACTTCACTTTGGTGAGGCGCTTCAAAACCGCAACCTGGAGATCATTTCCGCCGAAAGCGGATTTCCTTGATACGGCGGGCTCGGAATAGTCCTTATTTGAGCAAGTCTAGTTGAAATATCAGAACTTGCAGCACACAAGCGAAGTCTTTGCCCTGGGGCCTTGAAAAGCGGCGAGGTCTGCTATCTGGCGGAAGGGCTAGGCTCGCGCAGTTCGCGGCGCAGAATCTTGCCGACGTTGGACTTTGGCAATTCGTCCCGAAATTCCACCTGCCTCGGAATCTTGTAGGCAGTAAGGTATTCACGGCAGTGGCGAAGGATTTCCTCGCTGCTGATTTCGGGGTCCTTGCGCACGACCACGGCTTTGACGCTTTCTCCGGTATTCGCATCCGGTATGCCCACGGCGGCCACCTCCAACACCCCCGGATGGGTGGCGATCACATCCTCCACCTCGTTGGGGTAAACGTTGAATCCGGAGACGATGATCATGTCCTTTTTGCGGTCCACCACGGTAACAAAGCCGTCCTCGTTCATCAGGCCGATGTCGCCGGTGCGCAGCCAGCCGTCGTCGCTGAGGACCTTGGCGGTTTCTTCCGGTCTGCCCCAGTAGCCGTGCATCACCTGCGGCCCCTTGACGCAGATCTCGCCGATCTGCCCTGCGGGCAGGGCTTGGAAATCGTCATCGCGGATGCTGACAAGGGTGGAGCTGATGGGTATCCCGATGCTGCCGTCGAATTCCTGGGCATCAAGGGGATTGATACAGGCGGCCGGCGAGGTTTCGGTGAGGCCGTAGGCTTGGATCAGGGTGCTTCCGGTCACCGCTTTCCAGCGTTCGGCGACGCTGTGCTGTACCGCCATACCTCCCCCCATGGTGAGCCTCAGGCGGCTGAAATCCACCTTTGCGAAACCTGGGTGGTGGAGCAACTTGTTGAACAAGGTGTTGACGCCGGTGATGGCGGTGAAGCCCACGGAACGGATTTCGGCCACGAAGCGATCCAGATCCCTGGGATTTACAATCAGCAGGTTCTCCCCGCCGAAACGCATGAACGTCAGGCAGTTCGCGGTTAGCGAGAAGATGTGATAGAGCGGCAGGGCAGTCACCACCAGGTTGGGGCCGGGGGTGCGAATGGCGCTTAGCCAGGCGCATGCCTGCAAGACATTGGCGACCATGTTGCCGTGGGTCAGTTCCGCCCCTTTGGCCAGGCCGGTGGTGCCACCGGTGTATTGCAAAAACGCCAGATCGTTTGGCCCCAGCGCAGGTTTGTTCAGGGATATGCCAGCGCCACGCGAGAGGACCTCGGTAAAGCCAACGGTGTTGGGCAGGGACCAGCGCGGCACCATGCGCTTGACGTATTTCACCGCAAAATTGGTCAGTCTACCCTTCAACCCGCCCAGCAGGTCCCCCAATTGGGTAACGATGGCGAACTCGACAGGCGTGCCATCCAGAGCGGCTTCCAGTGTGTGGGCGAAATTTTCCAGGATGACGATTCCCCTGGCGCCCGAATCGGCGAGTTGGTGTTTCAGCTCTCTGGGTGTATAGAGCGGGTTGACGTTGACCACCACCAATCCGGCCCGCAAGGCGCCGAACAAGGCCACGGGATACTGCAACAGATTGGGGAGCATGATGGCCAGGCGGTCGCCTGGGCGCAGCCCGGTTTCCGTCTGCAGATAGGCGGCGAAGCCAAGACTCAGGTGGTCCAGCTCCGCAAACGTCAGCCGACGACCAAAACTGCGGTAGGCGCTCTCAGATGCGTGCTGCGCGCAACTGTTTTCGAGGATTTCCACCAGCGAGGTGCACTGCGTCGTGTCGATGTCGGCCGGAACGCTGGCCGGATAGCTGGCAAGCCAGGGTCTGTCCACCCTCTACTCCCTAAGTGAATGCCGCTGTTTAGCGTACTTGTCCGCGATTTGGCGTTGTCGGGTATCTGTACCTGGATGCGCAAACCCAACCCGCTGCGATGTCAGTTCTACTGGGCCCCAGTATAGCCGCTGGTGTAGGGGTCGGTCGGCACGCCCGGAAGGGCGTTTTCGGAGAGTGGCGAATGTTCAGTAGGAGGTATTGCCCAACAGTCCGCGCACATTGTGCTCCCCCCAGCTGAGGCCGCCGATGGCAGGCCGCCCCAGTTCTCCCCAGAGGTCGGCGATCTGCCGCGGGCTGATGGCGTTGGCCAGCAATTCGCCGGCCTCTTTGCGCAGAGATTGCATATAGGCTTCCTTTCCGGTCAATTCGATCAGGCTCAGATAGTCCCAATCGGAGCCGGTTCGCCGCGTAAGGGCGCTCATGACGTCCTCGACGGGGCTGCTCTGCAGAGCCGTCAGTGCGAATTCGGCAAGTTCTGCACGTTCGTCGGCGGTGCCTTGCGATACGGGGATTTCGCGATCCAGGGGAGTTGCCGCCGTAGCCACCCGGCGTGTGTCGCTCTCCCGTTCTGTCGGCCTGATTGCGGTCTGGGGTTGGGGAGGAGGCGGTGCCGTTTTGGTCATCAGCCGTTTCCAGTCGACCACGCATTGTCGGGACTGCTTAGAAGCGAGCTGAGGAAAATCCGCGTTCAAGCGTTCCAGTAGCTCTATCGCCGCCAGGGCGGCAGAAGGCTGAATTTTGTCCTTGGGCATGGGTATTGCTCGCCGTCGTAGTCCGCCATGGTTGGCTGTAACGGCCCAGACTGCGGAGAACTTGAGATCAGGATTGCTGGTGCTCCGGGGTTTTGCCATGGCGGATGGCGTTGCAACAGCCTATCCTTGTCAGAGGATCTGCGACAAAATTTTGAGAGTCGGGGCCGGGGACAGGTCCTGTATAGCAGGCAGGTTGATGGAACGATGATGGTTGGCGTGCGGGACGCCTGGGCCCGGTACCGGGCAAAATGACCGTGGTCTGGGGTCGGTGCGTGACGGTGACGGCGCTCGGGGGAAGGGCGATGTCTGAAAACAGGCAAACTGCAATTGACGATGATTTGTTCGAATCCGCAGCTGGCAAGCTCAAGCGGATCGTAATTGACCTGAGGCGCTCTCAGGACAATTACCACATCTACTGCGAGTGTAAGCCCGATAGTGAACCGTCAGAAGCGGAGGTTGCCTTGCTCAACCGCCACTGGCGAGGAATAGGCGCGGAGGTGGAAAAGTCAGATCCCGGCATCACCCTGTGCGATTTTGTTCAGGTGCTGGTCAGTCGCCTCGGCGTGCAATGGCTGGATGTGACAGTGAGTGTCGATCTTCCCGAGGGGTACCAGTCCATGTTGGAGTTCTGTACCGCCTACCGTAACGGCGATCTAGGCACTGCTGTCAACGCTCGCTGAACCAGATCTCTCCGTACCAGGCATCGGCTTCTCCGCCGGTATTGTCCGTGTCCGACATGATGGCCACTGCGTCGATCTGATCGATCTCCTCACCGAACAGACGCAGCAGGTCTTCCCGCACATTGCGTTTCTCGCGCTTCCAGCCGCTGTCGTTGGCGCCGCGCTGGGCGTGCATCATGGCGCGGTCTGTGAAGGGATTGGGCCATTCACTGCCTTCGGGTTGGCTGCCCGACCAAACGTAATTCACCGCGCGGGTTCGCCAGAATGCGATGCCGCCGTCCTTGACCACGTAGAGACGGGCGGCGAAGTCGTCTCCGGAGCGGGTGCGCTCGTTTGTTGGCGGTAGCGGTCGGTCTACCCGCCAGGACCAGTTCAGGTAGGGCGTGTGTCGCAGATCCACCTTGATTTCCCGGTACAGCCCCGAGGCTGTGGAGCGACTCTGGGCGACAATCACGTTTGTCCCGTTGTCCTCGGCGAGGTGGTATTCGCTATGTCCCTTGAACGAGCGTTCCTTCCACTCAGTCAGTCCTGAGCCGGCGAAATCGCTTACCGCCACCCGTGCGTCCTGCCCCTGGCCGGCGGCGAGCCAGGCCAGGACGACTATGCCGGCAAACCCGCTTTGGACTCGCCGGCCAAGGCTCTGGATTGGCCTGTTCATTCTCCTTTGGGACGTAGCATTCATGGCGTCTGCACCCTGAAGGATGTCTCGATCAACCGTGGATCGTCGAAATGCCGTTCACCGACGAAGGCGGTGGCATGATGGCCCCACTGGCGCATCGCTCCCGGCTCCGGTACCCCCATTGGCCAGAGGACGAAGCGTTCGCCGCGCCGCGTGCCGGCTACGATACCGTCGGAGCCGAACAGGCTGCGTCGGCCACCGAAGATCAGAGGCAGGGAGCGCAACTCGTCGTAATCGGCGAATCGGTAGGTGATCTCGCTGCTTGCCACCGCAGTGTCTTCCGCCGATTGCAGGTAGTGAGTGGAATGGGCGACGCGCAGTCTGGCGCGATCGCCCTGCGGAGAAGCACCGGGAACCAGGGTGTCTTCGGCAAAGGTGACGCCCGTGCGGGCGGGGGGCAGGGCGCCGCCAGGGAAGAACAAATGATAACAGCCGCACTGATGTATGCTGTCGAACAGCAGAGGCCGTCCCTCCCGGTCCAGGGTTACACGCCAGATCAGGCCATCGAGATGACCGCCGAGCAGGTCAAAATAGCCGTCCGCCGGGCGTTCGGGGAACCAGATGGCGTAGTTCAGTTGCAGCAGTACCTGGTCATGGAAGCGGGTAAAGGACAGGAGGCGGTAAACGGTGGGGCGCGTCGGGTCTGCTTCGGCGATGCCGCCGGTGGGCGGATAGACCATCCGCCCCGGCCGATCGGCGTTGGAGGCCACATCGATCACCCAGGTAGGGGCGAAGGCGTCGAACAGCAACTGGCGCTGCCGCTCTTCCAGATGCGGTATTCCCAAGGCGTCGCGAGGCAGCGAGCGGATCAGTTCGCTTATCCGGGGTTGATCGAATGCCGGACTGTCCGGCGGCGGCACATAGGCCGTCAGTTTTCCCGCAATCGGCAGTTCGGAAGGCGCGGTGCCAAAGTCCGCAAAGGTCTCTGCCTGCCAGCGGTCCACGCCCCGTTGCACCGCCATCAGGCTCAGATAGTACAGCCCCACCGTTCGTTGCCAGCTTCGGTATTCAGCGGGCACGGTCGCGGCGTCGGCTAAGCGGTCTGCCAGTCCGGGACGGGCAAGGTCATGTTCCCGTAGCCTGTCCGCGCAATACTTAGCGCCGTCCAGGGCTGAGGCGAGGGAATCCCTCGGATGAGGCGGTAAGGGCGTGCCGGCAGGCAGATTGGCAAGTTCGACCGTCAGATCTTCCAGGGCCGCGGCCTGCATACGGTCCAGCCAGGCTTTCAGTTCGGCTCCCTGCGGACGCTCAGGGGCGAAGCTGGCCAGAAACCGGTCGGTGCGCAGATAGGGAAATCCGGCCACCGGACGGTGCTGTACATCGCTTACCCCATGGCTGCGAACGGTTTCATCCAGTTCTTCCATGAAACGTAGGCATGCGCGGTAGTCGGGAGGTTGTGACAACGCTCTGGCGCCGCCAGAAGTCGAGCAGGCACCGAGCAACGACAGGACGCAGGAAAGGACCAGCAGAAGGCCCACTTGGCGTAAAAAACTGTCATGGACTCGGCCGAAACCGCCGGATCGCTGCAAACGCCCTTGTGATTCCGCGGTTGCCGGATAGGCTATTAAGGTACGCGGAACGGTCGGCGGGTGCGGCTGGTCCGAGTAGGGTACGGTAGGGGACGTTTGCCTGTCCCCGTCAGCATGCAACGGGATCCTCGATACCATGAAAGCCATTCGCATATTGCTCACCGTGGTGGGCGTGTTGATCGTATTGATCGTGGGCGCCGCGATCATCATACCGCTGGTAGTGGACCCAAATGACTTCAAGCCGCAGATAGCCGAGGCTGTGAAGGATAAGACCGGCAGGGATCTGTCGATTCCCGGCAAGATCGGGCTGTCGGTATTTCCCTGGGTGGCAATCGATCTGGGCGAGGTGAGCCTGAGTAACGCCAAGGGTTTTGGCGACCAAGCCTTTGCCAGCATCCAGGACCTCAGCATCCGCGTCAAGTTGATGCCGCTGCTGGAGAAGAAGGTGGAGTTGGACACCATCGTCGTTGACGGCCTGTCGCTCTATCTCAGTCGCGATGCCAGCGGCAAGACCAACTGGGACGATCTGGCCGGTGCCCCGGCCGAGGAAAAACCCGCGCAGCCAAAACCGGCTGAGGCACCCGCCGGTGCGCCCCCGATCGCGGCACTGGCGGTGGGTGGAATCAAGATCACCGACGCGAATGTGATATGGGATGACCGTCAGGCCGGTCAGCGCTTCGAACTCAGCAAGCTGTCGCTCACCAGCGGTGCCATCGAACCGGGCAAACCGGTGGATCTGGATCTGAAATTCGATCTTGTCGGCAACCAGCCGCCTCTGGATACCGGCGTCGCCCTTTCGACGGTGCTGTCCATCAACGAGGCCCTGGACCGTATTGGCTTGAAAGACCTGAAGCTGGACCTGGACGTTCGCAAGGCCCCGGTGGAACTTGCCGGCAAGCTTGGTTTGGGTGCCACAGTGGATGCCGATACCAAGGCACAACATTACAGCGTTTCCGGGCTGCAATTGAGCACGGACCTGGCTGGCGCGCTGCTCCAGGGCGGCAAGCTGGTGGCCAAGCTCAGCGGCGAAGTGGATGCCGACGCGGCGGCGCAGCGCTACAAGGTCGGCGGCTTGAATCTGGCGGCGGATCTTTCCGGGCCCATGTTGGAGGGTGGTAGTGCCAAGCTCGATTTGACCGCCGCAGTGGATGCCGATGTGGCCAAGCAGCTCTATCAGGTGGCCGACCTGGTTCTCAAGGCCGATGCCAAGGGTGAAAAACTGCCCGGAGGCGGTGTGAAGGCGAAAATGACCGGCCGGGTCGATGCCGATCTGGCCAAACAGACCCTGAAAGTGGCCGGGTTGAGTCTGGCCGCCATGAATCTGGACATCAGTGGTGATCTGCAAGGCGAGAAGATCGTCGACAGCCCCCGCTTCAGCGGCAATCTCAAGGTGGCGCCTTTCAATCCCCGCGACCTGATGCAGGTCCTCGGGCAGGAACTGCCCGAGACCGCCGATGACAATGTGCTCACCAAGGCACAACTGGACCTGAAGCTGGCCGCCACGCAGACATCGGCCGACCTCTCCGAGATTCATCTGGTTCTGGATGATTCCAAACTCTCCGGCAAGGCCGGCGTGAAAAACTTCGACAAGCCGGCCGTGCGCTTCGGCCTGAATCTGGACCGTATCGATCTTGATCGTTATCTGCCGCCGGCCAAGGAAGGCGCAACCCCGACCCCGGCCGGCCCGGCCGAAGCGACCACGGCCGGCGCCACGGAATTACCCCTGGACACCTTGCGTGCCCTGGACGTGGACGGCACCGTGGCGGTGGGCTGGATCAAGGTCTCCAACCTCGAGGCAGAGCAGCTCAAGCTGGAGGTGAAGGCGAAGGACGGCGACATCAAGACCAAGCAATCGGTCGGCAAGCTCTATGAAGGCGGCTATGAAAGTACCACCGGTCTGAACGTCAAAGGCGCTACCCCTGCCTGGTCCACGACACAGAAGCTGACCGGTGTCCAGGTCGGTCCCCTGCTGGCTGATCTGACCGGTGAGCCCGCCAAGCTCACCGGCGCCACACGGTTCAATGCCGACATCAAGGGTAGCGGTGTGGATCCGGAAGCGGCCAAGAAGACCGCCAACGGCAAGCTCGATTTCGCCTTTACCGATGGTGCAGTCGTGGGTATCAACATCCCGCGCATGATTCGCGAGGCCAAGGCCAAGCTGCAAGGCAAGACCCTGCCTCCGGAGGAGGGCGTGCAGAAGACCGATTTCACCGAGATCACCGGTAGCGCCACCATCGCCAATGGCGTGGTCAACAACCCGGATCTCAATGCCAAGTCCCCCTATCTGCGCGTTACCGGCAAAGGCGATGCGGACGTGGTGAATGAGAAGGTCAACTACCTGGTCAGTGCCGAGCTGGTCAGCAGCGGCAAGGGCCAGGGCGGCGAAGGTGCCGAGGACCTGAAGGGCATCGTGGTACCGATCCGCGTGGTGGGGGCCTTCGCCGATCCCTCCTTCAAGCTCGATACCGAGGCCCTGGTGGCCGCCATCGGCAGGCAAAAGGTCGACGAGGCCAAGGCCAAGGCGCAGGCCAAGGTGGAAGAGAAACTCAAGGAAAAACTCGGTGACCAACTCGGTAGCGCGGGTGCCGGTATCGTCGGCGGCCTGCTGGGCGTGGAATCCAAGTCCACCGAGGGCGCCGCCTCGGACGCGGCGGCGACGCAAACCAAGAAAGATGATGTGGGCAAGGCACTGTTGCAGGGGCTGTTGGGCGCAAAGGATAAAAAGCCCGCGGAAGGTGATGCAAAGAGCGACACCAAGACCGAAGAAAAGAGCAGCAAGGAAGATGTGGGGAAGGCGCTATTGCAGGGCCTGTTCCGCTGAAAAAGCGATTGCTTGCCTGGCTTGTGGTGTGCTGCCTGCCGGTCCTTGCCCATGCCGGGCAGATCGAGCGCGTGGATGTCACCAGTCGAGATGGGCTGTACCGCGTCACCGTGGTCGCGCGCATCGCCGCCACACCCCGACGCTTCATCGATCTGCTCACCGACTACGGCAATCTGCATGCGATCAACCCGTCCGTGCGCCAGAGCCGGGTGCTGGAAAGCCTTTCCGAACGGCAACATCGGGTGGAAACCCTGATCGAGTTGTGCGTGTTGTTCTTTTGTTCGGAATTTCGCCAGGTTCAGGACATGCGCTACAGTCCGCCAGGCTTGCTTTCCGCTCAGGTGCTTCCAGAGCACAGCGACTTTCGCTCCGGCTGGGCCCGCTGGCAGTTCAGCGACGGCGGCGATGCCACGCAGCTGCATTTTGAGAGCGAATTAGCGCCGAAATTCTTTATTCCGCCCATCGTTGGGCCGCTCATCATCCGCCACATGATGAAGCGCGAAGCCCTGGCCACCATCGATGGCCTGGAGCGGCTCGCCCGTTGAGCCACGACTTCGCCCAACGGCTGCTGGCCTGGTATGCGCTGCACGGTCGCCATGACCTGCCCTGGCAGCAGGACCGCTCGCCCTACCGCGTATGGGTGTCGGAGATCATGTTGCAACAGACCCAGGTCGGCACCGTGATACCGTATTTCCAGCGTTTCATGGAACAATTTCCTACGGTGGTGGCCTTGGCCGACGCACCTCTGGACGAGGTGCTGCATCACTGGTCCGGCCTTGGCTACTACGCCAGGGCGCGCAATCTCCATAAAGCGGCCAGGGAAATCTGCGAGCGGCACGTTGGCGAGTTCCCTCGCGATGCCAGGGCGCTGGAGGCGCTGCCCGGCATCGGGCGTTCCACCGCTGCTGCCATATTGGCGCAGTCTTTTGGGCTGCGCCACGCCATCCTCGACGGCAATGTAAAGCGCGTGTTGGCGCGCTACCATGCCGTGGAGGGGTGGCCTGGGCGGACCGAGGTCCTGGCACGTCTGTGGGCCTATGCGGAACAACACACGCCCAGCGAGGATGTCTCCCATTACACTCAGGCCATTATGGATTTGGGAGCGACCCTCTGCACCCGCAGCCGTCCCCTCTGTCTGCACTGCCCGGTCGGCGCGCATTGCGCGGCGCGCATCCAGGGCCAGCCAACCCGTTACCCAGGCCGCAAGCCCAAGAAAGATCTGCCCCGACGCGCCACTCGGATGTTGCTGATTCGCGAACCGGCCGAACAGGCGGTTCTGCTGCTGAAGCGCCCGCCGACCGGCATCTGGGGCGGTCTGTGGGGCTTTCCCGAATGTCCCCCGGATGCCGAGCCTGATCAATGGTGTTCGGATACGTTTGGGCTAGCCGTCAGCCTGGAGGCGCAATGGCCCGCGTTTCGTCATACATTCAGCCATTTTTCCCTGGAAATCACACCATTGTTGCTGCGATGCGACGTTTTGCCCGATCGTGTCATGGAAGGGGATGGGCAAGTTTGGTATAACCCGCGACACCCTGATTCACGCGGTCTGGCGGCACCGGTCGCCCGGTTGCTCCAGCGCTTAGTACAAGGTTGATAACGATGGGTCGGATGGTTGACTGCGTAAAACTCGGCCGCCAGGCGGAAGGCCTGGATTTCGCGCCATACCCCGGCGAACTTGGCCAGCGCATCTTCGAGCAGGTCTCCAAGGAGGCATGGCAGATGTGGATGCGGCACCAGACCATGCTCATCAACGAGAAGCGCCTCAATGCCCGTGACCCAGAGGCCCGCCGTTACCTGGCAGAGCAGATGGAGGCGTTTTTCTTCGGCGGTGAAGTGGAGCAGGCGGAGGGCTACGTTCCGCCCAAGGGGGCATGAGCGGGGCCAAACGTGGGCCGAACCAGCGTGGTCCGCAGGTCCTTTTCTATGCCGTTCCCGCCCGGATTCGGCTCAAGGAGCTGGTCTGCCGCCTGGTGGGAGCCTGCGGGCTCCATGAGCTTCCCGCCCAGCGCCGCCACTGTACCTATCTCGATACCTTTGATCGTGCCATCCTGCAAACGGATGGCGTGCTGATTTATCTGGAGTCCGAGCAGGACAAACATCTGCTTTGGCGCGGCCAGGGACGCTTGCAGGCCAGCCTGCCAATCGAAAGTCAACCGCGCATGGCCGACGACCTGCCGCCCAGCCGTGTCGGTCGCGAGTTGGCTAAACGGATGGGCATCCGGGCATTGCTGCCTTTACTGCAAACCAGGCAATCGCTGCGGCGTTTCGTCAAACTGGACGACGAAGACAAGACGCTGCTGCGTCTTGATCTGATCGACGAGTCCGTCGACCATAAACGTCCCCATCGCTATCTGGCGGTCGAGTCGATGATCGGCTATCCCAAGGCTCTGAAGGATCTGCGCGATGGTTTGGCGCGTTGCGGCTGCCGCCCGCTACCGCGGGATCCGTCTCACGATCTATTCACCGACGCCGATGTCGCAACTCAGCCCGCGCCCCCCTGGAATGACTATCAACTGTTGCCTGGCGAGCGGGCCGATGTGGCCGCGCGGCTGATTCTCGGCAAGTTACGGCAGGAGATGCAACGCAATCTTGATGGCACGCTCAAGGATCTGGACTCGGAGTTTTTGCATGACTTTCGTGTCTCGGTGCGTCGCACCCGTTCCTTGCTCGGTCAGATCAAGGGTGTTTTTCCCCAGCGCCGCCTGCAACGCTTCAGCGAGGCATTCGCCTGGC
This sequence comes from Chromatiales bacterium, assembly GCA_020445565.1. GTDB lineage: Bacteria > Pseudomonadota > Gammaproteobacteria > JAGRCI01 > JAGRCI01 > JAGRGI01. The sequence continues at coordinate 14,751 of JAGRGI010000010.1, forward strand.
TGGGGAGCATCACCGGGCCGACCCGCGACCTGGACGTCTACCTGCTGACCCTGCCCGATTATCAGGCCCGCCTTCCCTCCCAGCAGGGCGAGGCCCTGGGCGCCCTGCGCGACTACCTCGTGCAACATCAGAAAAGCGAGCAACGCGCTTTGGCAAAGTTGCTTGGGGGCGCACGCTACAAGAAACTGATGGACGACTGGGGAGTCTTCCTGGCCGAACCACCACCGCTACGCAGCCATCTGCCCAACGCCGCGCTGCCTGTGGTGGAGGTCGCGGGTAGACGGATCTGGAAGCTGTTTCGTCGCGTCATCCGTGAGGGCCGGGCGATATCCGCTCAATCGCCGCCGGAGGATCTGCACGAACTGCGCAAGAGCTGCAAAAAACTCCGCTACCTGCTGGAGTTTTTCAAGGGTCTGTATCCGGAGGCGGACATCAAGCTGCTGGTGGCGGAACTGAAGCAGTTGCAGGACAACCTGGGCGATTACCAGGATCTTGCCGTTCAGCAGGCGTCGTTCGAAGGCTTTCGCGGCGGTATGGAAAAAGAGGCTATGCTCACTGAGCGGGTGGATGCGGCCCTGGTGCACCTGGTTGAGCTGCTGGCTGAGCGCGAAGCAGAGGTTCGAAAGGAGTTCGACGAGCATTTTCGACGTTTCGAAGCCAAACCTGTGCGCCGCCTGTTCGCCTCCCTGTTCAAGCCATCCAAGGCCGATTCACCGGAGGATGCCCAGCAAGTCGAATGAAGATACTCGCCAGTTACAACATCAAGGGCGGTGTCGGCAAGACCGCCACCGCTGTCAATCTGGCCTGGCTGGCTTCCCGCGAAGGCTATCGCACGGTCATCTGGGATCTCGATCCCCAGGGCGCCGCCAGCTTCTATTTTCGTATTCGACCCAAGGTGAAGGGCGGCGCCAAAGGCTTGCTCACGGGTGACAGGCCCCTGGACGAGGCGGTCCGCGCCACCGATTATATGGGGCTGGACCTGATACCGGCCGATTTTTCCTACCGCAATCTGGACGTTGCCCTGCAAGACGCCCGCAAGCCGGCCAAGCAACTGTTGCGGCTGATGAAGCCGCTGGCCGATGAGTATGATTTTCTCATCCTGGATGCCTCGCCCAACATCTCCCTGGTTTCCGAGAACATCTTCAATGCCGCCGATGCCCTGTTGTTGCCGCTGATCCCCACCACGCTGTCAGTGCGCACCTATAGGCAATTGCTGAGTTTTTTCGAGAAACACCCGCAAAAGCGCCTGCTGCTGTTGCCGTTTTTCTCCATGGTGGACCGGCGCCGCGGTATGCACCGGGAGCTGATGGACGAACTGCCGCGTAAATATCCGGAGATCCTCAGCACAGCAATCCCCTACGCCAGTCAGGTGGAGGCCATGGGCAGTCGCAGGCAGCCGGTGGGGGTCTTCAGCAGTGCGAATCATCCCATCGTTCAGGCATATCGGTCGCTGTGGAACGAAATTCTGAACAAACTCTGAAAGCACGGCTGTATCGTTCGTCCTTGTGAAGCCATGGATCTGACCATTCTGCGCGCCGACTACGGCAGTCCGGTACAGGCGGAACAGATTGCGCGCCTGCTCGATGAGTATGCCAGAGACCCGATGGGGGGAGGCGAGCCCCTGCCGGCGCAGGTTCGCTCCACCATCGTCGCGGCCCTGGCGGCAACCCCCGGTGCCTTCAGCATCCTTGCCTACCGTGGTGGGCGGGCCATCGGCCTGGTGAATGCGCTGCAAGGCTTGTCCAGTTTCAAGGCAATGCCCCTGATCAACATCCATGATGTCTATGTGCACGCCGATCATCGCGGACTGGGCGTAGCGCGCAAGATGCTGGCCGAGGTGGAGGCGGTGGCCCGCGAGCGCGGCTGCTGCAAGTTGACCCTGGAGGTCCTGGAGGGCAACCGGCCCGCAGCGGAGGCCTACCGGGCGTTCGGTTTCGATGCCTATGAACTCGATCCTGTGCATGGCAAGGCACTGTTTTGGCAGAAAAAACTGTAATTATCCATCACGGAACGGCAGCCGCCGTCCGTGATGGTACGCCTTACATTTGTGATTGCAGGTAGTTTTTCAGACCGATCTTCTGAATCAGGCCGAGTTGTTTTTCCAGCCAGTAGGCATGATCTTCCTCGGTGTCCTCCAGCAACTTTTCGAGAATCTCCCGAGTCTGGTAGTCCTGCTCCTGTTCGCAGACGGCGATGGCCTCTTTGAGGGCGGAGACAACCTCGTATTCCACATCCAAGTCATTTTGCAACATGGATGGCACGTCGCTGCCGATACGCAACCCATCCTGCTCGGATAGATCGGGCGTGCCTTCCAGGAACAGGATGCGGCGGATCAGGGCGTCGGCGTGCTGCGTTTCCTCCTCCATTTCGTGGTTGATACGTTCGTAGAGTTTGGTGAGGCCCCAGTCGTCGTACATGCGTGAATGGGTGAAGTACTGGTCGCGGGCCGCCAGCTCGCCCTTGAGGAGTTTCTGTAGCTGGGCGATGACCTTTTTCTTGCCTTTCATCGTGCATTCTCCGTCAGATCATGGATTGCAGGTAGTTTTCGATGCCGGAATTCCGCATCAGCCACTGCTGTGATTCGATCCAATCGATGTGTTCCTCGGTGTTTTCCAGCAGCTCTTCCAACAAGTCGCGGCTGACGTAGTCGCGGCTGGTTTCACAAGTGGCAATGGCCGCTAGGAGTTCGTCCCGGTTGGCTTGTTGCAGCGTGAGGTCGCCGGCGAGGATCTCGGCGACATCTTCACCGATGAGCAACTTTCCCAGGGCTTGCATGCTGGGCAAACCCTCCAAAAACAGGATTCGCTCGATCAGCTCGTCTGCGGCCTTCATGGCCTCTATGGAGAAGTGGTATTCCCGTTCGTCGAGTTTTCCCAAGCCCCAGTTCTTGCACATGCGCGCATGCAGGAAGAACTGGTTTATGGCCGTGAGTTGGGCACGTAGTGCGCCATTGAGCACGTTGCGAACCGCTATGTCGCTTTGCATACCTTGCTCCTGGGGTTGATGGGTTGTGTCGCCGCTGGCCGTTCGGAATCCGTGATTGTTCCATTGACAGAGCCGACAATGTAAATATAATCGGAATCATTCTTATTTGTAAAATTGTCTGATGTCCAGAGGAGCGAGGCAGCGATGTACGTGTGTGTTTGCAATGGCATCACGGACCGGCAGATTCGTGCCGCGGTGGATAATGGCGCCCATTGCCTGGATGAACTGCGTGACTCGTTAGGGGTGGCCAGTTGCTGCGGACGTTGTGCCGATTGCGCACGGCGTCTGATTCGTGAGGCGCAAATCGGGCATTGGGATGAGGGCATGTTGGCGACCGCTTGATCACCGTTGACATCAGTTCGATGTGAGGTTTCCTGCTTGCAGGGCTGCTGCAAGCATGGCTCTGGCATCGTCCGCCAGGGAGCTCAATAACTCTTCCGGCAAGGCCGAGGACTGGGCCAGTGCCAGGGCGCGCATCAGGCTCTGCGCGTGGCGCGGGCCCAGGCGGCCCTGGGGCAAAATCTCCGAATGCAACCACACCGCCGCCTGCTGTGCCGTGGGTACCTGCGGGCTGTCGGCGATCTTGGCGGCGGCCGCCAGCATGGTCGATAGCAGCAGCTCCCCGGCCGGGCCGGCGACACCACCGCCGACCAGTAACTCGGCGGCGCGCAGGTTTTCCTCCGCGCGTCGTAGCAGTGGGGACGGGCCAGCGGGAGGCCCGGCGACGATCTCCTGCGCCTCCGCAAAGCCCATGGCGCCCTCCAGCCGTTGCAGGCTGCGCAGCGACAGGATGTCGATCACGGCTACCGGCACCTGCTCAGAGAGTCGTTCCGCCAGTGCGGCGGCGGCCTCGTCAACTCTGTCCAATACCGCAAGGAGTCGCCCGCCACTGCCTAGGATGCGCTGGATGCGCGTTCCCAACTCATCTTGCAGGCAGAGCACGGCTTTGGTGATGGCCGGGTCGCCTTCTGGTTTGCGTTGCGGTTGCCCGGCCGATCGGGCGCCATTTTCCGCAGGCTCCTCACTGTCCATGGTGACGCTGTCACTCGAACCCTCAGCCGACTCCTTTGCCTCTTTGGCAGTGAGCTGGTCGACCACCTCTTCCAGCAGGCGCCGGGACAGGCCCACCGCGTCTTCGCTGGCCTGCGGGTCCACCACATTGTCGAACAGATCGCGCTTGCTTCCGACCAGACCAAGCACCTTCTCTTCGTAGGCGTTGATGGCCACCATGTTGATGATTTGCACGCGTTGCTTCTGCCCCAGGCGGTGTACGCGGGCGATGCGCTGGTCCAGAACTGCCGGGTTCCAGGGGATGTCCAGATTGATCAGCACGCCGGCGTGTTGCAGATTCAGGCCGGTACCGCCGGCATCGGTGGAAAGGAATACCTGGATGCTGTCATCGTCGCGAAAGCGGTCCATAAGCTCGCCACGTCGGGCACTGGGAACGCCGCCGTGCAGGCGCACGGTGCCCAGGCCCAGTTTGCGCAAGGTCGCCTCGGCCATGGCGGTCATGCGTTCCCACTGGGAGAACACCACCGCCTTGAGTCCGTTTTGCAGGCAGAGTTCGTCCAGCAGTGTTTTCAATTCGTCCAGTTTCGGTGAGCCCTCGGTCTCCTTGTCCACCAGACCGGCGGCATCGCAGGCCATACGGGCTGTTTGCAGGGCCGACATCAGGCGTTTGCTTTCCGAAGGTGTGAGCGGGCGGCGCTTGGCGATGAGGGCCAGTTGGCCCGCATTGGCCATGGCGCTGTCGTGCAGTTCCCATTGCCTAAGGGTCAGATCGATATCCAGGCGCTGCTCGATCCGGTCCGGCAGTTGGTCTCTGACCAGGCTGCGGTTGCGCCGGAGCATTACCGGGGCCAGACGTTGCCGCAGCACACTGAGATTACGGTAACCGAGCACCTTGCCGCGGTCGTCGGTGACGTGAAAGTCGGCCATGTAGCGCCACAGCGGCCCAAGCACCCGCTGATCGACCACCTGCATCAGGCTGTAGAGGTCTTCCAGGCGGTTTTCCAGGGGCGTGCCGGTGAGTACGAAGGCGTAACGGCTTTCGAGGCGTTTGATGGCGGTGGCCAGTTTAGTGCGCCAGTTCTTGATGCGCTGGGCCTCGTCGAGGACGATGAGGTCGGGGCGAAAGCGTTCGTTGATGACGCTGAGATCGCGCTGCACCAGCTCGTAGTTGATGACCGCAAACGCCTGGGTGGCGCGGTATTGGGCCAGGCGGATCTCCGGTTTTCCCTGGATGATCTGTGCCGGGGTGCCGGCGAAGCGTTCGATCTCCCGCGCCCATTGGTGCTTCAGGGAGGCGGGACAGACCACCAGGGTCTTCTCCACTCCGGCCTCGCGGTGCAACCAGGTGGCGGCGGCGATGGCTTGCAGGGTTTTGCCCAGACCCATGTCGTCCGCCAGCAGGGCGCGCCCGGTGCTGGCCAGAAAGGCCACGCCCTCTGTCTGGTAGGGGTAGAGCCGGGCATGGATACCCGGCAGTTGACCGCCGGAGTCGGCGATGCGGCGGCTTATGGCTTCGGCGTTGTGGCGCTGTCTGGCCTGTTCGGCCAGGTAGTGGACATGGTCGCGCACGTCTTCGCCGGGATCGATGTCGTTGCGGTTGGCGATGGCGTCACGCAGGTAGAAGTAATCCTCCGGCAAACGTCCCGTGAAGATGCCTTCGGCATCGAAATGGCGTTCCAGCAGGGATTTCAGATCTGCAGGGAGCGAGGCGGGGCGAACCAGCCGGATCGTGGCTCCGCGTTGGGCGTCCCAGGACAGGTGGATATAGGGAATGGGCGGCGGCTGTTTGCTGAGCTGCTGGTAGTCGCGACGCTTGCCGATGCGGTGCAGCACCGCCTCGATATGTTTGCAGGTGCCCAGTTGATTGAAGGCGAAGTCCGGGCAGTTGCAGCGATTGTGCGGTTGGTGCAGGGAACGGATCTGTACCCGGTAGCTGCGTTTGAAGGTCGGGTCGCCGCCGACCGTGGCGGCATTCCAGTAACCGAAATGGGGTTTGCCGTCGCTATGGCGTACCCGCACCTCGGTACGTCCCTTGGTTTGGCGTTCCTTCAGGGCCTCTTCGCGGGCGTCGATCAGCCCTGCATCATTGTGGTTGGCGTGGTCCACCAGCAAGGCCAGGGCATGGGGACAGACCGGGCCGTCCATGCCCCGACAATCGCAACGGACCCTCAGAGTGCCGTCGTCGTCGTGGCGCAGGCTCACTTGCAGCGGGTCTTCGCGCTCCGGATCTTCCACACAGCCGTACAGCAGACCGTCTTCCATAATGGGATCGATAACGCGATTTTCCCTGGCCCAGCGCACGCCCCGGTCCACCAGGGAGGCGGGGGCCAGTTCGTGGAGCTGGTCGGTATCGTAGAGGAAGACGGATCTGTCCGGCATGAGGCGTTCTCGTGGGTCGCGAGTTCGCGCCGATTATGGACCGGAATGTCAGGAAAATCTCGCCGTCCGCGGGTTTATAGCGAGGGTGCCAACCAAGCGCCGCTATAGGGCGCGAGGGCGATGGCACTGTCGGTGTCATTGACCAGGGTGTCGCCCAACAGGTCTTGCCAATGGGACTCGGGGAAACGCTCATGCAGCGTGTCCAGGCCCACAAGGCGTGGACGGTCGGTAAAATTGTACAGAGCGGCCAGGTAGCTGGCCGGCTCGCCGCCGTCGCGAACCACGCCGAACAGGCCGTCCTGCAAGGGTAAGATGGTCTGTGGCACCTCCGGGTGCAGAGCAGGGATCTCCCGGCGTATGCGCAGGCGCCGCACGTATTCGGGAAAGACCCGTCCGGCGGCGCTTTCGGGGTTGTCCAGCAGGTGTTCCAGCTCCGACTGATCCCATTTGCGTCGGTTGATGCGGCGTGTCATGCCGGAACGTTCCACCCCAATCCGGTCATTGAAGGCCGCGGTGATGGCATTGATATAAATGGCGGGTACGCCCTGCAGACTCAGGGGCACGGTTTGGGACAGCAGGAATTGTGCAATCTGGACCCTGTCGTCGTCATTGTTGGGATCGCGGAAGGCGTCATAGTAGCTGATGTTGAGTTCGTAAGGGCTCTCGCCGCCATCCCGGTCGGTTTTTACGGACAGATAGCCGCCTCGGGCGCGAATGGCGTCGATCAGCTCGGCAACTTCTTCCTTCGGTATGAGGCCCTCCAGGGGACGCACGCCGATGCCGTCGTGAGAGGCGGTGAAGTTGAGGTAGGTGCATTTCGGCGGTAAGGGTGTATTGCCCAGTCCCAGTGCCCAGGGTGTGAGGTAGCGCGTGGTCTGCCGGTGAATGGCGTGCAGGATCAGCGGCGGCAGGCTGAACTGGTAGACCATGTGGGCCTCGTCGCCATCGCCGAAGTAGCTGATGTTCTCCTCGTGGGGGACATTGGTCTCGGTCAACAGTACGCAGCCCGGTTCCAGTTCGTCGAGCAGATCGCGCATCAGTTTGACGATCTCGTGGGTCTGCGGCAGGTGTATGCAGCGTGTACCCGCCTCTTTCCAGAGGAATCCCACGGCATCCAGGCGTACCACCCGCGCCCCGCGCCGGATGTAGTAGAGCAGGATGTCGATGAACTCCATCAGCACGTCCGGGTTGCGGTAGTCCAGATCGACCTGGTCGTGGCTGAAAGTGGTCCACACGTGTTTCTGCCCTTCGCGTGTCATTACCGGGGTGAGCAGGGGGGAGCTGCGCGGCCGCACGACCATGGAGAGGTTGGTGTTCGGGGCCATTTCGATCAGGTAGTCGCGGCCGGGTGGTTCGTTGTTGAGAAAGTCCACGAACCAGAGGTTTTCGCGCGACATGTGATTGAGGACCAGATCGAACATCAGGTCGAAGTGCTGTCCCAGCGTGGCAATGTCGCTCCAGCGGCCCAGCTCCGGATTGACGGCGCGAAAGTCCGTTACCGAGAAGCCATCGTCCGAACTGTACGGAAAGAACGGCAATAGGTGAACGATGTTGATCACGCCTTCCAGGCGCCGTTCAGCGAAGTCAGCCAGGGCCTCCAACGGCGTCTTGCCGGGTGCCTGTATGCTGTCGCCGTAGGTGATCAGCAGGATGTCCGAGGCATCCCAGGATGGCTTGTCTCGCCGAGGCTTGCGCAATTGCAAGTGTTGTCGCAGCAGTCGTTTGAGCTGCCCCATTGCCTTGTCGGCCGCTTGCTCGCCATACAGACGTACCAGTCGTTGACGGGCCTTGGTTTGGGTTGTTTCGGAAAGTATCGACAAGGTTGTGCTCGATCTTGGTTCGATAGCGGGACTGGTGTGCGCCACAATTGGGCGGGCCCGGCTCCAGGGTCGCCACGACGGCGTTCTCACCAAAGACCTTAGCAAACTGTGGACCAACCGACCGGCAGGCTATGGCATACTGCGCCGCAGTTCCCAGTCATTGTCTGGCCCTTGGATGGTAACCGCTCACCTGTGCCGCAGGGGAGAGTCGTTATCCTGGACGTGATGATTCGGTCGCCGCGAGCCTGGAAAAATGAGCACCCCCCTCAATTGTGTACTGCTACAAGGTCTTTCCCGCGAACAGCGTCATTGGGAGGACTTTCCCGATCGTCTGGCCAGGGCGATTCCCGGGCTCCGCCCTATTTTGGTGGACCTGCCGGGCAATGGTGCATTGTTCCAGCGAACTTCGCCGGACACAGTGGAAGATTTGGTTGAAGCTGTGCGCGAAGAAGTGCGTGCCCTGAAATGCGATCCGCCTTATCTGGTGCTGGGGCTGTCGCTTGGTGGCATGCTTGCCTGGGACTGGATGCTTGCCTATCCGCAGGAGATCAGTGGCATCGTGGTAATGAACACCAGCCTGGGCGGGGAATGCTCCCTGACCAAGCGTATGTTCCCGAAGTCCTTTCTGCGTCTGGCGGCGGCATTCATGCGTCGCGACGCCCTGGCTCGGGAGCGTGCGATTGTGCATTGGATGAGCAATCGACGCGACGATACCCAGGTGCTGGCGGCGCGCTGGGCGGAATATGCCCGGCAGTGCCCGGTCAGCTCGGCCAACGTTCTGCGCCAACTGAGAGCGGCGGCGCGTTTTCACCCCGGTGAGGAACAGCCGACCCGGCCGGTGCTGGTCTTGTCCAGCAGCGCCGATAGGGTGACCTCACCGGATTGCAGTCTGGCGGTGGCTCAGCACCACGGCTTGCTCATGCACAGTCATCCCAAGGCGGGACATGATTTGCCCCTGGACGCCCCCGTATGGGTAATCGAGCAATTGGCTCGATGGTTGGTTTAATGGCGTGACCATTGAAACTGCGCAAAACAAAAACCCTGTCAGGGTCTAAAGCCCTGACAGGGTCGTTATTTCATGGCGATTCAGGGACGTGGGTTGAGCCGTTACATGAACACGCCCTTCAGCATCTCCATCACCTGCTGGCCACCGGAGGATTGGACGTAGTCCAGCACCACGGGAACAAACTTACCCACCATGCCGCCATCCATGCCCAATGATTTGAAGCTGTCCGCCAGGCCGGCCATTCCGGCAAGCTTGGAGGCGCCGCCGCCCAGCATGGAGGCAGCCATGCCGCCCAGTCCACCACCGCTGGCCCCGGCGTCGGAACTCACTGCCGGTGCTGCTTTCAGCAGGGAATCCATATCGGGTACGGCAGAGGCGACCTGGGAGAAATCGGTGTCGCTGAGCTTGCTCTTTGCCAACTGAAACAGCGAGCCGGCACCTCCGGCCGCCTGTTCTTGGCTGACGCCCAGCTGGTCGGTCAACATACCCAGAAGACCTTCGGCGCGGGCCTGGGAGCCCCACAGCAACAGGGAGAATGTGAGCAGAAAAAAGGACCAACGACGGCTGCTACGTGCAGTAAACATGTTGAGATCTCCAAAAGGATGGTTCGGGTCGCCCGAACTGGTACTGTGCATTCTACCCCGATCATGTCGCGGCAAGCGTCAAGGATCGTTACGGGCCGGGGTGCGCGCCAGTGCCCAGCAATCGACGCGCTCCACCCCGTGGACTTTTAATAGGTGAGCAAGTTCCACCAGGGTGCTGCCGGTGGTGACCACGTCGTCGACGATGGCCACATGGTCCGCGTAGCCATTGCCCTTGATCTCGAAGGCGCCGCGCAGATTGCGTTTGCGCTGGCCGGCATTGAGGCCGGTCTGAGTCCAGGTGTCGCGGTTCCTGCGGCAGAGCCTGGCATTGACCGGTATGTCCAACTGCCTGCCCAGGTCCCGGGCAATGATTTCTGACTGGTTGAACCCGCGTTGGCGCTGGCGGGCGCGATGCAGGGGCACGGGGATCAGCAGTTTTGGCTGTTCCCCTTCGGCGAAATAGCTGGTTACAACCTCTACCAATGCCTTGCCATGATCGAGTTTGCCGTCGAATTTGAATGCCTTGATCAGGAAGTCGCAGGGTGCAATGTACAGCAATGGGATGCGGGCCGCGTCGAAAGGTGGGGGATTGGTCAGGCAGCGCCCGCAGATTTCAGCATCGCTGACAAGCGGGATGCCGCATAGCGCACAGGAATGCGCGTTGGCGCGCAGGTCGCCCTGGCAGTCCGGGCAAAGCAGGCGAGCGCTCAGCCCTCCGGCCCCGCACAGCAGGCAGTGATTTGGCAGCAGACCTTGCGTGCTCAGCCTCAACAGTTCCGAGGCTTGCTTCCCTATCGTTACAAAATTGATCATTATTTATCCATCTGTAAACCGATGTCCGTCGACCTGGTTGACTCGCGCCCGGGTAGTGCTGCGATCATTCCCAATTGACCGCCAAACTCCGGACTTTCCGTGCCATGACCGACAGCTCCATGCCTGCCGCCGAACCAAGGGTTATTCCTGCCCGGTCCGCGCGCCGCTCTGCCCAGGTATTCGATTGGGGTAATATCGTCGTGACGGCTGTTCCGGTGCTATTGCCCCTCTGGGTGGCCGCCTCCATGGTGCTCTACGCCCTCAATCGTCACCACCCGGAACCCAAGGTGGGTCACTATACCCAGATGGCCGCTTATCGCTTCTACGGTGTCGCCGGCCTGATCGTCGCAGCGGCGGCGTTCATTCCCAAAGACGGCATTCACTACTATCTGCTGGCCTGGGGGCTGGCGGCGATCATCATCATACCCTGGTCCATCGTCGATTTGTTGCGCATTCGCCGCGACACCTGGCAGGACATCATCGTGGAGAACCCCTGATGCAAGGCACCCACCCCCTGGCCACCGGCACCCCGCGTCATGATTGGACCCGCGACCAGGCACAGACCTTGTTCGCTCTGCCTTTCAATGACCTGTTGTTCACCGCCCAATCGGTTCACCGGCAGAACTTCGATCCCAACGCCGTGCAGGTCTCCAGCCTGCTCAGCATCAAGACCGGGGCTTGTCCCGAAGACTGCGCCTATTGTCCGCAAAGCGTGCGTCACGAAACCAGCCTGGAACGTGAGGCCCTGATGGAGGTGCAGGCCGTGATGGCGGCGGCCGCCAAGGCCAAGGCCGCCGGCGCGAGTCGTTTCTGTATGGGTGCCGCCTGGCGCAGCCCCAAGGACCGGGACATGGACAAGGTGGAGGCCATGGTGCGCGGTGTGCGCGAGCTGGGCATGGAGACCTGCATGACCCTGGGTATGCTTACCGCCGAACAGGCGCAGCGGCTGAAGGGGGCGGGGCTGGATTATTACAACCACAACCTCGACACCTCGGCGGAGTATTACGGCGAGATCATCACCACGCGCAGCTACCAGGATCGGCTGGATACCCTGGCCCATGTGCGCGATGCCGGCATCAACGTCTGTTGCGGCGGCATCCTGGGCATGGGGGAAGATGAAAGCGATCGTGCCGGGATGCTGGTGACCCTGGCCAATCTGCCCAAACACCCGGAAAGCGTGCCGATCAACCTGTTGGTGCAGGTCGAGGGAACGCCGTTGTTTGGCCGCGCCCCCGTGGATGGCCTGGACTTCGTTCGCACCATCGCCGTCACCCGGATCATGATGCCGCACTCCGTGGTGCGCCTGTCCGCCGGCCGCACCGATATGAGCGATGAGATGCAGGCCCTGTGTTTCTTCGCCGGGGCCAATTCGGTGTTCTACGGCGAGAAACTGCTGACCACGCCGAATCCCGAGGCCAATGAGGACATGGCCCTGTTCGGTCGCCTGGGTATGCGCACGGAACGGGTTCAACCGCCGTTGGCGTCCTGAACCCTTGGCTTGCGAATCCCTTCGCGCTGACCTTGAACGCCTGAGCGAGCAGCAACTGTATCGGCGTCGGCGCGTGCGCGAGAGTGCCACTGAGCCCCAGGCACGTGTCGACGGCCGCGAGTTGTTGTCGTTTTGCAGTAACGACTACCTGGGTCTGGCCAACCATCCTCGCGTGGTGCAGGCGTTGGCCGAGGGCGCTCGTCGCTGGGGAGCCGGATCCGGCGCGGCCCATTTGATCAGCGGCCATTGTGCTGCCCACCACGCCCTGGAAGAAGAGCTGGCTGAATTCACCGGCCGCCCCCGCGCGCTGCTGTTCTCTACCGGCTACATGGCCAACCTGGGTGTCATCGGCGCTTTGACAGGGCGTGGCGACAGCGTGTTCGAGGATCGTCTCAACCATGCCTCCCTGCTGGATGGCGGCCTTGTCAGTGGTGCCGGATTCGTTCGCTATCGTCATGCCGATGCCGCCGATCTGGCGAAGCGGCTCGACAGCGTGACTGGTCGCAGGCTTGTCGTTACGGATGGGGTCTTCAGCATGGATGGCGATCTGGCGCCGTTGCCCGAGCTGGCCAATCTGGACAAAACCTGGCTGATGGTCGATGACGCCCACGGATTCGGCGTGATGGGGCGGGAAGGGCGCGGCACGCCGAGTCATTTCGGGCTGGCTGTGGATCAGGTACCGATCTTCATGGCCACCCTGGGCAAGGCCCTGGGCACCTTTGGCGCCTTCGTCGCTGGCGAGGACGCCCTGATTGAGACCCTGATACAGCGGGCGCGGGCCTATATCTACACCACCGCCCCGCCACCCGCCATGGCGGAGGCCAGCCGCGCTGCCCTGCGGGTGCTACAAGAGGAGCCCTGGCGGCGAGAGTCCTTGTTCGCCCTCGTCGCCCGGTTTCGCGAGGGTGCCCGGCAATTGGGCCTGCCGTTGGCATCCTCTCCCACGCCCATACAACCCTTGCTGGTAGGCGATGCCGGTCAGGCGTTGGCGGCGGCCCGGGCACTGGAGGCGCGGGGGATTCTGGTTACGGCCATTCGCCCCCCCACGGTGCCTGCCGGCACGGCCCGCCTGCGTGTGACGTTCTCTGCCGCACACACCCAGGCGCAGGTGGATCGTCTGCTGGATGCCCTGGGGGTGGTGTTTCAGGAGTTGCCGGAGGCATGAAACCGAAGATCTTCCTGATTCATGGCTGGGCCATGAACGCCGGATTGTTTGCTGGGCTGATCGACCTGCTTTCGGATCGTTTCGAGGTGGTATCGGCAACGCTACCCGGCCATGGCGGTCGATCCCTGGGTGGGGGCCGTTTCGTCCTGGATGCCGTCGTCGATGACCTGCTGGCCCAGGCACCGGATCAGGCACTCTGGTGTGGCTGGTCTCTCGGCGGGCAGTTGGCCCTGGAGGCCGCACTGCGCCAGCCTGGACGAATCGGCGGGGTAATGGTGGTCGCAGGCACGCCGCGCTATACCACGGCAGACGACTGGCCCGACGCCATGGAGCCCGGTGTGCTGACGGAATTCGCCACGCAGTTGCTTAAGGACTACCGCGGCACCATCGGGCGTTTCCTCAGTTTGCAGGTGCGCGGCCTGGACGATGCTGCCGGCCAGCTCCGCGCCTTGCGTCGCGGCGTGCTCAGTGTGGAGCAGCCGCAAGTTGAGGCATTGCGCGGTGGCCTGGCCCTTTTGGCACAGTTGGATCTTCGGCCCCGTCTGGCCGCAATCGATCGGCCGATCCACTGGCTGCTGGGTGAACGCGATTCACTCGTGCCCGCTGCCATCGCTGCTCGCCTGGAACGCCTCAGGCCGGGCATCAAACCCAAGATCGTTTCAAAAGCGGGGCATGCCCCCTTTCTCTCCCACCCCGAAACCATTGCTCGGTTTATCAATGAGGTCGTTCATGGCTGAGCCGCCAGAGGCTTATCAGGTCGACAAGCGCAAGGTACGCCAATCCTTTGAGCGGGCCGCGGGCAGCTACGATCAGGTGGCAGTGCTGCAAAGGGAAGTGGGGGAGCGCATGATCGAGCGTCTGGACCTGATCCGCGTCCCGCCCGGCCAAATCCTGGATGTGGGGGCCGGCACAGGTATCGCCAGTGCCGCGTTGGCCAAACGCTACCGCAAGGCACGGGTGGTCGCCCTGGACATCGCCCGCAGCATGCTGCACAAGGCGCGCAAGCGGGCGCCCTGGTTTTCCGGCATGGGTTTCGTCTGTGGCGATGCGGAGAAGCTGCCCCTGGCCCAGGGCCAATTCGATCTACTGTTTTCCAATCTCACCGTGCAATGGTGCCTCGATCTGCCGGCCACCCTGGGAGAGTTTCGACGCGTGCTGCGCCCTGGCGGACTACTGATGTTCACCAGTTTCGGCCCGGACACGCTCAAGGAGTTGCGCGCAAGCTGGTCGCGGGTGGACGGGCGCAACCATGTGAATGCCTTCCTGGACATGCATGACGTGGGAGATGCCTTGATGCGGGCCGGCTTCGCGGAACCGGTGATGGACATGGAAAACTTCACCCTGACTTATCCCGATGCCCATGCCGTCATGCGCGATCTCAAGCTCATGGGGGCCCACAACGTCACCGCCGGTCGGCCCCGCGGCCTCACTGGCCGTGGGCGCATGGCCGCCATGGTGGATGCCTACGAAGAACTGCGTCAGGATGGGCGCCTGCCGGCTACCTATGAAGTGGTCTACGGCCATGCCTGGGTGCCGGAAACCGGTCAACGTGTCGCCATACCGGAGTTGGGGCGGCGACCATGAGCGGCTATTTCATCACCGGTACCGACACCGGCATCGGCAAGACCTGGGTCACCGTGGGACTGATGACCAGCGCCAAACGCCAGGGCTTGGCGGTCGGGGGGATGAAGCCCGTAGCCTCCGGCTGCGAGTCAACCCCGCAGGGATTGCGAAACGAGGATGCACTGGCGATTCAATCCGCCGCCACAAGGCCGATTGCCTATGAAAACGTCAATCCCTACGCCTTCGCACCGGCCATAGCGCCTCACATCGCTGCCCGCGAAGCGGGCGTAAAGATCGATCCAGCAATCATACGCGACCGTTATCTGTGCGTGGCCGCCGAATTCGACACCGTTTTCGTGGAAGGTGTCGGAGGCTGGTCCGTTCCCCTCGCACCGGATCTCATGGTCAGCGATTTGCCTGCGTTGCTGAATCTGCCGGTGATTTTGGTGGTGGGTATGCGCCTGGGCTGCATGAATCATGCGCTGCTCAGCGCCCAGGCCATCCGCGCCGACGGAGCCGAAATGGCGGGTTGGATCGCCAACTCCATCGATCCGGCCATGGAACGCCATGAGGAGAATTTGGACTATCTGCGGGCTAATATCGCTGCGCCGTGTCTGGCGGTAGTCCCCTGCTTGAAATCGCTGGAGCCAGCGGAAATGGCGAGTGCTATTGGCGGCGGCTGGATGGCGGGGCGATCAAATCCCTGAACATCGAAATTCGCGGTGCGCCGAGCTTTTTTCCGGGGCCATGCCGGCTACACCGCGAAGGGTGCCTTTGATCAAAGCTTATCGAGAATCTCCCGTTTCTTGCGCTCGTAGTCTTCCTTGGTGATCACCCCTTTGTCAGAAAGTTCTTTAAGCCGTTCCAACAGGTCCAGTGAGTCACCGGAAGGCGCCTTGACTTCGGAGGGAACCACGACGATTTTTTCCACAGCCGGTGTCGGCGTTGGGGGTGAAGCACGTGAAGATCCGCGGATATATTCCCGCCGGGAACTGGCGTAGTCGCTGCTGGCCAGCGAGGCAACCTTGGTTCCGTCGACGGACGAGAGGCGTGTCGCCAGGGCCGATTGGAGCTGGTCGCCGATTTTCTCGGCCAGGGCGCTGTTGCCGTCGTCTGCGGCCGCCAGATAATAACCACTGGTGGGTGCGCCTTCGGGGCCTGTGCCGTGTACCGGAAACACGTAGACGGCGGCGAACCAGCGGCTGCCCATGGAATTGGAGAAGGTAGAGTAGCCACGTTCCCTGCCTTCGATGGGTGAGATCCCGCGGGGTGGATGAATGTCTTCCAGTGCCGCAAAGGCAATGTCCATGGCCCTGTCTTCGCTGATGTCGTAGATGGTTGCCGAGGAGGGTAGCTCCGGTGGCGGTGCCACTGGATCGAGGAAGCCGCCGCTATTATTGGGCGTGGTGTTGCAACCGGCCGCAATGGCAAGGGCAAGAAACACGGGGAGCGTGAGTTTTCGAACGGGCATGGCGGAATTCGCTGGCTGATGATGTGGATACTTGCGTGGCTAGAGTGTAGCCGATGGCAGGAATCTGTCCCGACTCCGGTTGCCGGCGGTCCGGGTCGCTCGCGCAATGCTTGCCTCGTTTTCAGTGAACTCGTTAACCTTCCGGCTGGCTCATTTATGAAGGACCGCCGGCGATGACTCATGACCAAAACTTCAACAATCTCATCCTCGACTAGCCCCGCGACGCGCTTGCATCCTGTTAGCTTTGGACCACGAAACCGATCACCGCGCGATACCCGTTTCTCCGTCTCCCATCGATTCCCGCCAGCGGGTTATACTAGCGGCTTTGTTTTGCCCGAAATTCGGAGACCGTTGCGTGTCCAGTCCTCCTTCCACCTTTCAGGACCTGATCCTTGCCTTGCAGGGCTATTGGGCCAGTAAAGGCTGCGTCGTCCTGCAACCCTTTGATATGGAAGTTGGGGCCGGTACCTTTCACCCGGCCACCTTTCTGCGGTCCATTGGTCCGGAACCGTGGAATGCTGCCTACGTGCAGCCTTCTCGCCGCCCCACCGATGGGCGTTACGGCGAGAATCCCAATCGTCTCCAACACTACTACCAGTTCCAAGTGGTGTTGAAGCCTTCCCCCTTGGAGATTCAGGATCTTTATCTGGAATCGTTGCGCATGTTGGGCATAGACCCGCTCGAACACGATATCCGCTTCGTGGAGGACAACTGGGAATCGCCCACGCTGGGTGCCTGGGGGTTGGGTTGGGAGGTTTGGCTGAACGGTATGGAGGTTACCCAGTTCACCTACTTTCAGCAGGTGGGCGGTCTGGACTGCCGGCCGGTGACGGGTGAAATTACCTATGGCCTGGAACGCATTGCCATGTATCTGCAAGGCGTGGAAAGCGTCTTTGATCTGGTTTGGACAGTCGGCCCACAGGGACCGGTGACTTACGGGGATGTGTTTCATCAGAACGAGGTGGAGATGTCCGCCTACAACTTCGAGTACGCCGATACAGATGTATTGTTCCGTCGCTTTGATGAATGCGAGACCGAAAGCAACCGCCTCATCGAAGCCGGTCTGCCACTGCCTGCCTATGAAATGGTTTTGAAGGCTTCACACGTGTTCAATCTGCTCGATGCCCGTCACGCTATCTCGGTCACCGAACGTCAGCGCTTCATCCTTCGCGTCCGGTCGCTGGCCCGCGCCGTGGCAGAAGCCTATTACCAGGCCCGCGAGGCCTTGGGTTTCCCCATGGTCGCCCGGGAAAAGGAGCAGACACATGGCTGAGTTTCGCGATCTGTTGCTGGAAATCGGTACCGAGGAATTGCCGCCCAAGGCCCTGTACCGCCTGGCGGAATCGTTGGCCAACGGTTTGGCCGAGGGTCTGGGCAAGGCCGAGCTCGCCCACGGTGAGGTCCGCTTTTATGCCAGTCCGCGCCGCTTGGCGGTTTATGTGGCCGCCTTAACCACGGCTCAGGAGGACCGCATCCTCGAACGACGCGGCCCAGCCGTGAAGGCTGCTTTCGACGGCGACGGCAACCCCAGCAAGGCTGCCCAGGGGTTCGCCCGCTCTTGCGGGGTCGAGGTTCACGATCTGGAGCAGGTGGAGACCGAGCAAGGGGCCTGGCTGGTATTCCGCAAGCCCGAGCAGGGCCGGGCAACAGCCGATTTGCTACCCGAGATGGTCGAGGCGGCCTTGGCCAAACTGCCTATCCCGAAGCGTATGCGCTGGGGTGATGGGGATGCCGAATTTGTGCGTCCCGTTCACTGGGTATTGCTCTTGCTTGGGGCCGATGTGGTTCCGGGAGCCGTGCTTGGCTGTCCCTGTGGGCGGGAGACCCGCGGCCATCGTTTTCACCATCCGCAGGTCATTTCGATCGCTGAGCCAGGTGAGTATCTGGACAGCCTGAAAGATCCCGGTCGCGTCATTGCCGATTTCGGAGCCCGCCGCCGCCAGATCGCGCAGAGCGTGCAGCAGGCGGGCGAGGACAACGGTGGTACCGCGGTAGTCGACCCTGATCTGCTCGATGAAGTCACCGCCTTGGTAGAGTGGCCGGTGCCTATCGTCGGCGCCTTTGAAACCCGCTTTCTCGACGTTCCCCAGGAAGCCCTGATTTCTGCCATGAAAGGGCACCAGAAGTATTTCCACATGGTTGATGCCGAGGGGCGTTTGTTGCCGAAGTTCATCGCCATCAGCAATCTGGAGAGCAGCCGGCCGGCATCCATTCGCGAGGGCAACGAGCGTGTCATCCGTCCGCGTCTCACCGATGCGGAATTTTTCTGGAAGCAGGACCGCAAACACGGCTTGGCTGCCCATCGGGACTCCCTGGGCACCGTGGTTTTTCAGAATCGTCTCGGTACCCTGGCCGACAAATCGGACCGGGCGGCTGCCGGCGCCGCTGAGATTGCCGCGGCCATCGGTGGCCAGCCGGATCTGGCTCGTCGCGCCGGTGAGTTGAGCAAATGCGATCTGATGACCTCCATGGTCTACGAATTTCCGGAATTGCAGGGCATCATGGGCCGTTACTACGCCGCCGCCGAGGGAGAGGCGCTGTCGGTCGCCCTGGCGCTGGACGAACAATATCTGCCGCGTTTCTCCGGTGACGAACTGCCCTCGGACCCGGTCGGGCAATCCCTGGGACTGGCCGATCGCCTCGACACCCTGGTGGGCATCTTCGGCATTGGGCAGCGCCCCACGGGTGATAAAGACCCCTTTGCCTTGCGTCGCGCCGCCCTGGGCGTCCTCCGTATTCTGGTGGAAAAACACCTGGATCTGGATCTGGGTGAGCTGATCGCTGCGGCAGTCGGACGTTTTCCTGCCGGGATCATTCAGGAAGACACTGCCGAAACCCTGCTGGATTTTCTCTTCGATCGGCTGCGGGGTTATTTCTCGGAGTCCGGATATGCGCCGGATGAGTTCGACTCGGTACAGGTGCTGCGTCCGACACATCCGCTGGATTTTCGTGCCCGTCTGGAGGCCGTCGCGGTGTTCCGAAAGCTTCCGGAGGCGGAAAGCCTGGCGGCCGCCAACAAGCGCATCCGCAACATCCTGCGCAAGAGTGGTCAGGAAACCGCGGGCGAGATCGACCCGGGCCGATTCCAGGATGCCGCAGAAAAGGCACTGTATGAACAGTTACAGGGTTTGCGCGAGCCGGTGACCCGATTGTTGCAAGATCGCCGCTACACGGAGGCATTGACCCTGCTCGCCGGCCTGCGGGAAAGCGTCGACCGCTTCTTCGATGAGGTCATGGTCATGGCCGAGGACGAAGCCCTGCGTAACAACCGTCTGGCACTGCTGGACGCCATGAGCCGGCTGTTCCTCGGCGTGGCCGACATCTCCCGACTGCAATCCTGACCGATTCCATGGAAAAAGACTCCTATCGCGATATGCTTGCCGCCGTGCAGGCATTTCATGACAAACACCGCTTCAAGGAGACCGGCGGGGAGGAATTGGTCTACCGGGTCGCCTTGATGGCCGAGGAGCTCGGTGAGATCTCCTCCTGTGTCTCCAAGGGCAAGCCCGTGGAAGAACTGGCCGAGGAGTGCGCAGACCTGTTCATCCTGCTGATGGGGACCGCCATCGCCGCGGATTTCGATCTGAATCAGTTCTTCTGGGACAAGATGAGCAAGCTCGATCAACGCTCGTCCCGTATGATCGACGGGCGCATCCGGGTTTCCGAGTTTCGTTGAGATGCCGATAAACCCGCGCCTGATCATCCTCGACCGTGACGGCGTCATCAACGAGGATTCCGACGCCTATATCAAGAGTCCCGAGGAATGGATTCCCATCCCCGGCAGCCTGGAGGCCATCGCACGACTCAATCGGGCCGGCTACCGGATTGCCGTAGCCACCAACCAATCGGGTATCGCCAGGGGGATGTATGACCTGGCCACGCTGGGACAGATCCACCAGAAGATGCATCAGGCGCTGCAACAGGTAGGCGGCAAGGTGGAGGCGGTGTTTTACTGCCCGGATGGACCCGATGAGGGTTCGCACTGCCGCAAACCCCGTCCCGGTATGTTCTACGAGATTGCCCGGCGTTTCGATACGGATTTGAGCGGTGTCCCGGCCGTGGGCGATTCCCTGAGGGATTTGCAGGCGGCGGTGGCCGTTGGCGCTCTGCCGGTGCTGGTTCGTACCGGCAAGGGTGAGCGAACGCTGGCCAAGGGCGAAGGCATCGCGGGCGTATCCATCTTCGACAGCCTCGCTGATTTTACCGATCACCTTTTGGCCCAAGAGGGGACATTGCACTGATGCTTGCCCTGCGCTCCGCGGTATTTTTTCTATTGCTGGTCGTCAGTACGCTGCTGACAGCCGCCATCGTGGTCTTGCTGTTTTTTTTGCCGTATCGCTTGCGCTACGCCATTGCCGCGCAATGGGTAAAATTCGTGCTGGTCTCGCTCAAGGGCTTGTGCGACCTCAGTCATCGGGTGGAAGGTGCTGAGAATATCCCCGAACAACCCTGTATCGTCTTTTCCAAACACCAATCGGCCTGGGAAACCATCGCCCTGCAATCCATATTCAGCCCGCAGACCTGGGTGCTGAAACGTGAACTGTTGTGGATTCCCTTCTTTGGCTGGGCATTGGCGCTGATGGGGGGAATTGCCATTGACCGCTCCTCAGGACGCAAGGCGGTGCAGCAGATCGTAGAGAAGGGCAAGGGGCAACTCGACAAGGGTCGTTGGGTGATCATTTTTCCGGAGGGAACCCGGGTGGCGCCCGGCGAAGAGCGTAAGTTTGGCATCGGCGGAGCAGTGCTGGCCGAGAAGAGCGGCTATCCTGTTGTACCCGTGGCCCACAATGCCGGGGAATTCTGGAGGCGGCGTGGTTTCATCAAGTACCCCGGTGTCATCAGTGTCGTGGTGGGGCAGGCCATCGCCACCGACGGTAAGAGCGCAAGCCAGATCAACGCCGAGGCAAAACAATGGATGGATCGGGAAATGGCCCGGATCAGCCGCAAGCCCGAAGGTCAGGCCAACAAATGAGCAAAATCCGCATCGATCTGGAACAGGTCCAGGCGATTGAGGAAATTTGAATAGGCCATCCAGGCGGTCAGCGCATTGAGGTCTTGTAACGGTGGAGGAAGATAGCGGGGTGGAGCAATCAGGCCCTCGTCCGCCAATTGGGCGATGGTCCCCATATCCTCAATGGCCAGCTTGCCGCAAAACAGCAGGGGAATGCGGTCCAGCCGGCCTCGGCGTACCGCGAGCCTGATGAAGTTGTAAACCAGCACGAATCCCTTGCTGTAGGACAGATCCTTGGTGAATGGGCCACCCACAGGCGTGCTGCCTCGAAACACCCGCATTGCTGCCGTATAGGCCTCTTCCTCGCTACGGCCCTCGCTGCGCAACAACTGATAGACATCGACGAAAGTGGCGCCTTCTTCGACGCGGTGAATGGCGCGGATGCGATCGGCGATACGGCGCAGGCGTGCCGGGTGGGAATGAAAGGAGATGATCTCCACGAATACCGCAATGCCTTCCTGGGTGACCGTATCCGCCGGGGTGCCCTTGCTCAAGAAGGTGCAAACCGGTTGCAGCTCGCCGTTCAAGGTGGTGCCCACATGCACCCAGCCTTCGTGGGCCTCCAGTACGCGCAGGTCTCGCAGGCTGAACATGGCGTCCTTGCGTAATTTGATGTAGTCCGAGCCGGCGGCGGCGTCGGCGACGATACCGTCGCTCTCCATCACCCGGACCCGTGCATTTGGGTCGTCGAACAGTTGGTTGAGCCAGCCTTGCAGTTGGGTCACTGCCTGTGGGGTGGGGATGTTCTTGGCGTCCTTTTCCAGAAACATGCTCTCGTCGACCTTTTTCAGCGCCTTGTCCAGTATATCGCCCAGGTCCGCGAGGGTGGGGCCGCCCGCATGGAAGGCGTCGCCGGACCGGCCATAGAGTTCTTGGGCAATCTCGGAGAATTCCGGCGTGCCGCGGGCCTCAAGCATATCCAGTACGCGTACATACTCGGCACACATGCGCCGCATGATGTTGCCGGCAGCGTTGAACTTGCCCAGCCTTTTTACTACGTCACGTTCAATGTCCTGAAACACCGAACGCAATTCCTCGCTGTCATAGTTGAGCGGTATCCGTTTGTAATAATCGCTGTCAACCGGAGGCTGCGACCGACCGCCGGAGGCAAAGAAGGCACGCTGTACGTCATCGCCCCATTTGATGGCGTCCAGGATGCGAATGGGATTCTGGGCGGCGACGATGCGGTCGGAGAGTTCGCGTATCAGTTGGCGGCGAGAGTCGGATAGGGCCATGGCATACAACACTGTGGTTTGATCCCGGTTATACCCGAGAGCCGCAACGCTTTCATCCGTTTTCTGGATGTAGCATGTACACATCGAAACGCGTGGTCTTGCCGCGGATCGAGTGGCTGGGTTCAGGACCCGCGATTGCCTGCCCGCGCAGGGGGCGTTTGACCACTACCCGTTTCGTCGCTGTTGTCAGGGCTCGTTCGAGCAGTCGGTTTGCGTCGGTGTCTTCACCAACCAGGTCGCGAAACATACGCATTGCCTTTCTATTTTGTGCGCTTTTGCCGGTTTGGGGATACATCGGGTCCAGGTAGACCACCTGCGGGCGCTGATGTGGCGCCAAGCCTTGCATGAACGCGACGGCGTCGCCCGCGTGCAGCCGGATTCGTTCGGCTACCGCGGCGGTTTGCGGATTGTGACTTGCCCGGCGTAGCCCGTCTTCGAACAATTGGGCCAGCAGTGGGTTGCGCTCCACCGCGACTATCCGGCAACCCAGACTGGCCAGCACGAAACTATCGCCGCCCAGGCCGGCAGTGGCATCCAGCACCGACGGTGAGTTGCCCCCCTTCAATCCACACGCCTTGGCGATCTCCTGACCTCGCCCGCCGCCGAAGCGGCGCCGGTGGCCAGCGCTGCCGCCGACGAAGTCCACGTAGATTGGGGTGCCGTAGTCCGCGCCTCCGTCCAGCATCAGCAGCCCGTTTTTGCATATGAGTTGGAACCTTGGCTCATGCTGGTGGTCGGACTGGGGCGGTTTCACAGCAAGGTGCCTGTCGCGGCTGCTACGATTGCGTGGAGTATAGCGCCGCAATTGACGGTGGCAGTTTGCGGTGAGCGCGAGCAGCGACGATAATTTGCAGATGAGTCCGGGTGTCGCAGCCCGGGCTTTTGTTTGTGTCCGATCCGAACCGCTTTTGCTGTTGCGAAGCGGCGAACTTCGCTGATCGGGGATTGTCTACCAGATTGTGTCGCGGGATGGGCACCGAAATTCGAGGGGAATGCCCGGATGGGCGAACAGCAGATCGACGCGGAGCTGGTGCGACGAGTACAGCGAGGTGACAAAACGGCGTTTGACGTGTTGGTGCGCAAGTATCAGCACAAGATTCTCAATCTGATCGGTCGCTACATCAAGGATCCGGTAGAAACCCAGGATGTCGCCCAAGAGGCGTTCATCAAGGCATACCGGGCTCTGCCGCGTTTTCGCGGTGACAGCGCCTTCTACACCTGGCTGTACCGCATCGCCATCAACACCGCCAAGAACTTCCTCGTGGCGGCCGGCCGCAGGCCGCCTGATGACGATATCGATGCCCAGGAGGCTGAGCAGTATGAAGGCCCGTCGCGGCTGAAGGAATTTGCCACCCCGGAGAACTTCTTACTGAAAGAAGAGATCAACGCGGTGGTGCAAAAGGCCATTGCCGAACTCCCTGAAGACCTGCGCACGGCGATCACGCTACGCGAGTTGGAAGGTTTGAGTTATGAGGAGATCGCCGAAACCATGGCCTGCCCGGTGGGTACCGTGCGATCAAGAATTTTTCGGGCCCGTGAGGCCATTGATAAACACTTGCAACCGCTTCTCAAATAAGTGTCGGACAAGACCATGAAAACGAACCCGAACGAACTGCTCTCTGCGCTTGTCGATGGGGAATTGGGCGCGCGAGAGACTGACGAGATACTTGCGCAGATGAGATCCGACGCCGAGCTGCAGGGGACATGGGAGCGTTTCCAGTGGATCGGCGATGCCATCCGCAACAACCTCCCCGAATCTGTGCCCGTGGGCAAGGAGGCGGATATCGCGGCGCGGGTCTCCGTCGCCCTGGCCGACGAGCCGGCAATCCTCGCACCAGCTGCCCTAGACGCCGACAAGCCCCGTTCGCGCTTCCGCCCCCTGGTCGGTGTCGCGGTGGCTGCCTCGGTAGCGGGATTGGCGGTCATGGGACTTCGTGCCATGACGCAAGATGGCAATCAAGGTCCTTTGGCCTTACAAGGGACACCGGTGGTCATGCAGGAGCCAATCAAGGTCGGGCGCATGCCCGAATCCCTGGAGCCGGCTCAGCGCTCGCGTCTCACCCGGTATCTGGTCAGCCACTATGAAAATGCGCCCAACGGTGGCATGAAAGGCATGCTGCCCTATGTCTCCGTGGTCGGTTACAACGGTCGATGAAGTGGCATTGGTTACCGGCCGCGCTCTGTCTCGGCCTGTCCCCGCTCCTGTACGCATCCGATGATGTTTCCGCCCGTGATTGGTTGGAACGCATGTCGCATGCGCTTGAAACCCTCAATTACGAGGGCACCTTCGTTGCCGTACACGAGGGCAGCCTGGAAGCGATGCATCTGGTTCACATGGTCGATCAGGGCAAGCAGAAGGAGCGGCTGCTTTCCCTGAACGGCGCAGCGCGAGAGGTGGTTCGCGACGACGAACGGGTAATCTGCTACTGGACCGATTCCCGTTCCGTGCTCGTGGACAAACGGGGCAGTCAGCGTACTTTTCCGCGCGTTTTACCCAGTGAGTTTTCCGGGCTTACGGGTCACTATGAACTGCGTATGGGAAAGGAAGGCCGCATCACCGGCAGGCTGGCGGTTGAAGTGGGCATCGAGCCGGTGGACCGCTATCGTTATGGCTACCGGCTCTGGTTGGCCCGCGACAATGCCCTGCCACTGAAGTCAGAGATGATCGATGAAAATGGCAAGCCGGTGGAACAAATCATGTTTACCTCCCTGGAGGTCTACGCCAGCACCGACGACGCCAAGTTGAAGCCCAGCACAGACGGCAGCGGTTTTACCTGGATACACAACGACAAATCGGTCATGGCAGACGACGCCGGCACGCCGCATTGGCGGCCCGAGCGTGTTCCGCCAGGCTTTGAGATGGTCGCTCACGACCGTCAGCGCCTTGCCAGCACCGGCAAGGTGGTAGAACACATGGTGTTCAGTGATGGACTGGCCTCCTTTTCCGTTTATGTGGAGGCCCTGGGCGGTACCGACGGTATGGATGGGATTTCCCGCATGGGTGCTGTCACGGCCTTCGGTCGCACCATTGGCGACTATCAGATTACCGTGGTAGGCGAGGTACCCGAGGCCACTGTTGCCTTGGTTGGTAATGCTATCGTCCCCACTGGGGCGCACTCCCCATGATCGAGGAACGCGCTACTGTAACTGAGGTCGACGGGGTCTATGTCTGGATTGAAACAGCGTCAGGCGGCAGTTGCGGCAGTTGTTCCTCCAATGGCAGTTGCGGCGCTGGAATGCTGGGGCGGGCGTTGGGACCGGGGCGGCCTCGTCGTTTGCGTCTGCGCAACACGTTAGGCGCCGTAGTGGGAGATCGGGTGGATGTGGGGATAGGTGAGGCTGATTTGCTGCGTGCCGCCTTGTTGCTCTACAGTTTGCCCTTGCTCACTCTGTTCATCGGGGCCGGTCTCGGGCAGATCTGGTTTGGCGCCGATCTGGCGGTAGCAGCCACCGGAGCCCTGGGTTTGGGGCTCGGTCTGCTGCTTGCCCGAAGTCTGGCCCGCTTTGGTGGCGGCGCGTGGAATCAACCCAGGCTCCTGCGGCGAGCCGGCCAATCCCGCTTGCCGGTAGAGCCATTGGCTGCCAACAGGCGGCTGGTTTGAAAATCGGAGCGTCCATGTCAGCGTTTTCGATGCGGCTTCTGGGCCGTTTCCTGATTTCATCCGTCTTGCTGGGTGCCTGGGCCTCTGTGGTGCAGGCGCGAGACCTTCCCGATTTTATCGATCTGGTCAAATCCAGCACGCCCGCTGTCGTGAATATCAGCAGCTCGCAGAAGCCGCACGCCTCCGGAACGCGGCGCCCGCCATCCGGGCTGGATCTCCCGGATCTGCAGGATGATCCCAGTATCGGCGATTTGCTGAGACGCTTTTTTGGCGACCAGGGCGGTGGTGATGACGACGACAATGCCCCTGCACCGGACAGCCGTTCCCTGGGCTCCGGATTCATCATCTCCGAAGATGGTTACATCCTTACCAATTTCCACGTTATCAACGATGCGGATGAAATCATCGTCCGCTTGAGTGATCGGCGTACGTTCGTGGCAGACATTCGCGGTACGGACAAGCGCGCCGACATCGCTCTGCTGAAAATCGATGCTTCCGGGCTCCCGGTGGTGGAAATCGGCTCTGCCAAGGATCTGCAGGTGGGCGAATGGGTGTTGGCTATCGGCTCGCCGTTCGGATTTGACCACTCGGCCACCGCCGGTATCGTGAGCGCCAAGGGCCGCAATCTTCCGCAAGAGAACTATGTGCCCTTCATCCAGACCGACGTGGCCATCAATCCCGGCAATTCCGGTGGCCCGCTGTTCAACTTGGATGGCAAGGTGGTGGGGATCAATTCCCAGATCTACAGCCGTACCGGCGGCTTTATGGGGTTGTCGTTCGCCATTCCCATTGATGTTGCCATGGACGTCGCCGATCAGTTGCGCGCCAGCGGCAAGGTGTCCCGAGGTTGGCTGGGGGTTCTGATTCAGGACGTGACTCGCGAACTGGCGGAATCTTTCGGCATGGAGCGATCCTCCGGCGCCCTGGTAGCCAAGGTATTCCCTGACGGACCTGCCGCCGCTGCCGGTTTAACGGTGGGGGATGTCATTCTGGAGTTTGACGGTCGTGAAATAGCGGATTCCGCCACGCTGCCTCCCTTGGTGGGGGCAACCCGCTTGAATTCGGTGGTGGAAATGACCGTGTTGCGTGATGGTAAGCGCAAGACCCTGACGGTGACGGTCGGTGAGCTGCCGGTAGAGGATACTGTGGAGACCGCCAGTTCAGCCCCCCCTGCTGTTCGTGACAACCGACTCGGCATCAGCGTGGCGGAACTTAGTGCGGCCATGCGCGACTCACTTGGCGTGGAACGGGGAGTAGTCGTTACCGAAGTGCGCCAGGGACCTGGCCGCCGAGCGGGGATACAGGAGGGGGATGTGGTCGCCAAGATTAACGGCCTGACTGTGGAAGGCGTGGCCGATTTCGAGCAGCGTGCTGAAGGTCTGCCGGCCGGGCGCTCTATCGCGGTACTGGTCCATCGCCAGGAAGGCCCTCTTTTCCTGGCGCTGAAAATCGAACCGTAGACGGCGTTCAGGCGCTTAGCGCGTCGTCCTTGTCCTGGGATGAACAGGGGTCGGAGTGGCACAGGATGATGCGTTCGCCAGCAGCGGCGACGCGGTAACCCCGCCCCCGCAAGGCTGAGCCGGCCAGGGCGGATTCGTAGTGGTACAGGGTCATGCGTCGGATCTGGTCCTCGCCGTAGTTGGTGGTCAGTTCCTCGGCGCCTGTGTGCGAGGGATTGGCGTTCAGCGCACAGTCGTGGAAGATCCATTCGCCACGGGCAGCGAAGCGATTGATGACCTCCGGTATCGGCCGGGTGTCTCCAGTGTACAAAAACAAGCCCTCAAGGGCGATGCCATAGCAGGAATGGAATTGATGATGGCGTACCGGGAAAACGCTGAACCAGCGGCCGCCCAGCCAAAAACCCTCTGAGATTGGTGTGAGTCGGAAGCAATCCCAGAAATTGACCCCGTCTTCCGCCAACAGCCCCGGATAGTCCGCGACACGGCGTTGCAACACCTCCACCAGTCGCACCGGAACAAACAGCTGTATCTGGCCGCGTCGCTCGGCGTCGAACCAGGCACGATAAAAAAGGTTCTCCAACCCGCCAATGTGGTCCAGGTGCGTGTGGGTAATGAATACGGCCTGCGGTAGGCTGCCGCCATAGTGAGAGCGGTACCTGTCCAAGGTGTCGGGGCCGCAGTCGATCAACAGAGTCGGTCTTCCGCCTCGCTCGAGTACGGCAGCCGAACTGCCCAACTCGACGGCGTGCGAATTGCCGACACCCAAAAACCGCAAAGCCCATTCTTCAAACATACCCCAGGAACCGATTTCTCAGACAATCCGGGCACGATTATATCGGAGTACCTCAATCCGTGTTGATACACTTCTGGTTGAACCTCGTGAGTTGGGGTGAGCCGGGGTGAGCCGTGGCAGTCAGCCGTCCAATACCGCATCCAGTGCCTCAAGCAATTCATTGATGCGAATAGGTTTGGTCAGGTAGTGCCGGAACCCCGCTGCGAGGCCGCGTTCGATGTCCGAGGGCATGGCATTGGCGCTCAGTGCGATGGCGACTACGTGCTTCAAACCGTCGTCTTGCTGCAAGGCGGCCAACACCTCGTAGCCGCTCATACCGGGCAATTGCAAGTCCATCAATACCAGATTGGGCTTGATGTCACGGGCAATTTGCAGACCCTGTTCGCCTGTATTGGCGGTGATCAGCTCCAGATCGGCGCGTCGTTGCAACAAGTGCTGCACCAGCTTGCGATTGGCCGGGTTGTCCTCAACATAGAGGATCCTGTGCCGGGTTTTCACTGAGCCCGATGCGTTCACGAATATGTCCTCCCCGCCAAGTTGATGGGACTCAACCGGCGCGATCTCACAGTCAAAGTCTTCCGGGCGGCAACTCGATCCAAAGCAATTTCCCTGGCCTGCGGTGCTATTGGCACCGGTTTTGTCACTCTATCAACTCGACCACGCGCAAGTGATCGGCGAACCCGGGCGAATTTCGATTTGCACCCGGCCGCCGGTCCGGCTGAATTTGATGGCGTTGGAAAGCAGATTGAGAGCAGGACCGGTTTCAGGCGTAAGCGGTCTGTCCGACCCGTCTGTTGTCGTCCGGGGGACGGCGCGCTGCGGACCTCGCTACCAAAATGACCGGCCAAGTGCGCAGCCAATCGCGGGGACTCCTCAATCAGGCCCGCCGGATAGAGTGTGTGGAAGCGCTGAAACAGATGGCGGCCAAAGGTCTTGAGCAACTTCGCGACCGGCAGGGACGTGAGCCGGCTGAGTTGCGCAAGAAGAGCAGCCATCTCCCCTGGGTCGTAGGTGTCGACGGAGGTATAAGCGCCGCCGGAGGACAGATCGGCAGACTCGATCATTTGATCGGTGATTTCCGGTGAGAAATGTTCTTCCGCCAGTTCGATAAATTCCGAGAAAACTATACCCTTCATGTCTTTCCCCGGTCGTTTCGATAGTTTTTCGGCCGTTTGGCGGGGGGCTTTAGGTCCTTGTCCGGGTGGCTGTGTCCGTAACTGCCCGCTTTTCGGGGTACCGGCAAGCCGGCAATACCTTAGACCGATGCGTAACGGGTTGCCCGGTATTCCGGCAGCGATTTTTACCGGGTCATTGCGATTGACCCTCCAAGGGCCGAAAGGGTATCATTTTTCCTGCATTCCGGCTGTCCAAGCCTTTGATTTTATTTCCTAATCGCCAGGACTTTTCCCGCCATGCCAACCATCACACTGCCCGATGGCAGTCAGCGCAGCTTTGATGCCCCTGTGAGCGTACAGGCGGTCGCCGCCGATATAGGGCCGGGATTGGCCAAGGCGACCCTGGCGGGAAAGGTCAACGGCCGGATGGTCGACGCCTCCTTCGTCATCAATGAAGACGCCGATCTGGCGATCATCACCCGACGTGACGAGGAAGCCCTCGACCTGCTGCGCCACGATGCCGCCCACATCATGGCTCAGGCCGTGCAAGAGCTCTATCCCGGCACCCAGGTAACCATCGGACCGGCGATCCAGGACGGTTTTTATTACGACTTTGCCCGCGACGAACCCTTCACCCCCGACGATCTGGAAAAGATCGAGGCGCGTATGCACGAGATCGTCAAACGCGACTTGCCGATTCAGCGTGAGGTTTGGGATCGCGCCGAGGCAATGAAGACCTTTGGAGAGATCGGCGAGAAGTATAAGGTCGAGATCATCGACGACATCATCCCCGAGGGTGAAGAGGTCTCTGTCTACCGTCAGGGCGACTGGTTCGATGTCTGCCGTGGCCCCCACTTGCCCAGCACCGCTGTGCTGGGGAAGGGTTTCAAACTCATGAAGTTGGCCGGCGCCTATTGGCGCGGGGACTCCCGCAATGAAATGCTGCAGCGCATTTATGGCACGGCCTGGCGCGACGCCAAGGAGCTGAAGGCGTATCTGACCCGCCTGGAAGAGGCTGAAAAACGGGATCACCGCCGCATCGGCAAGTCCCAGGACCTGTTTCATACACAGGAAGAGGCCCCTGGCATGGTGTTCTGGCACGACAAAGGCTGGCGCATCTATGTGATCCTGCAGGACTATATCCGCAGGACACTGCGCGAGCACGGTTATCAGGAGGTTCATACCCCGGAGATCATCGACCGCAGCCTGTGGGAGAAATCCGGCCATTGGGATAAATTCGGCGACATGATCTTCACCACCCATTCCGAGAATCGGGATTACGCGGTGAAGCCCATGAATTGCCCTGCCCACATCCAGATTTACAACCAGGGCCTGAAGTCCTATCGGGATTTGCCCCTGCGCCTGGCCGAATTCGGCTCTTGTCACCGCAACGAGCCCTCCGGCACCTTGCATGGCTTGATGCGGGTGCGCAATTTCGTCCAGGACGATGCCCACATCTTCTGCACCGAGGCGCAGATCAGTTCCGAGGTGTCCGCCTTCATTGATCTGGTGTTCAAGGTCTACAAGGACTTCGGTTTCGAGGACGTCAAGGTGGCCCTGTCGACCCGGCCGGAGAAGCGCGTTGGCGCAGACGAACTCTGGGATCGGGCTGAAAAGGCCCTGGAAGAATCGTTAAACGCCAAAGGTCTGGATTGGAAGCTCCAGCCGGGCGAGGGGGCCTTTTACGGCCCCAAGATCGAATTCGCCCTCAAGGACTGCTTGGAAAGGGTTTGGCAGCTTGGGACGATCCAGTTGGATTTTTCCATGCCCGACCGGCTTGGGGCGGCCTACATAGACGAGGAAAGCCACAAGCGGGTACCGGTCATGTTGCATCGGGCCATCCTGGGTTCCCTGGAGCGATTCATCGGCATTTTGATCGAGCACTACGGCGGCATGCTGCCTGTTTGGTTGGCTCCGGTTCAGGCTGTGGTGCTCAATATCAGCGAGAAACAGGCCGGATTCGCCGAAGAGGTTCGGAACACCCTTGCAAAACAGGGCGTTCGGGTGGATTTGGACTTGAGAAACGAGAAAATCGGATTTAAAATCCGCGAGCACACTCTTCAGCGGGTTCCGTATCTGCTGGTGATCGGCGATCGCGAGGTGGAAAATCGAGCCGTGGCGGTACGTACCCGTACCGGAGAAGATCTTGGCTCGCTATCCGTGGGCGCCTTTGCCGAGCGCGTTTTGACGCAGATTAACGAACGGAGCCTTTGACAGCTTGCCCGCCTGACCGCACCTAGCCGGTGCAAAAATGGCCGGCAGGCTTCGTTTTTTTGGAGGACACCGATATCGTTCAGCAACTACGTGACCCGCGCCAGCGCGACGTCCGCAAGAAAGACCGTCCGAATCTAAATGATGAAATCAGCGCGCCTCGCGTGCGATTGATCGGTTCTGGCGGGGAACAGGTGGGTATCATGGATACCCGTGAGGCGTTGCGCATCGCCGAAGAGGAGTCTCTCGATCTCGTGGAGATCGTGCCGGATGGCGATCCACCCGTCTGTCGCGTAATGGATTTCGGCAAGTTTGTCTTCGAGCAGAAGAAGAAACGCCAGGAATCCCGTAAGAAGCAGAAACAGACGCAGGTCAAGGAGATCAAGTTTCGTCCTGGCACCGATGAGGGCGATTACAAGGTCAAGATGCGAAATCTGGTTCGCTTTCTGGAGGATGGCGATCGTACCAAGGTCACGATGCGCTTCCGCGGGCGCGAGCTTGCCCATAAGGAGCTGGGTTTGAAGTTGCTGGAGCGTGTGGAGGCCGATCTGGCCGAACACGGCATAGTTGAGCAGCGGCCGAAGATGGAAGGGAGGCAGATGGTCATGGTGCTGGCGCCGAAGAAAAAATAGCACGGGTCCCGAGGGTCCTTGCTGAGGGAATGCAGAGCGGGGCGTATCCCGCGCGGGATGCAAAGCCGAGTCAATCGCCTCAGTAGGGTGATTGACAAACATTACAGCAACGGGTGGATGGCTATTCGCCGACTCCCAGGGGCAAGCGGCTCAATTGTCGTTGTCTGCCATCTGGATTCGCCGCAGCCAAGTCCACCGTCCGACGGGGTGTAACCGATACGACCGGCTCACCCGCCTGTCGGGGCATTGCCCGCAAGGGCTACGAATAACCGGAGAAAATCCATGCCGAAGATCAAATCCAATCGGGGCGCCGCCAAGCGCTTCAAACGCACCGCTTCCGGTGGTTTCAAGCGCGCGCAGTCGTTCAAGCGCCATATCCTCACCAAGAAAAGCTCCAAGCGTAAGCGTCAGTTGGGCAGCCCGGCCACCGTTGCCGCCGCCGATCAGGCCGCCACCCGCAAGATGCTTCCCTACGCCTGAGGCCGCCCGGTCCGGCTCAACGAATATCCGAGGATAGAACGACATGCCCCGCGTAAAACGTGGCGTTACCGCCCACGCTCGTCACAAGAAGGTTCTGGAACAGGCCAAGGGTTATTACGGTGCCCGCAGCAAGGTCTATCGCGTCGCCAAGCAGGCCGTCATCAAGGCCGGCCAATACGCTTATCGTGATCGTCGCCAGAAGAAACGTCAGTTCCGTGCGCTGTGGATTGCTCGCATCAACGCCGGCGCCCGTGAAAATGGCCTTTCCTACAGCCGATTCATGAACGGACTGAAGAAGGCGTCTATCGAGCTGGACCGCAAGGTCTTGGCCGATCTGGCCATCTTCGAGAAGGATGCCTTCGCAGCGCTGGCCAACCAGGCCCGGGCCGCGTTGGGCGAGGCCTGATTGCTCGCGAGCCCATAGCCGTCCACGATCTGGGAAGGGGGAAGGCTAACCGGCCTTCCCCTTTTTCGTTTCCAGTCGCGGACATGCGCGCTGGGACTGCTTTCTGATCTATGGGCCGATTCCGTCTCCGCTGATAGGAGAACCTGATCGTTCCTTTGCCAGAGATCGCTTCAGCCGAGGAGTATCATTGGTGTCGACTCTCGAACAATTGGTGGAAGAGGCCGGGGCCGCTATCGCCGCCTGTGCCGATTCCCGCAGCCTGGATGATGTGCGCGTCCGTTACCTGGGCAAGAAGGGTGAACTGACGGCCCGTTTGAAGGAACTGGGCAACCTCAGTGCCGAAGAGCGGCCTGCCGCGGGTCAGGCCATCAATACCGCCAAGCAAGCCGTTCAACAGGCCATCGAGCAGCGTAAGTCAGCCATCGAAGGCGAGGCTCTGGCGCGGCGTCTGGCCGCCGAGGGCGTGGATGTTACCCTGCCCGGACGAGGGCACATTCCCGGCGGCCTGCATCCGGTGACCCGTACGCTGCGCCGTATCGAAGCGCTGTTTCGGCAGGCCGGCTTCGAAGTGGCGCAGGGACCGGAGATCGAAGACGATCACCACAATTTCGAGGCTCTCAATATTCCCGCCCATCACCCGGCTCGGGCGATGCATGACACCTTCTATTTTGCCGACGGCCGGGTACTGCGCACCCACACCTCGCCGGTGCAGATCCGCGTGATGGAGAATCGCCAGCCGCCTTTGCGGGTGATCGCGCCCGGACGGGTGTATCGCTGCGATTCGGATCTTACCCACACCCCAATGTTTCATCAGGTCGAAGGCTTCATGGTGGACACTGACATCAGCTTCGCCGATCTCAAGGGGTTGCTGGATGGCTTTCTCCGCGCCTTCTTTGAGGAAGACCTGGCAGTCCGCTTCCGGCCTTCCTACTTTCCCTTTACCGAACCTTCGGCCGAGGTCGACATCCAGTGTGTGATGTGCGGTGGCGAGGGCTGCCGGGTATGCAGCAATACCGGTTGGTTGGAAGTGCTGGGGTGCGGAATGATTCACCCGGAGGTGTTTCGCCAGGTTGGTATCGACAACGAGGACTTTACCGGCTTTGCCTTCGGCATGGGGGTGGAGCGCCTGGCGATGTTGCGCTACGGCGTAAATGACCTGCGCCTGTTTTTCGAAAACGACCTGCGATTCCTGCGTCAGTTCCGATGAACGTTCAGGTCATGTCATCCTCCTCAAAACGCTAGTTCGGAAGCGCCTGTTATGAAATTCAGCGAAGCGTGGCTGCGGGAATGGGTCAACCCCTCCTTCGATACCGAAGAGCTGGTGCGACAGCTCACCATGGCTGGTTTGGAAGTCGACTCCGTGGAGTCGGTCGCCGATGATTTTTCCGGTGTCGTGGTCGGCAAGGTCCTGGACGTGCAGCCGCACCCGAACGCCGACAAACTGCGTGTGTGCCGCGTGGATGCGGGTGTGGGCGATCCTTTGCAAATTGTCTGCGGTGCGGCCAATGTGCAAGCCGGTATGCTGGCGCCCACGGCACTTATCGGGGCACAACTGCCTGGCGGCCTGAAGATCAAGAAATCCAAACTCCGCGGCGAAGAGTCCTTCGGCATGTTGAGTGCCGCTTCGGAACTGGGAATGGCGGAAAAGTCCGAGGGCCTGATGTCACTGCCTGAGGACAGCCCCGTCGGCCAGGACATTCGCGCCTTTCTTAATCTCGATGACCGCAGCATCGACGTGGACCTGACGCCTAACCGTGGCGATTGCCTCAGCGTTGCCGGCATCGCCCGCGAAGTTGGCGTGATTAGCCGCTCGCCGGTTCAGCCCGTTTCCGCTGCCGAGCTTATCGCCACAATCGACGAACGATTCCCCATTGAGGTACAGGCCAGGGAAGCCTGCCCGCGTTACCTGGGACGCGTGATCCGAGGCATCGACCCGACCGCCAAGACGCCGCTGTGGATGCGTGAGCGACTGCGCCGCAGTGGTCTGCGTAGTCTGGGACCGGCTGTAGACGTAACCAACTATCTCTTGCTGGAACTCGGCCAACCCATGCACGCCTTCGATCTGGCCAAGCTTTCCGAGGCCATCGTCGTACGAGAAGCCGGCGATGGGGAAGCGCTGGAACTACTGGACGGCCAGACCGTGGGTCTGCGCGCCGGAACACTGGTGATCGCCGATCGGGAAAAACCGGTTGCCATGGCAGGTGTCATGGGTGGCGAACAAACGGCGGTGAGCGATGGCACGCAAGACCTGTTTCTGGAGTGCGCCTTTTTCTCCCCCCAGGCAATCGCCGGTAAGGCCCGTAGCTACGGTCTGCATACCGATTCCTCGCATCGTTTCGAGCGAGGTGTCGATCCTGAACTTCAGCCGCGTGCCATGGAGCGGGCTACGGCCCTGATTCTGGAAATCATGGGCGGTCAAGCGGGCCCTGTCGTGGAAGTCGTGAGCAGCGAGAACCTGCCGCAACGACCTCTCATCGCTCTGCGCCGGGATCGAATCCGCCGTCTTCTCGGCGTCGAGATCCCCGATGCCGAGGTACAGGATATCCTGGCCCGTCTGGGCTGCCGCTTGGAGTCGACCGGTCAAGGTTGGCAGGTCGTCGCTCCCAGCTACCGATTCGACCTGTCACTGGAGGCCGATCTGATTGAAGAGCTTGGGCGCATCCATGGCTATGAGCGCCTGCCCGAATCCAATCTCTACGGTGATCTGGCTATCCGGCCCATGACGGAGACAAAGGTCCCCTTGGATGCGTTGCGCGGTGCACTCGTGGATCGGGGCTACCAGGAAGCCATTACCTACAGCTTTGTCGATCCTGCATTGCAGCAACGCCTGGATCCCCAGGCTAGCTCGATTGCTCTGGCCAATCCCTTGTCATCAGAGCTTTCCGTCATGCGCACAAGCCTCTGGCCGGGGCTGGTTCAGGCATTGATTCATAACCGCAATCGCCAGCAAAGCCGCGTGCGTTTGTTCGAAACCGGTCTACACTTTCGAGTCGACGAGGCTGGTGAAACTCATCAAGAGCCGGCCATTGCCGCCGCTGTCGTCGGCAGTGCACAGCCGGAACAATGGGGTGAGGCAAGCCGAGGAGTCGATTTCTACGACATCAAGGGCGATGTGGAGGCCCTGCTTGCTGCGGGTGGCGATGCCGATGCATACCGCTTCGAGGCGGCCAGCCATCCGGCGCTGCACCCCGGACAATGTGCCCGTATTTTCAAGGGCGAACTCGCCGTGGGCTGGTTGGGGCTGTTGCACCCGGAGCAGGAAAAGGCATTGGGGCTGGGGGCAAACGTCTTCCTGTTCCAATTGGAGCTCGGGCCGCTTGTCGAGGGAGCGATACCCAGGTTTCAGCCGCTCTCTCCGTTTCCCTCCATACGCAGGGATCTGGCGGTGGTGGCGGACGAGGCAATCAGCGCGGCGCGCATTCGCCAGACCATCGCGCGTGCCTGTGGCGATGTTTTGCAACGCCTGGAGGTGTTCGACGTATACCGAGGCAAAGGCGTCGAAGATGGGCGAAAGAGTCTCGCTTTGGGCTTGATTTTACAGGATTATTCACGCACTCTTACGGATAGCGACGGGGATTCGATCGTCGCGTCTGTTGTACAGGCACTGGCCCAGGATTTGGGCGCCACCCTGAGAGACTAGGACCAATGGCATTGACTAAGGCGCAAATGGCCGAAAGGCTTTTCGAAGAACTCGGGCTCAACAAGCGTGAAGCCAAGGAGATGGTAGAAGCCTTCTTCGAAGAGATTCGGGGCGCATTGGAAGGGGGTGAGCAGGTCAAACTGTCGGGTTTCGGCAACTTTGATCTCCGCACCAAGAATCAACGCCCAGGGCGTAACCCAAAGACCGGCGAGGAGATCCCAATCACCGCCCGGCGAGTGGTCACGTTCCGACCCGGACAAAAGCTAAAACAACGGGTAGAAGCCTATGCTGGAACCATCGGATAACGCAGAACTACCGGTTATTCCGGGCAAGCGCTACTTCACCATCGGTGAAGTCAGCGAGCTCTGTGCGGTAAAGCCTCACGTACTGCGTTACTGGGAACAGGAATTCCCCCAGCTCAAACCTGTCAAGCGACGCGGCAACCGCCGCTATTACCAGCGCCACGACGTCATCACCATCCGCCAGATCCGCAGCCTGCTCTACGAACAAGGCTTCACCATCGGCGGTGCCCGCCAACAGCTTACCGGCGAAGTTGCCAAGGTGGATGAAAACAAAAGCCACCAGATCATCCGCCAAACCATCACCGAGCTTGAAGAGGTCCTGGAAATCCTCAGGCAGTAGTGTCTGCTTTGCAAGCCGTCACCTTTCCGGTATGATTCGGCGTCTTCGGTTCGCCGCAGCGAACCAACAAAATCTCGGGGCGTAGCGCAGCCTGGTAGCGCACCTGAATGGGGTTCAGGTGGTCGGAGGGTCAAATCCTCTCGCCCCGACCAACACTCTCTGGCCGGATCACCCCATCCAATCGGTCAGAACAAACGACGGGGGTAA
>JAGRGI010000112.1 GCA_020445565.1 Chromatiales bacterium
TTCTGGACGAAGCGGCCAAGCTGGCTGGTGAGGTACTGGCTCCACTCAACAAAACCGGTGACACGCAAGGCGTGCGCCTGAAGGCCGGCGATGTGCTCACCGCCGACGGTTTCAAGGCCGCTTATCAGCAATTTGTGGAAGGCGGCTGGAACGGCATCAGCGGTGCCCCCGACCATGGCGGTCAGGGTCTGCCGGAGCTGGTGCTAACGGCAACCGTGGAGATGTGGAACGCGGCGAACATGTCCTTTGCCCTGTGCCCCTTACTGAACGCCGGCGCGACCGAAGCGCTCAAACAGCACGGCTCGGATACGCTGAAGACACAGTATCTGCCAAACATGGTCAGCGGCACGTGGACCGGCACCATGAATCTGACCGAACCGCAGGCCGGTTCCGACCTCTCCGCGGTACGTACCAAGGCTGTACCCGAGGCCGATCACTACCGGCTTTATGGCCAGAAAATATTCATTACCTGGGGTGACCACGACCTGGCCGATAACGTGATACATCTGGTGCTGGCGCGCACCCCGGATGCACCCGAGGGTGTCAAGGGCATTTCGCTGTTCCTGGTCCCCAAGTTCCTGGTCAACGCCGATGGCTCGCTCGGCCAACGAAACGACGTCCACTGTGTGTCCGTCGAACACAAGCTGGGCATCCACGCCAGCCCCACCTGCGTGATGAGCTTCGGTGACCAGGATGGGGCCATCGGTTACCTGGTTGGCCGGGAGAACAAGGGACTCGCCCATATGTTCACCATGATGAACGAGGCCCGCCAGAAGGTCGGCATCCAGGGTCTGGGAATCGCCGATCGCGCTTACCAGCAGGCGCGCGACTATGCCAAGGAGCGGATCCAGGGCCGTCCCTTGGACCAAAAATCCGGCGATCGCGTCGCCATCATTCAACACCCGGACGTGCGGCGCATGCTGATGACCATGAAATCCCAGGTCGAAGCCATGCGCGCTTTCGCTTATGTGATGGCCGCTGATATGGATCTCGCCCACAAACATCCGGACGCCACCGAGCGCCAACGCCGCCAGGCGCGGGTGGATTTATTGATCCCGGTGCTCAAGGGTTGGTGTACCGAATTGGGCGTGGAGATTGCTTCCACGGGGGTTCAAGTCCACGGCGGCATGGGGTATGTCGAGGAGACGGGTGCCTGCCAATACCTGCGTGACGCGCGCGTCGCCCCGATCTACGAGGGTACCACGGGCATCCAGGCCGCCGATCTGGTCGGTCGGAAACTCGCCATGGATCGAGGTGCGGCGATGGCGGAATTGATTCAGGAGATGCGCGATGTCCAGACTGAACTCACCCGCGCCGATAGCGCCGAATTGATGGTGATCGGTGAATCCCTGACAGCGGGCGTCCAGGCTCTGGAGCGGGCGACCCAATGGGTGTTGCAGACCCTTGGCCGGGATCCCAATGTCGCTGCGGCCGCTTCGAGAAATTATCTGATGTTGACCGGTTTTGTCTACGGCGGCTGGCAGATGGCGCGGGCTGCCCTGGTGGCCAAGGCGAAACTCGATTCCGGGGAAGATCTCGCATTCCACGGCGCTAAGCTGGCCACCGTGCGCTTCTACGCTGAGCAAATCCTTCCTCAAGCGGACGCCCTGCTCAAGATCGTGTGCAGCGGCGATTCAAGCGCCCTGGCACTACCGGTAGAGCAGTTCTGAACGCTGGATCGGCACACTTACGGTGGTTCCTTTCTGTACCATCTGGAAAACCACCAGGTAGCGGTGGGTTTCGTCGTTGGCTTGGATTACCAGAACCCCTACCTCAGTCCCTTCGAGGAGTTGCAGCGATTCAAAACCCATCCCGCGATCCGCTCGACGTTCGAGGGTGGACGTCGAATCGCCTACGGCGCCAGGACGCTCAGCGAGGGCGGCCTGCAATCCATACCCAAACTCGCCTTTCCCGGTGGGCTGTTGATCGGCGATACCGCCGGCTTTTTGAACGTATCCAAGATCAAGGGTATCCACACGGCGATGAAGTCGGGCATGGTGGCGGCGGAAAGCGTGTTCGATGCGCTCGGTACGGCAGAGCCAGTGCTTGCAGTCAACGCCTATCCTGACCGGCTCAAGCGATCCTGGTTGTGGGACGAACTTTCCCAGGTGCGCAACATCCGCCCCAGCTTCCGTTGGGGACTGTTCGGGGGCGTTCTTTACTCCGCAATCGATACCTATATCTTGCGCGGTCGCGCGC
>JAGRGI010000113.1:0-766 GCA_020445565.1 Chromatiales bacterium
TCGACCCGTTCCACAATATCGCCGGACACTTCGAGAAAGTTCCGCTTATTCTCCAGCGGCACCAGCGCCCGGCGCGCTCCGTTGTCCATGCCAACCTGTAAGGGTTCGGCCAGTGAGCGAACGGCTTTGAGGTTGCCCTGAATGCTCAAGTCGCCCAGGATCACCAATCCAGCCAAAACCGATTGCCGCTTGATGGCGGAATAGATCGCAACGACCAAGGCCACGCCCGCTTCACAGGGAACGTGGTTGCTCAGCAGATCGATGGCCTCAACATGGAAATCGGTGGTGGCGAAGGGTTGAGCGATGCCCATCTTCACCTTCTGACTTTGCAGGTAGGCAAAGGCCCGTTGCAGCGATTCTTTCATCGCGCCTTCCACACCTCCCGCGATTTTGAGTTTGCCGGTGCCGGGGGAACAACCGACCTCCAGGCGGTAGAGGCCCACTTTGCCTTGGTCATCGACGGAAGCGGTGTACAAGGAACCGGGGGCAAGGGGGTCGGCGGCGATCATATCCCGGCCCCCCTGTTCGGGCACACCGACAAAGCGCTCTTCATGCGTCTCGTGGTCGATGAAGGAGAACGAGGTCTGGTGGTATTCGAACGACCCCATCTTTTTGAGTTGTTCTTTCACCCGGCGACGGCCTTCGAGCGCCAGTGCCAGCAGTTCACGTAACTCGTCCTGGGTGATTTCACCGTGCGGATAGATCAGCTTGACCAGTCCCGCCACCGATTTGCGCACCGCTTTCACATCACGGGCATTGAGATGGG
>JAGRGI010000113.1:843-2897 GCA_020445565.1 Chromatiales bacterium
ACGAAGCCGTAGTGATCCGTGAAGAACTCCACCCGCATCTTCGGGATTTCCCAGCCGGGAATGTAGAAGTGGATGCGGTCGAGGAAGGCCATGTCTTCCCGAATCACGTCGGGCATCGGCATGAACAGGTGGGACGAGCGCACCATGACCTCGACCGGCTGGTGGGTGTTGCCGAACAGGGCAATGGACGCCATGCCCGACAGCGAATCCTTGCCACGGGCGAACGTGCCGGACTCGCAGTAGGTCTTAAGCGTGGTCACGACTTCTTTCGGCATCTTTTGCAGGTCGGCCACTTCATCGAAGGCCACCGCATCCCAGATCCCCACCAACCCCATCTTGCCGCTGGCCATGTTGTAGAACAGGTTCGCCACAGTGGTCGGGCCGGTCAGCAGGATGGTGTACGGCGAAAGTTCCTGATAGCCGTAGCTCTTACCGGTGCCACGGGGGCCGAGTTCGACCAGGTTGTAGTTCTGCTCACACAGCGCCAGTAGGCGAACGAGAAAGAGCAACTTGACCCGCCGCTCGAAATGCGCGGGTTCCATGCCGATGGTGCGGAGCAGCAAGTCGATCCATTCATCGGTAGTGAATGCGCTGCGACACGCCCGGTACTCTTCAAGATCGAAGGTGGCCAACTGAATGGGCTTGATGCGGTCGATCCAGAACGGACTGCGTTTGCCCTTTTGCTCTTCGTCAAATTGGTGTCTCAGATCCATTTGCGCCCAGATGCCGCCCATTAACAAGCGGTCATAGTCCCGCATGAAGTGTTCAGGGATGTGGACATGCTTGTGGCCGAAGTTCTTGAGTTCCGCCCAGTATTTGTCGTCATCGGAGACATAGCGGACTTGCACTTTGTCGATGAGGGTGTGCTGGCCCTTGTCTTTGAGCAGCGACTGGGTTTTGTTGGCCTCGTCGGGTCGCACGAAGTTTGACGACAAGGTGTTATTGACCACCTTCAATCCCGCGTCAATCGCTACGGGGTCGTCAGTGGCGCAGTATTTGCCCAACAGATACTCCAGGACGAAGACCGGGACGTTGGCTCCCACCTTCACCTTGCGCACCAAGTCTTTACGGACGACCTTGCCCGCAAATACGGCGGCCGCTTTTCGGTCCAATTCAGGCATGACGGATTCTCACAGCGAAATGGCGACCTCCACGGTCAGGGGAGCCGCCAGTTCTACCCCGGTGGTGGCATCGAGCAGGTAGACGCCGATGGTCTTCTGCGCAATCTCCTCGGACAGCATGAGGGTAACGGTATTCGGTTCGATGCGTTGGTGATCGCTTTCGGCCACTTTCAGCTTCACTTCGCCGGTGGCATCCTGAAAACCGTAGGAGGCGCTGACCGGCAGCGAAACACATTTCTTGTTGGCGCGCAGTTCAATTCGCACCTTGGGCGGCTCGAATCCGAACAGGCTGGCTTCCCGCTGGCTTCCAGCAATCTGCACGGAGAAAAACCGGGTGGTCAGCTTTGAGGTACCGGGGGTCAGCGTCCATTGCATGCCCGTCGTTTGAACGGCGGGTTTCGCCGTCGCATGCAACACGACCACCGGCACGATCAGTTCTTGCGGGGATAAACCGCCGTGGAAATAGGCGCGTCCGCCGCCTTTGGCTTTGAAGACGGCAAACGTCCACGGGGTCGCAATGTCAAATTCGCTCTCCATGCCCAGTGCGGTCAGCGCGGTGCGCAGATACGAGGACGCTGACGTTCCGCCGATGCCGACCCACACCCGTCGATGCAGGTCTTCCACCTGGCCACCGGGATTTTCGATCTTCATCTCCTCCCCCATTTCGTCGCCAAACAGGTGCCCATGATCGGCCGCGAGCACGAGGGTCGTGATGCGGTGGTCCGCCAGTATCCTCACGCCCCGCCGTAACTGGCTCAGTACGCCGTCGATTTGCAACCGCGCTTGCGACACGTTGTCGGCTTCGCCCAGTTCGTCGATTTCTTGCGAGGTGATCAGGATCAATTGGGCGTTTTGCAGGCCGTCCTTGATCTTCTTGCCGGGCTTGGGGAGCAGGTCGTCCAGCTTGGCCTCGAAGACCGGCACGCCTGCCTG
>JAGRGI010000113.1:3057-5362 GCA_020445565.1 Chromatiales bacterium
GGCCGGTTGAATCGCCACCGTGAAGTCATCGGTGAGCAACTGAGCCAACTCCCGCGCCATCTCGAAGCGCAGCGCATCGACCCAGAGGTAAGCGACTTTTCCTGCGCTCAGATGCGGTTTCACCTGTTTCTCAAAAATAGCCTGCTGCCTCAGCAAACCCGTGATGGGATGCTGGGCCTGGTGAAAGTGGGTAATGAAGTGTTTGGCCAACGCGGAACCAACGGCGGTGTAGCGCTGTTCGGCCTTGGTGATGAGCTTTTCCAATCCGTGATGA
Source organism: Chromatiales bacterium (assembly GCA_020445565.1). Classification (GTDB taxonomy): domain Bacteria; phylum Pseudomonadota; class Gammaproteobacteria; order JAGRCI01; family JAGRCI01; genus JAGRGI01. Next base: position 3,332 of record JAGRGI010000113.1, read on the forward strand.
TCGTGGTTGGCGGCGAACTCGAAGTGATATTTGCGGCTTTCCAGGTGCCGATGATGGGTATCGAGCAGACACCACGGTTCGTCATCATCCGCATACGCTTTGACGAGGGCCGGGACTGAGGTTGGCGCCTGTTTCAACGCCTTGGCGACCCGGTCGGCGGTGAGCAAGACCTCGGCGGCGGATGAGATCAGCGCCCAGCGCGCCTGAATCGCCGGGATCATATCGGCCCAGAAGCGCGAGCGGCGATACTCGGCCCGTTGCAACAACAACGGGGTTGCCGCTTTGGTCAGTTCGTTTTCCACTTGGGCCAGCAACGCCCGTTCGACACACAGGAAGGTTTCATTTTCCGTGAGCCACTCCACCGGGAGTTCCAGTTGATCGAGGCCCAGTTCCTGTTCGACCTGGTGGGCGACGGTCATGTAGCGGTCCCACATGTCCCGGTCGTTGCGCCAGGTGCGGGCCAAGCGTGTACACGCGTCGATGCCGCCGGTGCTGTGGGCCACGGAAACCGATGCCAGGGATGAAGGCGCTTGGTCCTTGAGCGCAGCCAGCAGATCGGTGAGCAGCACATGCCGCGCTAATTTCACCCGCCAGTTCGCCAGGGCTTCGGCAGTGGGGAGTTCGATGTCGAAGCTCGCTTGCAGCAGGTGACGCAGTTCCTTTTGGGCGTCCTTCTTGCTAACCGCTGCATCATGCTGGTCGCTGTGTAGAAAGGCCAGGGCGACTTCTTGCGGGTGGGCGGTGCCGAAGATCAGCTTGACCACGCCGGTCGAGAGGTCGATGCCTTGTTCGGCCAGCGCATTGAGATCGGTCAGCGACAATTTGCCGGCTTCCACCTGTCGTTCGATTTCAGCCACCTGATCCTCGCCCAGAATCGGTTTGAGGGCGTTGCGGGCCACGACGGACAGGCGGGTATTGCAGGCGGGGGGTTGTTGCCGGGGTTGCATGATGACCCCGGCACAATCGAGTTCGATCAGGGCGCTGTGGGTCTTCTCGCGCTCGAGGGGGACGTAGACGACCAGCCGGGGCGGTTGGCTGTCGTTGAGTAAGGGATCGATTGCTTTGCGCAACTGGAGAAAGCTGCCGTCGTAACCGGCGACGGTGGTGTTGGGCAGAGTGAGTTCGGCGACTGCCGCACCGTAGGCGTGTTCCGGGTCGTACCAGACCACCAATCCCTTATCATCCACTTGCTTGGCGATGAGTTGCACGAGATGGGCGGTGATGGCTCCCTGGGGCATAACGCTCATTTCCAAAGGCGCTGAACTCCGTACTGATCGAAGATCGCGTCGGCGCTAATGAGCGGGATGCCCTCAACCAGCGCCTGCGCCGCCAATAGACGGTCGAAGGGATCGCGGTGGTGCCAGGGCAGGCGGGTTTGCTGGTCCACATGGTCGAGTGTAATCGGTAGTACGACCAAGCCGAGGTCAGCAATGGCCTTCTCCATCCATTGCCGATAGGGCAACGATAAGGGGAGTTTTTCCAAGCTGCTCTTAATCGCCATTTCCCAGAGAGTTGCTGAGCTGACCAGCCGATCATGTGAGGGATCCTGGAGCCAACCTAATAGGGTGACTGGAATCTTTGCCGGGTTGTCTGCCGCCCAAATCAGAGTGTGTGCGTCAAGCAACAGCCTCACTTCATATACTCCGCGAAATCTTTCAATGGATCATCAAAATGATCCATCGACAATACGGTTCCTCGCAGTGTCCCTAATTGGGGGACTTTTCTTGGCGCGCTGGTCGGAGACGTTACGATAAGTTTTGCCACGTTCCGATCATTCTCAACAATCACGACTTCCTCCCCCGGCGTCAGGCGATGGATGAGTTCTGCCAATGTGGCTTGCGCTTCTGTAAGTGTGATGGTCGTCATGAGGCGTCTCCTGTGTGATTGGTCACTGATGAACACAAATGATTTTTTTATTTCCATATAAAAGGTTAAAACAACCGGCTTTAGCCGGTCAGCTTTCAGCTACGACGCTCCAGGCGGACTCAGATGCCCTTCAACAGAACGCAACTTAGAGCCAAGTCATCTTGC
>JAGRGI010000114.1 GCA_020445565.1 Chromatiales bacterium
TATCGAAGGTATCGGAAACGGTACCGCCGTTGCCATCGTCAGCGGTGACCTTAACGCTGATCGTGCCGACATCATCGTTGGTCGGCGTGCCGCTGAAGGTTCGCGTCGCTGAATCGAAGCTCAACCAGGCCGGCAACGCAGAATCATCATCGAGCGTAGCCGAATAGCTCAGGGTATCCCCGACATCCGGATCACTGAAGGTATTGCTCGCGAACTGGAAGCTGAACGCGCTGTCTTCGGTTGCCGTCTGGTCGGGGATCGCATTGGCGACGACCGGGAAATCGTTGCTATTCGCGACGACGATGTCGAAGGTATCGGTGACCGTGCCGCCGTTACCATCGTCGGCGGTGACCTTGACGCTGATCGTGCCAACGTCGTCGTTGGTCGGCGTTCCGCTGAAGGTTCTGGTGGCGGAGTCGAAACTCAACCAAGCAGGCAAGGCCGAATCGTCGGCCAAGGTAGCCGAATAGCTCAGGGTGTCGCCAACATCCGGATCGCTGAAGGTGTTGCTGGCGAACTGGAAGCTGAATGCGGAATCTTCTGTCGCCGCTTGATCCGGGATCGCGTTGGTGACGGCCGGGAAATCATTGCTGTTCGCGACGACGATATCGAAGGTATCGCTGACGGTTCCGCCGTTGCCATCGTCGGCGGTGACCTTGACGCTGATCGTGCCCACATCAGCGTTGGTGGGTGTCCCGCTAAACGTGCGAGTGGCGCCATCAAAGCTCAGCCAGGTCGGTAGCGCGGAATCATCATCCAACGTCGCCGAATAGGTCAGCGTGTCGCTCGCATCCTGGTCCTCGAATGTATTGGAAGCGAACTGAAAGTTGAAAGCACTGTCTTCAGTGGCCGCTTGGTCTGCGATCGGGTTAGCGACCGTCGGGAAGTCATTGGTGTTGGAAACTACGATATCGAAGGTGTCGCTGACGGTTCCCCCGTTGCCATCATCGGCGGTCACTTTGACGCTGATCGTGCCCACGTCGTCGTTGGTGGGCGTGCCGCTGAAGGTCCGGGTCGCTCCGTCGAAGCTCAGCCAGGTCGGCAATGCGGAATCGTCATCCAGCGTCGCCGAATAGGTCAGCGTGTCGCCTACATCCACGTCATCGAAGGTGTTGCTGGCGAATTGGAAATTGAAGGCGCTGTCTTCGGTCGCGGCCTGATCGGGGATCGCATTGGCAACCGTCGGCGGATCATTGACCGCTGTTACTGAGATCGTCGTTGTGGCGATATTGGAATCCGCCATCGACGGATCGCTAACGAATAGCGAGAAACTGCGGACACCCTCGGTTGGGCTTTCGGAGCGGTTCTCGTAGGTCATCGTCGCCAACAACGCCTCGAAATCGGCGATGGCGCCTGTGCCGCTGAACACGGCCATCTGCAGATCTCCGCCATCGGAGTCGAACTGGAACGTGGTGCCGCCGACTGTGACCTGATCAGAGTTTGCCGACCCAATGACGATTTCCACGCCACCAACGGTAATGACTTCGTCACCGACATCGACAAAACCGTTAAAGGCTCCGGACACGCTCGCCTCGGTCAGGGTTGTGTCGTCGGCATCGCTGATCGACACATCGTTTCCGATCACGGCGACGGGAGCGTCGCCTTCGGTAAAGGAGGCTTGATGGTTGGCACCGGTTGCACCCGAGCTGTCATCGGCGTCCAAATCCAATATCGGTGCGTCGTTGGTGGAAGTGATGTTGACTGTTGTGCTGCCGAAGGCCTGCTGTGCGCCGCCTGTGCCTTGGTCGCCACTGTTTCCGTCGTCGAAGGTCCAGTCGAGTTGTACCGACGCGGGTGGCGTATCGCTGCTGTTTTCGTAGGTAATCTGACGCAGGATGTTATCGACATCGGAGCTGGTCGGAATTTCGCCACTGGCATCGGTGAAGTAAACCACCAGTTCGCCCGCGGTGGTGAACGTATCGAGGAAACCAATTGACAAGCCATTCTTGATCAGGCTGTTTCCAATCAGCGTAATACCGTTGCCATCGTTGAAGCTCAATACGTCTTCGGCATCCGCACCGCCATTGCGTACGATGGTCAGGCTGGTTCCAGCGTAATTGCCGTTGCCGCCATTGAGGACGTCGAGTTCTGCGTCGCTGATACTGACATCGGCATCGATAACGACCGCTGCACCAGCTTCGACGTGGGTGGGATTGGCATCGAGATCGCTGAAGACTGGCGCGTCGTTGACGGCGGTGATGTCCACCGTGGTACTGCCCACCGCCTGTTGGGCCCCGCCACTGCCCTGCGCACCGCTGTTGCCGTCATCGAAGGTCCATTGGATGTCCACGCTGGACGGCGGCGTGTCGCTGGTGTTCTCGTAGGCAATCGACTGCATTACGCCGTTGACCCGCGCGTTGGTCGCGCTGGCGTTGAAGGTGAGCAGTAGCGTTCCGCCGCTGTTGGTGGTGACCGTACCGACGATCGTGCTGTCGTAGATCAGGTCGCCGCCTTGGCTCAGAGGGTCCAGCAAGCCGGTTTCGCTGAACACGTCTTCGGCGTTGGCGCCGCCGGTTCGGGTCAGGGTCAGCGTGGCGCCGCCAAAGTTGTCCGCACCACTCAGGTCGGCGTCATAGATCTGTGTGTCGGCATCCAATATGACCGCTGGGCCGTCTTCGACGAAGGTCGGGTTACCATCCAGGGTATTGACCGGGTCGAAGGTCTGATCGTAGCGGCCATTGATGTCGATTCGCGCAACGAAGGTTTCGCCCACACCGCCGATGGCGGCGTTGCCAACCACGATGATGTCGCCGTTTCTGTCGAGCGCGACGGCCTTGCCCGAATCGGTGGCGCCGCTGAGATCGTCTCGTATCTTGCCGTCGCCATCGAAGCTGGTGTCGAGACTGCCGTCGGTGTTGAGGCGAATTACCGAGACATCGGTATTCGAGCCGTTGTAGGCGTCACCGACGATGACGATCTTGCCGTCGGCCTGCAACACCATATCGTTGACGTTCTCAAAGGGGCTGCCGATGGGGTGGATGACGACGCCATTGGTGCCGAAGTCGGTGATCAGGTTGCCGCTGCTGTCCAGTTTGATAATGAAGCTGTCGCCGGAACCCGAGAGGGTCGTCGTGCCGGCAACGAAGATCGTGTCGTTTTCGTCGACCGCCATGGCGGTGCCCGAATCTTCGGCGCCCAGATCGACAAGCAAGATGCCGTCGGTATCGAAGCCGGTATCGAGGCTGCCGTCGGTATTGAGGCTGATTACGACGACATCGTTGTGAAGACCGGCATCTCGCGCATAACCCGCAATCAGGATGCGTCCGTCCGACAACAATTTGACGTCATTACCGACAGCGCCGTTTCCACTAACTGAAAACAGTCGGATACCGTCGCCATCGAAACTGGTATCCAGCGAACCATCACTGTTGAGACGGGCGACCGTGATCTGATTAACGCTTGAAAAACTTCCATAGCCCACGACAACGATCTTGCCGTCGTCCTGCACGACCATATCATTGATGAGGTCGGTGCTGGTCGGGGAGAAGTCGATCTCCATGATGCCGTCGCCGGAGAATGTCGTGTCCAGCGTGCCGTCGCTGTTGTAGCGCATCACGATGCTGTCGACCGTGCCTTCTCCCTCGGGGACGTATCCGCCGGCAACCAGGATTTTGCCATCGTCCTGTAGCGCTACCGTTTTCGGCGCTTCATTATTGGTGTTGATGGCGGTAATGACGATACCGTTGGTACCGAAATCGGTATCGAGCGTGCCATCGGCGTTGTAGCGGGTCAGTACGAAATCCAGGTCTTGTCCGCTGTCGGCGCGGTTGGCGGAGGTGAGAACGATATACTTGCCGTCGTTCTGCACCACGACATCGACGGCGCCATCGGAAAGCGCAACGATATCGGGCATGGCAATGCCGTCGCCGATCGCGAAGGTTGGCGCATCGTTGGCGGACTCGACACTGATAGTCACCGTTCCGATGCTGGTATTCGCGATCGCGGAGGCCTGAGCCGTAGTCATTACCGAGTCATAGATGCGTAGCGAGTCGAGTGAGCCGCCAAAATAGCGATCAGCATCAAAGTCCTGGCGGACACCCAGATACAGGTTGCCGGTTGGATTGACGCCGCCGGTTCCGCGTGTCGCGTCAGTGGCCTGTGACACGCCGTCGAGAAAAACCTCTATACCATCCGGGCCGACCGTTGCGGTGTAGGTATGCCATAGACCGTCGCCCACGATTGCCGATATATCGAACTGTAGTGCGAAGTTGTCCACCGTATCGTCGGAGTCTCGGATCACAGTACGCATGACGTCGGGGTCGGTGCCGTGCGAGGATTCGTTGACAAAGATGTTCACGCTGTTGGTCGTGTTGATGTCGCCATGACTGTATATGTACTGGAATAGCGAGCCAGTATTGCTGTCCAGCTTGAAGTCGAAGGCGATCGTGAACGCCGAGCCGTAGGTGACGTCGGGTATCTGCACGAAATCGCTGGATTCGTTGAACGAAAGTCCGTTACCGACCGTGCCTGCAACGGTGGTGGTGCCGTTGAGCGTGCCGTTCAGCGTCCCGACGCTGTCGTAGGCGGAGCCGTCCAGGCTCCAGTAATGGGTGAGGCTGGCGTTGCTGTCGGCGACGACATAATCGAAACTGTCGGTGCCGGAAAAATTGGCGTGAGGAGTATAGGTCAGCGTGCCGTCGCCATTGTCCACCAGGTTGCCGTTTGTGGGCTGGGTAAAGTCGATCAAGGTGGTCGAGCCTTGATCGTTCGCCAACGGGCTGATGATCAGCGGGGTGTCTTCATTAGTAGATACGGAATCGTCGTTGGCGGCAATGGGTCCCGTGACAGACACAACCACGAGGTCGAATGTGTCCGCCGCAGTTCCACCATTGCCATCGCTGGCGGTGACCTTGACGCTGATCGTTCCTACATCCGAATTGGTAGGCGTGCCGCTAAAGGTCCGAGTCGTCGAATCGAAATTCAGCCAAGCCGGAAGGGCCGAGTCATCATCGAGTGTCGCCGAATAGGTCAAGGAGTCTCCACTATCCGGGTCGCTGAAGGTATTGCTCGCGAATTGGAAGTTAAATGCACTGTCCTTGGCGGCGGCCTGATCCGGTATCGCATTGGCGACCGTGGGCGTGTCATTGGTCGGCGTGATGGTCACGATGGTGCTGCCGATAGCAGTCAACGCTCCGCCGCTTCCCTGCGCGTTTCCGGTGTTGCCGTCATTGAAGCTCCAGTCGATCTGCACGCTTGCGGGCGGGTCGTCGCTGGAATTGCTGTAGGCAATTGATTGCATCGCCGCGTTGACCTGCGCATTGGTCGTGCCCGCGCCGAAGTTCAGCACCAATTGCCCGCCGGAGTTGGTGTAGCTGCCGATAGCGGTCGCGGACAGTTCCAACGTTCCGGCGTTGAACACCAGATTGCCGGTGGTGCCGAACACGTCTTCGGTATTGGCTCCGCCGTTGCGGACAAGGGTAAGCGAGGTGCCGCCAAAGTCGTTGGCGGCACTCAACTCTGCGTCGAAGATTGCCACGTCCGCGTCCAGAACAACGGCCGATCCGTCTTCGACGAAGGTTGGGTTGCCGTCCAATGAGTTGACGGGAGCGAAATTGTTCGTGGTATCCAGCGCGCCGCTGGCGTCGATGCGCATCAGGAATATGCCGCTTTGCGTGGCGTCGGTGCGGCCTGTTACCAGGATGCCGCCCTGGGAATCAAGCGCAATGGCGGTGGCTTGGTCGGTGGTCGTACCAATGGCCTGGCGAAAGGTGCCGTCACCGGCGAAGCTCGTGTCCAGCGAGCCATCTGTGTTTAAACGGATGACGGACACGTCGTTCAGACCGGCACCCGCATAGGCGTTGCCTGCCAACAGGATTTTGCCGTCGTCCTGAAGCGCAAGGTCTTCGATGCCCTCAAAGGGCGAGCCGGCGGCGATGGTTTGATAGCCCGTGGTGTTGAAGCTGGTATCCAGTGTGCCGTCGGTGTTCAGGCGCATGGCGAACGACTGTATGTCGGTGGTGCTGGCGCTGCCCGCGACAACGATCTTGCCGTCTGTGTCGATGGCTACCGCGGAAGCCAGATCCTCATTGCCCTGAACGTCCAAGGTGAACAGGCCCGTACCGTTGAACGTGGTGTCGTAGCTACCGTCTGTATTGAGCCGCGCAACGGCGATATTGCCGGAAGATGAGGAATTGGCCTGCCCGGCGACAACGATCTTGCCGTCGGCCTGTAAGGTGACAGCGTTCAGGGTGTCGTCGCCGGTACCGAAATCCAGGCTGAGAATACCGGTACCGTTGAAGCTGGTATCCAGGGAACCATCACTGTTCAACCGGACAACGGTGGCAACGTTGTTTGCCCCAGAATAGGCGTAGCCCACGGCGACGATCTTGCCGTCGGCTTGAACGACAAGGTCTTCGAACAGATCGCTGGAGGTAGGACTGATGTCGAGAATGACGATGCCGTCGCCATCGAATCCTGTATCGAGCGCTCCGTCGGCGGTATAGCGGACGATAAACGAACGCCCGGTACCGTCGTTGGCGGAACCGGCCACCAGGATGCTGCCATCGGGCTGCAAGGCCACGGCGCGTCCGAAATCGCTGCTGGATATCGACGTAGTTACCCGGCCACCCGTACCAAAGCCAGTATCCAGCGTACCGTCAGGGTGGTAGCGTGAAAGGGCGATTTCAGAACCCGAGCCATTGTTAGCCGAACCGATGACAATCATCTTTCCGTTGTCCAGCACGATCAGGTCGTTGGCGGCGTCCGAAACGTTGGAGGCAAAGTCGGTGGCGATGCCGTCGCCAACGGCGAAACTGGGGGCATCGTCTACCGGGTTTACCGTGATGGAAACGGTATCGACATCGCTCAAACCGTGAACATCGGTCGTTGTCACGCTCAGCGTATCGCCACCGTTGAAATTCATGAGGCCCTGGTAGGTCAGGGTGGCGAGGGCGGCATTGATTTGGGCCGCGTTGCCGGAGAGCGTTAAAGTGGAGCCGCCGTTCACGCCCGCGCCGATGGTGGCGCCCCCTGCCAGACTGACACGCAGGGTGCCGTTGCTGACCGAAAGCGCGGTGCTTGCGATGTCGCTATCGGTATCGCTCACCGAGATGCCGCCGATGGCCAGCTCGGTATCTTCATCTTCAGACTGCAAGCCGGGCACCGTGTTGACCGGGGCGTGGCCTGCAATCACGTTGAGCGCGAATTCGGAGGTTTCTGCATAGGTAACTGCCGTCGGCTTGTGTGTCGCAGTTGCTGTGATACGTTCTCCCACTGCCACGTCCACGCCTGTCAGGGTGAGCGAAATACTCGCATTACCCGAGCCGTCCGTGGTTACGTCTGTGAAGCCCAGGTAGGTTGATCCTTCGCCATGGCCTGAGAAATGTTCGCTGCCAGACGGTGAGGAAAAGAATTCAATTCGATAGCTTGTCGAAGACTGCGAGTTAAATGATCCCGTTATCGTGATTTCGTTGGTCTCGGGAACGGCGGTGAAAAGAACCGGGAAGTTTTGCAACGCGTTCGGACCGCTATCGGCGTCGTTGGTGTCGTTGTCCGTGATCCAGTCGTAGCCCAGATCGATTCCCAGCCCATCGTTGTCGTAGATCAAATTTCCCAGAATGGCGTTGTTCGACGCCGTATCGGTTACGCCCACGCCGGTACTGGCGGTATGCGCGATGATGTTACCCTCGTTCGCACCGGTACCGCCGATGCGGTTGCCAGTGGAGCTGCCGCTGATATCGATGCCAAACCAAGTGTTCCCCAAGTCCAGCGTCGCCGATGCATCGGTGCCGATGAAATTTCCCTGCACGATGGTGCTATCGGCATTTTGCAGCGACAGACCGCCGCCGTCGTTTCCGGCAATCAGGTTGGCTGCGCCAGCGGCGCTACCACCGACAATATTGCTGTCCGAATCGACAATCAGAATGCCGAAAAAGGCATTGCCTATGGCGCCGGTACCCGTCGGGTCGAGACCGACGATATTGCCTTGTAGCGTGTTTCCGGTGCTCGCACCGTTGATGAGCATTCCGAAATCATTGCCGGCAAACACATTGGCATCGGCCGAAGAAGTGCCACCGATCGTGTTGCTGTTGGCGTCGTACAGATTGAGGCCAATATTGTTGCCTGCTGCCGACGTTCCATCGGCCGAAAGACCGAACCAGTTACCGACAATAGTGTTGCTGTCGCTGCCACCGATATCGATGCCATTGTCGGTAAAGTTCTGAAAGCTCAGGCCGCGGATGGTACTGCCGTCACTTCCACTAAAGAGTTCCAGGCCGTCGGCGATGGTGCCTCCACCGTTGAGGATGATCAGCGGCGTACCGGTGTAACCGGATTGGGTAGAACCGTCGACGATCACGGGTTGGTAGAACAGCGGGAGTTGCGACGCCAGATTGATTGTGTGTGGGCCCGTACCCAAGATGCTGAAGTCGATCGCGTCGGTGCCAGGATTCGCGTTGGCATCTGTTATGGCTTGGCGAAGTGACCCTGAGCCGGAGTCGTTGGTGTTTGTGACCGTAAAGGTTGTTATCGTTTCCTCGAAGTCGACGAACCGAAAGGCAGCGTCCTTTCCAGGCTGGGCTACACCATCCTTGTTAAGCAAATCGCCACCACCATAGCTGCCTGGATCCCCAACGCCAAAGTAAGTTTTCCCAGTCCCGTCGGTTTCTACCTGGATTACGTACGTGGTGGTGTCATTGAGAACGAGTCCTCCCATGTCAAATTGATACCACGCCTCACTGGTCGTCAGGCTGTCGCTGGAGAGAGTCGAGCTCCCCAGGATGGTTCCGTTGAAGCTCTCCCTGAGCGTAACCGTTATGGTTTGGCTGGGCGCATCGTTTGCTTTCGAAAGTACAACTTCAATCTTGTCTACTTCGTAAGTGCCCGTCCCGCTGTTGAAAGACACCGATTGTCCCCAGGGCTGGTCCGTCTTTATTTCGTAAGAGGCGTCCGGTATGGCCGCAAAGGAGGGCTCGTACGAGTGAATGATCGTTTCCCCCAGAACACTGCTGATGGACGTGCTCAGGAGATTGCTGACTGTGGTACTCGACTCTTCAATGGTGCCGATCCTGTACTCTAGCTGCCAATCGCCACCAAGATTTGGATTGCCGGTAGGGTCGTCCGAGGCCGCAACGTCGCTGCCAGTGAGGCGGGCCAGCGTATCGACGAATTGTTCACCGTTGGCGGACGACGCCAGATCGCAGCCATAGATGAGGATATCGCCGTTCTCGCCCAGCGCCTCTCCCCAGGACCGCACCAGATCTTCGTTACGATGAAGCGTTTCAGCGTCAATGGTTTCGCCCAGCAAACGGATCTCGCCCTCGGCCCCGTGGCTGACCAAATGGATCGCACCCAGGCCGCGGTAGCGTCCGAGGAGTTCACTGATCTGGGCAATGCCGGATGACTGTCGATCAAGGACGAAGATCTCGACGCGCGTATCGTCAGCGGGACTGGTTTGAACATCTGACAACAGCTGTTCGTAGTTCTGAACGTCGGAGTCGACAATGATCAACTCATGGCGGGCATCGGAGGTCTGGGCAAAGCTGGTGTCGGCTTCGGGAGTCAACTCATCGGTTTCTTGCTGCGCAGCGTCGTCGGCATCGCCGGAACTCACCGACAGGGCCAAGTTGTCCGATGCGCGCCTGGTGGCACCATCCAGCACCGACTGCTGTTCGAGTGAATCGAAGTGCAGATCGTCGTCCGGCGTACCAGGATCCACGGCAGCCCCAAGGATGTCGGCAGAGAACAACTGCCGCGCTTCCAGAATCTCCGCTCGCGGACTGGGTCGGCTCTTGCGCCTTAGGGTCTTGCCCATGGAATTAAACTCCCAGAGCCAAGCCGCTCGGCTGGCCCGGTAACGAATCAAATCGGTTGATCACGGGAGATAGCGGCCGGAGAGGGAAGGAACTTAGTGAGCCGGTTCACGGTTTGGGATGAAAAGAGCTGGTTTGGGGGGAGGGCGGCGCTGTCCGTACCGCTTTCCGCCTGTATCGCGGCGTGCGCCAAATGGCTAGGGAGGGCAGAGCTTGCAATGCCCGGCGAATGACTAACGCGTCACCAGACGGGCATTCAAACCTTGGGCGGCGAGACGGGCTTTGCGTTGCAGGGCATTGTCCCGTTGCTGAAACAGTCCCAGGGAGACCGTTCCCTTGTAGGGGCCGCCGTTGAGTACCTGAAAATCCGTTACCCCAGCCTGCTTGATCTTACTCAGGAAGCTGCGGGTGCCGGAGGCGTCCGTGGGGCGCTCTGCGATCAGCAGGTAGCCGTTTTCCTCTGGCCGCGCCACGGCCTTTTTTTCGGGGGCTGACGCCATCGGCGTGCTGGCGGGGGGCGTCTTGCCACCCTCCATGAACGTCAACCGGCAACGCAGTCCGCCAGGGACTTGATAGTCCGGATTGGGCAGGCTGAGGCGGACGCCGAACGTGCTGCTGGCAGCATCGGCGACCCGGTCGACCCGTGTCACCGTTGCCGAGCGGGTCGGCTGTCCGCTGACCGCGGGGATGACCTCTGCCACCATCCCCGCATGGATCTGGCCCAGATACTCCACGGGCACGATGGCCTCCACATACAGTGGATCGAGCTGCGCAATGCGCATGATGGCGTCGTCTTCCACATATTCTCCGACGGATTTGAAACGCTCCATCACCACTCTATCCACCGGGCTGTGAATGACGCGCCGGTCCAGGGCGGCGCGGGCGCGCAAAAATTCCAGCTCGGCAATGCGTTTGTTGTCCTGCTCCTGGCGCACCTGAAGACCTGCCAGGCGGGCTTCGGTCTCCAGTTTGTCCAACTCCTGCTCGGAGATGGACGATTGTTTGTAGAGGGCCTGGTTGCGCTCCCAGGTACGTTGTTCGAAGGCGGCGTTTTCGACGCGAAACTCGATAGCGGTCGTGAGGCCGGCGCGCACCCGGGACAGGGTCAGGGTGGCGCGCTCGACGCCGGATTCCAGGCGCGCAATCACGGCGCCTTTTTTGATGACGTCGCTGCGATCCGCGCCGAGTTCCTCGATCACCCCCGGCGCGGCACTGCCCACGTCGACAATGTCGCTGGGTTCGATGACGCAGTCGAGTTCGGGGATGTCCTGCGCAAGACCGGCGCGGCCGGCGAGGAGTGTCGCCAGCAGGACCAAGGTCGGGTTTGGGAGTGGAAGTCTGCGCATGCTGTCGACGCGGTCGTGCTTAATCTGCTGTCCCTACCGCTGGGAAGCGGTTTTGACTCCTTATCGTTCGACAGCCGTTTTTCTTTAGTTCGGTTCTTTCCCAATCCATTGCCGCCCTATTTCCACACGATCCCGCTCAAAGCGACAGCCGACTCAGCAACATCCGCCGGCCGTCGCGTAGCCAGCGTTTCGCCAGGGGTTCGCGGCCATGGTCGAAGCGTACCCAGGCGCGTTCACCCAGGCCGGCGACGCTCACGCCGGATGGCAGGGCCAAGTCCACCTGAAAGATCTTCTCCTCTACTGTTTTGCCTGCGTCGTCGTCGCCGCTCACCGCCAACTCGCCGCCGGCCGCGGCGCCAAGGGCGGCGCTGGGCAGGATTGCGCTGGCGGCCGGTGTTTCGCGAAGCACGCTGGCCTCGACGACTTCTCCCACCCGTTCCGCCAGCCGAACCTGTACGGACTCCACCCGATTTCTCACCAGCCCGATGTCGTCTTGGGGTACTACACCCCGAACGATCAGTTTTTCCGGGTTTACCACGTAGGCCGCCAGCTGCCCCTTTTCCAGATAGCTGCCGGCCAGGGTCTCGGCCTGAGGATAGACAACGGTGCCGCTGCTGGATGCCCGAAGGGTCAACCCTTCCTGGCGCACGTCGAGTTGCGCTAGTTCGGCATCGACGTTGGCCAGATCTTGACGGGTGAGCTGTGAGCGTACCCTGTCTTGCAACAACTCCGCCGCCGCCCGTGCCTGCAAACCGCGGCGCCGAGCGTGCAACACCTGCCGGCGGGTTTCCAGCTCCGGGTTGTTGAGGCGGAGCAACTCCGTACCTGACGACACCAGGGATCCAGGCGAGGCGAGGATCTCCTTAACGAATCCCCCGGTCGCGGCCACCACCTCCGCCTGTTCGGGCACCCAGACCACGCCGTCCACCCTGGTGGTCAGCGACACCGGCAGGAAGAAAAGCAAGGCTGTGGCGGTGACGAGTAGCAACCCGCTCGTTGCCAGCGCCTGCGGCCTCGCCCCGGCGAGGGCTGGTCCGACGAGCAGAAACTTCAGGCCCCGGAAGAGCGGCAGGACGATCTGCGCCAGCAGCGCCCAGGCCGCCAGGGCGACGCCGACGATGAAATACTCCGCCGCCAGGAAAAGCACGATGGCGACCATCACCGCCATGCGGTAGACAAACGAGGCCAGACCGTAAAACAGGAACCAGGGGCGCTCTCCTGGGGCGGTTCGCGGTGAATCCAACTCGCGCAGACCGAACAGGTAGCGCTGGACCAGATACAGGTAATAGCGCGCCGAGCGCGAGTAGAGATTGGGGATTTCGATCAGGTCCTGCAACACATAGTAGGCATCGAAGCGCAGCAGCGGGTTGCCGTTGAACAAGAGGGTGGAGACGCTGGCAATCATGATGACGGCGAATGCACCGTCGCGTACCGCCCCCGGCTCCACGGCGAGCCAGACGAACAGGGCGATTGCAGCCAGAAAAAGCTCGCTGATGACCCCGATCGCCCCCACCAGGGCGCGTTTGTACTTGCTCCGAAACATCCAGGCGTCGGAGGCATCCACATAGGGCACGGGCACCAACACCAGAAAGGCGATGCCGGCCTCGTGAACCTCGCCCCCCCAGACCTTCACGGCCAGGCCATGGGCGAGTTCGTGAACCGCCTTGACCGCGATGAACAGCAGGGTCAGGGAGACCAGGTTTTGTGGCGCGAGGATGTCGGGCGTCAGGGCAGCGCGCAATTCGGTGAAGTTGGCCACCGCCAGCAGGGCGGCCAGCCCCACCACCAGTAGCCAAAGCAGTGCGCCGAACCAGCCGAACAGCGGCCGGGCCAGGGGCAGTAGCGCTTGGAGAAGCCGATCCGGATCGAGCAGCGGCAGCCGAAGCGAGAGCAGGCTCAAGGCCGCGCGCCTCCAGGCCAGGCGTCGCTCGCCCTGGTAGCGCTGAAAGAACGCCTTGGCATCCACCGGCAGCCCGCTGCGCAGGGCGTCGATGGAGAACAATTGCACCAGGAGCTTGATCGCCTCGTCCTGCGTGGGGGTCTCATCGCCAATGGCGGTACGTAGATCTTGCCGAGCCTCCTCGACGCTCACCTCGCCGTCCAGGCGTGCGATGAAGGCATAGGCGGAGCGGTTCAGGCGCAGGCTGCGGCCGGTGCCACGGTCGTGCAACAGATACCAGCGCTCGCCACGGTAGACCTGAGGCCGGATCAGGATGTGGGCTCGCAAAGAGGGACGTAGTTTCGCCACCCGTTGCCAATCGCCGGAGGACGTCATCAGAACCCCAGCGACCAGGCCCACAGACGCAGCCTGTCCCAAAGGGCGTGGGTTGCGATCCACAACAAGGTCCGACTACCCATGTCGACCTTGGCGACACCGCGCATGCCTGGTCTGAGCAATTCCGAGGGGCTGTCCAGGCTGGCCTCGACGCGAAAATAATTGCGGCCGTCGCGGCTGATGGCGACGGGCACGACCTCTCCCACCGTCAGTTCCATGGCGGCATCCGGGAAGGCCGACAACACCAGGGTGCCGTGCTTGCCGCCGTACAGATCGCCCACGTCGCGTTCGTCGACCTCCAGCACTACCCGGTAGTGGTCCAGGGGCGCGACCTCGAACAGGATTTGACCCTGCTCCACCGGTACGCCCAACGACTGGCTGTAATCGCCACTGACCACCATGCCGTCCATGGGTGCCAGCAAACGGGTGCGGGCGATCCTGCCGTCCACCAGCCGCAGTTCGGCATCGATCTCGTCCAGCTTGGCGCGCAATAGACTGAGTTCGGTCCGCTCGCGTTTGGCCAATGCCTCCTGATATTGCTTTTCGACCCGCTTGCGCTCGCTCTGCCATTTGCTGCGTTCCAGTTGCAGCTCGCTGTCATCCAGGCGTGCGATGAGATCGCCGGCCTTTACCTTGTCACCGGCTCGTAACGGCGCCTCTTGCACATAGCCGGCATTCGGAGCCACCAACACCTGGCGAACCGAGCCCTCGATGCCTGCCGGGGCGCTTACCCGGTACTCGGCCTCCATGAGGGAACTGAACGCCAACAGGGCGGCGATGGCGAGTAGCAACAGCTTGGTCTTGAGATAGGCGCGTCCCAGTAGCGCACCGAGGCCCCGTGACAGCGCCGAGCCCAGTTTGCGCGCCAAGGGGCGCTCGTCGAACAGTTTGCTCTCCAGGGCCGGGCCGATCAGGCCGGCAAGCGTCTGGCAGGCAAGCCGTTCTTCCTCATCGAAGGGCCGGTCGGCGGCGCGCTCCAGGGTGATCGCACCCATGAAAGCTTGCAGGCCGGGCAGGGGGACCGAGAGCACCGCGCCCGGCCGTTGCGCCGCCAACTCCTGGTGGGCCCGGATCAGCGTCGTGCCACTATTGCTTACGGGTACCGTTATAGAGGTATTCTGTTCCAGCGCCTCTTCCATGGCGGATTCGATGCTGCGCATCAAGTGTGTGCGTTCGTCGAATTTCGCCATCCGTGATACGGCCAGCAGGGAAACATGGGGTCCGCGGCGGCGGCCGATGGCGACGCGTTCACAGCCGAAGTAGTCCGAAAGCTGGTTGACGATCTCCATGGCGGCCAGTCTGGCGGCCTTGCTGGTCAAGACCCTGGTGGCCAGTTCCACGGTGAAGCGGTCGGTGGCCCGCAGGGCGGCGGCGTGCTGCCTCAAGAGGTTTTCAAGCCACAGCCCGCCCCATTGAAGCAGTTGGGTCACGGCTTGCTGCTGTGCCTGCGAACGTGTCGAGACCCTCAGGGCCGCCACGCCAAGCAGGCGATCTGCGGCGACCAGTGGGCAGGCGATCAGGTCCGCCGTATGTTGCCCCTGGGAGCCGTACGCGATTTGCGATCGCACCAGGGAGCGCTGTTGGTTCATGGCCTGACCCGCGAATTCCACGAGGCTGCTGTCCCGTGAGTCTTGCGGCCAGAAGGCGAGCATTGTCGGCGTGCCGTCGTCCCCTAGTGAGAACAGGCCCCCGGAAATCACGCCTGCGACCATTTGGCATTGCAAGGCCAGCCAGTCTTCGGCCACTGCCGCAGGCAAGGGAACGACTACCCAGGGTTTCGGGCGCTCCAAGGGCTCGGTGGGAGCCTCGAAGTCCGACTCGGGCAAGGGTTGAGGGCTGGCCGACATGGTTGACTCGTCACACGATCGTTTTCGTGACGAGGTATCGGCCGGTTTGGGGGAGTCTTTAATTTTCCCCCTCGGGTATGGGTAGAACCCTAACGCTTGCCGTTGAGGATTTCCCGGTAGGTGTGTTCGCGGAACATGGTCTCAGAGATGCCTACGCTGGGTATGCGGATGCAGTTGTCCAGGACCTTGGGCCCGTGCACCATGAGAATCTCGGGACGTACGTTGACGTGGGGCATGCCTCCCTGGGCGGCGGTCAGGGTTTCGAATTCCACCATGGTCAGATATTCCGCCGGCAGGGTGTAGCCCTCCCATACCTCGGCGGCGCGCACCAGTTTGCTCCCAGAACTGTCTTTCATGTCTTCCAGCACCGATTCCAGTTTGGCGTGGCCGCTGCCCAGGGTGGAGATGCCGATGCGCTTGAGGATCTGATAGCCCACCACACCGCTGGTGCTTTTGAGCATATCCATGGTCTGGATCTCGCCCTCCTCGAACTCCGCTTCCTTGCCGGGGCGCACTTGGTGCCGGGCGAGGACCGTTACGGTTTCTTCGGAGTCCAGGGCGTAGCCAGAGGTGTCGCCGTTGTTCTCGAAGCCCATCTTCAGCATCTGATTCTTGGAAATGAGCTTGGGAAGATCGCTTTTGACGATGCGATAAATCGGTTCCTCCGGTCCGTCCAGAAGCATGCTGCCGCATTTCGCGCAGCTTTCGACGACCACGTCTTCGAAGGTTTCGTGGAAGTCCTCGTGAGCCTCCCAACTGTCCCAATAGGTGAATTGGTCGATCCAGATGTGCGACAGCTCTTGGCGCATGTCGGAGCTGGCGGCCCAGCGCAGGCCCATGGGACAGGTGCCGATTTGACGCATCAGATCGAAGCCGCGGAAGCCGGGGGTCAGGGCTGTGGCCAAGCACATCTTACTGCTTGCCTCTTTCATCATGCGCAGCAGATTGGGGTCGTTGGTTACCTGTACGCGGTTGATGGCGACGTAGAGAGGTGAGCTTGGCTCGGCATCGAACAGGGCTTTGGGATCGACGGACATGGGAACGGTCTCCGGTGGCAGTGGGGCACACACGCCAGGAGATGGGGGTAGGGACTTTGGAAATCAAGGACTGGAAAACTGGCGCAGGCAGGCACGTAAACCTCCCCGCTGCTTGCGGAGAGGCCCGGGATTCCGTCCCGTTGGGGTGCGCCGGACGGACGTGGCGCCGGGGTGCAATTACCGGAACGAGTCAGGAATCGCGACCCCTATCAGGTCCTCTCGGGCCTACCAGTTGGAACGCTGTCTGCGCATTCCACCACCACCGCCGCCGCGATTGTCCGTTCGCTCGCGGGCCTGGTTTACGCGCAGTTTTCTGCCGCCCAGAGAAAATCCGTCGAGCTGCTTGATGGCTTCTTCCGCGGCGGCCGCGTCGGGCATTTCGACAAAGCCGAAGCCCTTGGACTGGCCGGTCTCCCGATCCATGATGATCTTGGCCGTGGAAACCTCACCGTACTGCTCGAAGGTTTGCCGGAGTTCGTCGTCCGTCAACTGATAGGAAAGATTACCGGCATAGATATTGGTCATCTCGGTACTCACAAACCGTGCTATTGAATGCGGATCATCGGATTGCGACCAATAGCACAGAAGTCGAAAGCCGATGAGGCCCGCCTCGTCGGGAGGCTGGAGCCTTCCAGGGAGCGGCCTAAACTGGGCCGCCTGGGCTTAGGGTTGCCCAGCCCCGGGTCTTGCGGGAACGCGTAAAAAAACACGTACCCAGCATCGGCAATACTAGTTAAGGTCGGAGCGAATGCAAATGCGAGCTTGATCCGCAAACAGTTGTCGATACGGACTTTTTTGGTGCAGGAGCGTGCTCTGTCCTGGTGTTCGGCGGTAAGGTGTTGAAAATCTGTGCACCGTCAGGATTTACCCAGGGGACTCAGGTTGATGTCGTAGCGCTGAATCTGCGCTTCGGGCAGGACCTCGCGGACCTGACGGATCACGGTATCGGCCGGGCCGACGATGACCACTGTGGGGTGTTCGGACATATGCGCCCGGGCGGCGTCGCGGATCTGCTCGGCGCTGGTTTGGCGGACCTGATCGCGGTAGTGGCTGTAATAGTCCCAGGGCAGGCGGTAAGCCTTCAGGGTATTGACCCGGTAGGCAACCTGCTGCGCGGTTTGCATTTGCAGCGGGAAGCGGCCGACGGTCTGCTGAATCCTGTCGGCGTATTCCTGTTTGTCGGGCAATGCCTCACGCATGGTGTGGACATGTTGCAGGATGCCGCCCAACATGGCCGCCACGTTTTCCGGGCGGGTCCCTGTGCTGACGCGGAACAGGCCGGGGGCACGTTTCGATTCCACCGAGGCGCTGATGGCATAGGCCAGGCCCTGTACTTCCCGCAGGTCGCGAAACAGCCGCCCGGTGCTGTTGCCACCCAGGATGGCGGTGGCCAGCTCCATGGGAATCCAGTCGGGGGCATTGCGGGGCAGGGCGATGTTGCCCACCAGAATCCTGGCCTGGGCGGAGCCGGGGCGATCGACCACGTGAACCACCGTCTGCGGCCAGGGTTCGAGGTCTTTGTAGGCGTCCAGGGGGTCGGGGAGGGGGGGCTCGTCGCCGGCCTTCCAATCGCCGAAGGCCGCTTCGGCCAGTCTGCGCGCTTCGGCCGGGCGAATGTCGCCGGCCAGCATGAGATAGCCGTTGGCGGGTTGGTACATGCGTTTGTAGAAACGCTTCAGGTCCTCCTGGCTGACGTTGTCGATATCCGCGTCGTTGGGGAAGGGATAGGCATAGGGGTGGCCGGGCGGGTAGAGGGCGCGGTCCAGGAGTTTGTTGGCCAGGGTGCTGGCGCGCGCCTTGCCTGCGCTTATGGATGCCTTGGTGACTTCCTTGAGGCGCTCCAGGGCTTCCTCCGGGAATGCAGGATTCCTGGCGGCGTCTGCCAGCAGATCCAGCGCCTTGGGTAGATCGCGGCGCAATACATCCACGGAGGCCGCCGCCGTGTGGGTACCGATGTCGGCGTCCAGACTGCCGCCCAGGTTCTCCAGGCCGCTCAGCAATTCCTGCTTGCTGCGGGTGGTGGTGCCCTCCATGAGCATAGTGGCGGTAAGGTCCGCCAACACCGGGTCGTAGATCTCTCCGGCGTCGAAAACCAGCCAGGCGGAGGTCAGGGGGACGTCGTGATCCTCTACCAGAAACACGTCCATGCCGTTGTCGAGGGTGAAGCGCTGCACTGGCGGAAACTGCACCGGCCGTGGACTGGCCCCTGCCGGCGGCTCCGGATAGGTTTTTTTGTCTTCAGCCGATTCGCTGGCGTGGGAGCCGGCCCGCTGTTCGGTGAGCCGGTTTTCCTGGGACTGCTCGCCACCGGGCACGATACGCAGTACCCCGCGGGTGTCGTTGAGATAGGTCCTGGCGACGCGCCGGACGTCTTCGGTCGTTACCGACTGCAAGCGTTGCAGTTCTGTAAGGGCGCGGCGCGGATCGTCATAGAACAGTGCGCCGTCGCCGATGGAATTGACCCGGCCACTGTTGGTGCTGAGGTCGGAGACGGTGCCCACGAGCTCCTGATTGATGGCCTTTTGAAGTTCCTGCTGGCTGATGCCGCCGGTCTGGATGCGTTCGATTTCGGCCTTCACGGCCCGGTCGATATCTTCAAAAGGCACGCCGGGGGCCGGGGTGAGGGCAATACCGCTCAAGCCGACATCGCGCATCACCATATCGTAATCATCCACGTCCAGGGCCAGGCGATCGCGGTCCACCAGGCTTTGGCTGAGGCGGGAGGTATCCCCGGCACTGAGCAGGCTGCCCAGCAGGGTCAGGGGGTAACGGTCCGGATGATCGTCGCCCACGGTCTGCCAGGCGAACACGTAGAGCGGCAGGCGCGCCAGCGGGTCGGCGATGGTTTGCTCGAAACTGGCCCGTGCCGCTGTCTTGAAGGCCGGGCGCGGGGGGCTCCCGCTGCCTTTGGGGATATCGCCATAGTACTTGAGGATTTTTTTGCGGACTTCATCGAAATCCACATCCCCCGAGATCACGATGACCGCATTGTCGGGTGTGTAGTAGTGTCCGAAGAAATTCTGCGCCACCTCCACGCCACAGGCTTCCAGGTCTTCGATACTGCCGAAAATCGGATGGCCGTAGGGAGTACCCGTGAACATTCGGCTGGTGAATTGTTCGATGGACTTGGCATAGGGCCGGTTGTAGTAGCGTGCCATTTCTTCCTTGACCGCATCGCGCTGGTTGACGAAATTCAGTTCGGTAACCGCCAGGGAGCGCAGCCGGTCGGATTCAAGCCACAGGATGCGATCCAGGTAGTTGCTCGGCAGTTCATTCCAGTAGTCGGTGCGATCCCAACTGGTGCTGGCGTTGGCATAGCCGCCGATGCCCTCGACCGCATCGAAATGTCCGCCATCGGGAACATTGGCCGAACCCTTGAACAGCATGTGCTCGAACAGGTGGGCAAATCCGGTCTGCCCGCCGGGTTCGTCACGCGCCCCCACGTCGAACACAGTGCGCATGGCGAAGGTGGGGGAGGAATGGTCTTCGACCACGTACACCCGCAAACCGTTGGCCAAGCTGAAATGGCGCACCGGCAGATCGATCTTGATCTCTTCCGCTGCGCCGGTGAGCTGGGTGACGACTAGCAATGACACAAGAAAAATCAGCCGTAGGGTGAACATGGAGGATATCGACTCCGGAAATACTGATCCTGTTGGGACCGGAACGTTGAGGGCTCGGTTCCGCTCAGGGATTGTCACTGCCTTGTAACAGTGCGTGCGCTATATTGGGGAGACCTGCCATGCCTGGAACAGGCCAACGGCCTTGCCGAGCATACAAAATCCCATGTTGAGCTTTCCATGTCCACGCGAATTTTACTGGTAGAAGACGAAGAGCCGGTGCGCACCATGACGGCTTTTGCTCTCGAAAAGGCGGGTTTTACCGTCGAGCAGGCGGAAACCGTCAAACAGGCGGAGCGGTATCTGCAGGACGGCCTGCCCGACCTGTTGCTCATCGACTGGATGTTGCCCGACGTCAGCGGTATCGAGTTCGCCCGTCGCCTCAGCCGCGAGGAGACCACCCGGGAGATACCGCTGATCATGCTGACCGCCCGCGGCGAGGAAAGCGACAAGCTGCACGGCTTCGAGGCCGGGTTCGATGACTACATCACCAAGCCGTTTTCGCCCCGAGAGCTGGTCGCCCGTATCAAGGCGGTGCTGCGCCGTAGCAGCGCTCAGACCGCCGAGGGCGTGTTGCAGGCAGAAGAACTTGTCCTTGACCCGACCAGTCACCGTCTGACCGCCAACGGAGAAGCGCTGGAGGTGGGGCCCACGGAATACCGTTTGCTGCACTTCTTCATGTCCCATCCGGAGCGGGTCTATAGTCGCAGCCAGTTGCTGGATCGTGTGTGGGGCAGCAATGTCTACATCGAGGAGCGTACCGTGGACGTGCATATCCGGCGACTGCGCAAGGCCCTGAGCGAGCAGGGATTCGATCGTTTCATTCAGACGGTACGCGGTGCCGGTTACCGCTTTTCGACGAAGGCGTAGTGGCAAGTACGCCGACCTCTCTTGGTAGGGTAGGATGGCCGTATGATGAATACCTGGAGTCGGGAGATCTGGCGTCTGCTGGGTTACGCCGCGGGGGGATGGTTGCTCGGCCTGGTCTACGGGCTCCCCCTGTGGGGACTGTGTGCCGGATTGCTGGGCCATTCTCTGTGGAACCTGCTGAATCTGCGTCGCCTTGACCGCTGGTTGCTGGCCAAGCCCAAGGAACCGCCGGCAGAGGCGAAAGGGGTGTGGGGACGTGTGCAGCGGCATCTGTTCACCCAACGCCGGCGTCAACGCGAGCGCAGCCGCAAGATGCGGACCTTGTTGCGCGGAATTCGCGAGACCTCAGCGGCCGTGCCCGACGGGGTTGTGATTCTCGGTCAGTTTGGGCGCATCGTCTGGCAAAACAAGGCGGCCGCGGGCCTGCTCGGGCTCAAGCGGCGCAAGGACGTCGGGCGCTCCATTGCCCATTTGGTGCGCGATCCCGACTTCACCCACTATCTGAAAAAACCGGAACGCTACGAGGAAGGGGTGGAGATCAATTCTCCGCGGGACGATGCCGTGCGGCTTTCCATCCGGTTGGTGCCCTATGGCGAGGGCCAGCGCCTGCTGCTGATTCGCGATGTCACCCGCCTGCACCGTCTTGAAGCCCTGCGCAAGGATTTCGTTGCCAACGTCTCTCACGAGTTGCGCACGCCCTTGACGGTGGTGTTGGGCTATCTGGAGACCTTGGTGGATTTCGGCAGTGAGCTTTCCGCCGAGCAGCTCGACGATCTGCACCGGCGGCTGCAGAACCAATCCGCTCGCATGCAGCGCATTGTCGATGATTTACTCATGTTGTCGCGCATCGAAGGGCAACAGTCCAAGGGAAGTAACGATGTGGTGGACATGCCGGCGGTGATTTCTGCTGCGGTGGAAGACGCCCGGAGCCTCAGCGGCGAACGCCAGCATCGCATAGAGGCCGAGGTGGATGCCGGTCTGTTCCTGCTGGGGGAGGAGCAGCAGTTGCGAAGCGTAGTCAGCAATCTGCTCGGCAACGCAGTGCGCTACACCCCCGCCGGCGGCACCATCACCGTACGCTGGTATGCCTCAGGCAAAAGCGCCCACCTGTCGGTTCAAGACAATGGCGATGGTATTCCCGCCAAGAGCCTGCCACGACTCACCGAGCGTTTTTACCGGGTGGACACAGCCAGATCCCGGCACACCGGCGGTACCGGCCTCGGTCTGGCCATCGTCAAACATGCATTGAACTTCCACCACGCCAGGCTGCATGTGGACAGCCGCGTGGGTGAAGGAAGTCTGTTCCGCTGCGATTTTCCCAAATCCATTGTGCATCATACCGACGATGCACAAACGGATGCGGCACAGAAGGTGACCGAAGAGTTACCGGATTGACTGCGACGGCTAGCGTTGCGGTTCGGGGGCGAATCACTCCGTTTCATCCAGCAGAACGAAGGACAAAAAGATTGTTGCCAGTCCTACTGCCAGCACGAACGGCAATTGTGGATTCACCAGCATCAACAGCCCTGAGCCCGTCCAGAGATTGCGTACCCAGCCGCGTTTCACCCGGTAACTGCGGGTGAAACGTCTGCGATGAAAGTGATCGGCCTGGGGTGCTTGCGATCTGCGCCATTCGGGCAGTATCCAGGCGCAAACCCATCGCCAATAGCTCAGCATGGTTCGCCTCCGGGGGAAATCGTCGTACCGGCATTCAGTGCCTACTTAGAGGTATAGCCGCTGCCTGGTCATTCGGCGATCGGGAACGATGCCTAGAGCCCCAACTTTCTTACTGTCTGAACGGTCTTGGCGCCCAGCTCCTGGACTTGGCTTTGACGCCGCTCATCCTGCAGTTCACCCGACGCGGTGAACGCCTGGTGCGCGGCGGGAATGGCGATCTGCTGGGGGAGCACCCAGACACCCAGGTTGGTCAGCACGTTGCGGGCGTGGTTCAGACCGCGCAGGCCACCCAGTTGTCCTGGCGAGGCGCTCATGATGGCCGCGACCTTGTCGGCGAAAGGTGCCTGGCCGTCACGGTGCGGGCGCGAGACCCAATCGATAGCGTTTTTCAGCACGGCTGTCAGGGAGCCATTGTATTCAGGAGATGCCAGCAGGATGCCGTGGTGTGCCAGCACGAGCTGGCGAAGCGCTTCGCCCTGCGCAGGCAGGCCCTGTTCCTGTTCCAGGTCTTGATCGAACAGCGGCAATGGATAGTCGGCAAGATCGAGGAGAGTGACCTCGGCACCGGCCGAGCTGGCGCCTTGGGCGGCGATGGCGACCAGGGTCTTGTTGAAGGATTGCCGACGGGTACTGCCGGCGAAGGCAAGTATGCGCAAGGGTTCGCTCATGGTTCTGTACCTCGTTGATACGTTGGAATGGATGCCGTGGACAGAACCTTACAATGTTCGGAGGGAAAGATAATCGCTGGATTGGAAATAATATTGTTGTGTTAAGAGCAATAATAAGCTCGCCCCGAGATGGGGCGTCTGGTCGGTAATCCGGTCAGTTTGCGTGCAAGTCGGTGTCAGAATCTGCGGCCTGATTTGATGTCCATCAACTTCAAGGAGAGATAAGCCGCCGTTTTCCGGTGTGTTTTACGTATCTTGTCACATAACAGTAACAATGCGGGCGTAGCTTAGTCACCACCTCGTAATATTAGGAAAATACACTAACGCTGTGCGCAAATCCGGGAGGGGGTAGCCACCTCGTATCTCCCTCATATTGACCAGCGACAAACCTCATCGAATCGGAGGCTTCCGTGTTTAAAAAAACCGTGATGTTTGCGGCCATCGCTTCGGCGGCGGTCCTCAGTGGCCCTGTGTCCGCGGCCGGCCGTGACTACATCAGCATTGTCGGTTCTTCCACTGTCTATCCTTTTGCCACCGTGGTGGCGGAGCAGTTCGGTAAGACCACCCATTTCAAGACTCCCAAGATCGAATCCACCGGCTCCGGCGGCGGTTTGAAGCTGTTCTGTGCCGGTGTCGGCGTGGAACACCCCGATATCACCAACGCCTCGCGTCGCATCAAGTCCAGCGAGGTCGAGACCTGTGCCAGCAACGGCGTCGCCGATATCCTGGAAGTCAAGATCGGCTATGACGGCATCGTGCTGGCCAATGCCAAGGACGCGCCTCCCATGCATCTGAGCCGTCGCGACATCTACTTGGCCTTGGCCAAAGAGGTGCCCAACCCCAATGGCAGTGAGACGTTGGTGGAGAATCCCTACAAGACCTGGAAGGACGTGAATTCGGATCTGCCCGCGAAGGACATCGAAGTTCTTGGCCCTCCTCCCACCTCCGGTACCCGCGATGCCTTCGTGGAGCTGGCGATGGAAGGCGGTTGCAAGACCTTCGACTGGATTGCTGCCATGAAGAAGCAGGACAAGAAGCACTACAAGGCCGTGTGCCACACCATTCGCGAGGATGGCGCTTTCATTGAGGCGGGCGAAAACGACAATCTGATCGTGCAGAAACTGGAAGCCAACCACGACGCGGTCGGCATCTTCGGCTTCAGCTTCCTGGATCAGAATGCCGACAAGGTGCAGGGTTCGTTCGTCGATGGGGTGCAGCCCACTTTCGATGCCATCGCCGACGGCAGCTATCCGGTGTCCCGTCCGCTGTACTTCTACGTGAAAAAGGCTCACATGGGTGTGATTCCCGGTATGGAGGAATACCTGGCCGAGTTCACCAGCGACAAGGCCTGGGGCGATGAGGGTTATCTGGCGGACAAGGGCATGATTCCCATGCCTCCCGAGGAGCGCAAGCAGTTCCATGCGGATGTGATGCATAAGAAAAACCTGGACCTGGCTAACGCCAAGTAGGGGCATCAAGGAAACAAGGGCGGCGGTTGAAGGGCCAGCCGCCCTTTTTTCTTTCTGAAGTTCTGCACGCAAATAGGTCAACGTTTCCATGCAAATGCCGATACTACTGGCTGTCCTGGCGATACTCACGCTGATCGGTTATCGCATGGGACGCTCTCGTTCCGTGGCGGTCGCCCAACCCTTGGGCGGCGTGTCGAAACTTCATTCGCTCCCCAGCTATTACGGCGCCTGGACCGCCATTTGGTGCGGTGTGCCTGCCTTGTTGGTGCTCGGGCTCTGGCTGGCCTTCGAGCCTGCCGTGATCACCCATCTGGTGGTTGGCGGGCTCCCCGATGAGGTTCGCAGCCTGCCTCCTGAGCGTCTGAACCTGGTGCTCAATGACGTCCGCAACCTGGTGGGCGGCAACATCGTCTCCCGCGAAGTGGATCCGGCCATGCAGGCCGCTGCGGATCATTACCGGCATCTGCAGGGTATCGGCAATGCGGCCCTGGCCGTGGTAGTGCTTGCCCTGGCCATCCTGGGCGGGGCATGGGCTTACCGGCGTATAAACCCCGAACAGCGGGCGCGCAACGGCGTGGAGTCCGTTCTTAAGGTGTTTTTGGTGGCCAGTTCCACCATCGCCATCCTGACCACCATCGGCATCGTGCTTTCGGTGCTGTTCGAGTCCATTCGCTTTTTTCAGAAGGTGCCGATCACTGAATTTCTTTTCGGCTTGAGCTGGAGCCCGCAGATGGCCATCCGCGCCGACCAGGTCGGCTCATCAGGTGCATTTGGGAGCATTCCGTTGTTCGCGGGCACCATGATGATCACCTTCATCGCCATGCTCGTGGCGGTACCCATCGGTCTGATGTCGGCAATCTACCTCACCGAATATGCCACGCCGAAGGTTCGCACCGTGGTCAAACCCCTGCTGGAGATACTCGCGGGTATCCCTACGGTGGTATACGGCTTTTTCGCCGCCCTGACCGTCGCGCCGTTCATCCGCGGGCTTGGCGAGAGTGTGGGCTTGGACGTGTCCTCTGAGAGCGCGCTGGCGGCCGGACTGGTGATGGGCATCATGATCATTCCGTTCGTCTCCTCGCTATCCGATGACGTGATCAATGCCGTGCCCCAGGCCATGCGCGACGGTTCCTACGCCATGGGCGCGACGCGCTCTGAAACCATTCGTCTGGTGATCATCCCGGCGGCTTTGCCCGGTATCGTCGGTGGGGTTTTGTTGGCCGTCTCCCGGGCTATCGGCGAGACCATGATCGTCGTGATGGCGGCGGGGCTTTCCGCCAATCTCACCGCCAATCCACTTGAGAGCGTGACGACGGTAACGGTTCAGATCGTCACGCTCCTGGTGGGCGATCAGGAATTCGACAGTCCCAAGACCTTGGCGGCCTTCGCCCTGGGCCTGCTGCTTTTCCTGGTTACCCTGGCCCTTAACGTGATTGCCCTGCACGTGGTGCGCAAGTACCGCGAGCAGTACGAATAATCCGGTATGCGCACCATGAACGAATCAAATCAGAAGCCCGAGGGAACCGTGAAGCTCTCCCCGACGCAGGCCAAGGAGCGCGTCGAGGCAGGCTTGAAGAAGCGTTATGCCAGGGAGCGCCGCTTTCGCCGTTTCGGTGCCGCGGCCATACTGTTGGGCCTGTTTTTCGTCTCCTTTTTGTTCATCGTTATCATCGGCAACGGTTATCCGGCCTTTCAGCAGACCGAGGTGCGCCTGACTATCGATTTTGATCCGCAGGTGATCGATCCGGAGGGTACCCGGACCCGCGACGCCTTATCGCGGGCCGACTATCTGGGGTTGGTGAAGGCGGCGTTGCGCAAGGAATTCCCGGAGGTCCGAAATCGCCGCGAGAAGAAGGCGCTTTATGGCATGGTGAGCAGCGGTTCCGCCTTCCAGCTGCGGGCGATGGTGCTGAAAGACCCTGGTCTCATCGGCACCAGCAGGGAAGTCTGGGTGCCGGCTGACGACGATGTGGATATGTACATGAAGGGCCACTACGATCGTAGCGTGCCTGAGACCGATCGGCGTGTGAAGGACAATCAGATCGCCTGGATCGACAAGTGGCTTGCCGAAGGCTCCATCGAGAAGCGCTTCAACACCACCTTTTTCACCGCCGGCGACTCCCGCGAACCCGAGTTGGCAGGCATCTGGGGCGCGGCCATGGGGTCTCTGCTGACCCTGATGGTCACCCTGGCGCTATCCTTCCCCATCGGCGTGGCCGCTGCCGTGTATTTGGAAGAGTTCGCGCCGAAAAACAAATGGACCGACCTGATCGAGGTCAACATC
>JAGRGI010000115.1 GCA_020445565.1 Chromatiales bacterium
CTTCTGGATGATGTTCTCGACGTCCTCACCCACGTAGCCTGCCTCGGTGAGAGTGGTGGCGTCGGCGATGGTGAAGGGCACGTTGAGCATCCGTGCCAGGGTTTCCGCCAGCAAAGTCTTTCCACAACCGGTGGGACCGATCAGCAGGATGTTGCTCTTGGCCAGTTCCACCTCATCTTTCTTGCCGGCCTCGCGCACCTCCAACCGTTTGTAATGGTTGTAGACGGCCACCGACAGCACTTTCTTGGCACGCGCCTGCCCGATCACGTACTCGTCGAGTACCTCGTTGATCTCCTTGGGCTTGGGCAATTTGCGGCCCGCACTGGCCGTGCCGTCCTCCATTTCTTCACGGATGATGTCGTTGCACAGCTCGACACATTCGTCGCAAATGAATACAGACGGTCCGGCGATGAGCTTGCGGACCTCATGCTGACTTTTGCCGCAGAATGAGCAGTACAGCAGCTTGTCGCTATCGGCCTTGGAGTGCTTGTCGTCGCTCATTTTGGTACCTCTTTCGAAGGATAGGCCATTTTTAGCGACCGACCAGCCGCAAATCCGAAGCAATTACACGAGGACGCCACCCATTGAAGCCCCTACCGCGCATCAGTCTTGCTTTTTGACTTCCGTCGACTCGCCACGGGCGTTCAGCACCTGATCGATCAGGCCGTAGGCCTTTGCCTGCTCCCCGCCCATGAAATTATCACGCTCGGTATCTTCGGAAATTTTTTCAATGGGTTGGCCGGTGTGCCGGGAGAGAATCTGATTCAGACGCTCGCGCACCAGCAGGATCTCGCGGGCATGGATATCGAAATCCGTGGCCTGTCCCTGAAACCCCCCCAGGGGCTGATGGATCATCATGCGCGAATGCGGCAGGCAGAAGCGTTTGCCGGCGGCACCGCCCGTCAGCAGCAACGCCCCCATGCTGGCAGCCTGGCCTATGCACATGGTGCTGACGTCGGGCTTGATGAACTGCATGGTGTCGTACACAGCCAGACCGGCGGTAACCGAACCGCCAGGGGAATTGATGTACAGGTGGATATCCTTATCCGGGTTTTCGGACTCCAGAAACAGAAGCTGGGCAACGATGAGGTTGGCCATGTGGTCTTCCACGGGGCCCACGACGAACACCACACGCTCCTTCAGAAGACGCGAGTAGATGTCATAGGCGCGCTCGCCTCTGGCGCTTTGCTCCACCACCATGGGGATCAGCCCCAGGGCGCGGGGGGCGGAATAGTCTGCCATGCTCTTCAATGCCTCCTGTTGTTTACCAGGGATCAGGCGCTTTCCGGACGAACCATGGAATCAAAATCGGTAGGCTCGTCCTCAACTTTAACCCGACCCAGGACCCAGTCCACCACTTGCTCTTCCATGACCACCGCCTCCATATTGGAGATCTGCTCGGGGTTTTGATAATACCATTTCACCACCTCGTCCGGCTCATCGTAGGCAGCGGCCAATTCTTCGACGTTGGCACGCACCCTGTCGGGGTCAGGCTTGAGTTCGTGCTCGCGAACCAGCTCAGCCAGCAGCAGGCCCAACGAAACTCGCCGCTTGGCCTGCCCTTCGAACAACTCCTTGGGCAGATTCAACTCTGATTTGCCGCCGCCGGCGCGCATATTGGTCTGTTCCATCAGCCGTTTGGACTCATCCTCCACCAGGGCCTTGGGCACATCAAAGGCGTGCTGTTCCAACAACACATCCATCACTCTGGTCCGGGTCTGAGTTTTCAATGCCTGGCGCAGCTCTCTTTCCATGTTGGCGCGTACATCCTGACGAAATTGTTCCACTGAACCCGATTCGACACCGAATCCACGGGCAAATTCCTCGTCCACCTCCGGCAGCTTGGGCGCAGAGACCGACTGCACGGTGACCTCGAACTCCGCCGGTTTGCCGGCCAGTTGTTCGGCGGGATAGCCTTCGGGGAAGGTTACCGCGACGGTGGTGGATTCGCCGGACTTCAGCCCGGTAATACCCTGTTCAAAGCCATCGATCATCTTGCCTTCGCCAATCACGATCCCAACCCCCTGGGCGCTTCCGCCCTCGAAGGTCTCCCCGTCCATGCGCCCGACAAAGTCGACGACGACACGATCACCCTCGACTGAAGGCCGATCCGCCTCGTTCCATTCGATACGCTGTTTGCGCAAATTCTCAATCAACTTGTCGACATCTGCTTCAGTCACCTCGGCCACCGGCCTCTTGACGACCGCGGACGACAAATCGGCCAGCTCGATCTTGGGCAGCACCTCAAAGACGGCGGTGAACTCCACCTGGTCTCCATCAAGGTCGTTGAGCGGCTCGATCAGGGGACGACTGGCCAGTTGAAGCTGTCCATCGGTAACAGCCTTGTCGAAACTCTGCTGCATGAGTTCGCCGACCAGTTCGCGGCGGATCTGATGTCCAAAGCGCTGTTTGATCACGCGCAGCGGAACCTTTCCGGGTCTGAACCCGTCCATCCGCACTTCCCGAGACAACTCTTTCAGGCGGCTTTCCATACGGCTTTCCAGGCCATCGGTCGGAACCTGCAAGGTCATGCGACGCTCAAGGGCTCCGGTTTCTTCGACAGAGACTTGCATTACGTTTTACCTCAAAAAGCGCGGCGCTCCACCGCCCGCCGTGATCCATGCGCCACGGCCTGACCGATTTCCGGCATTGCCTAGGGATGATAAATGGTGCGAAAGGCGAGACTCGAACTCGCACGGGTTTCCCCACTGGTACCTAAAACCAGCGCGTCTACCAATTCCGCCACTCTCGCATCGAAATCGCATGTCCCACCGGGACAAGCTGTCTGCCGGATTTGGGCCATGAAACACGGCATTATACATTAAGCCCCTGGCGAAACCGAAGCATTCCGTAGCCTGAGCGGATCGGAACGCTTCGGGTCCTTGGCACTCCAACAGACCAAGGGGGCAGGAACACCTCAGGTTCACTACTTCACCGCCGCTAGAAGACCTGCACATGCGGTTGCCGACCACGCGAACAAAGACCACTTACCAGGCGCGCCGACGAGGTTTCCATGTCAGATACCCGTAAAAGCGACAGCGACGAACGCCATTGGTACGAACTCTTTTCCCGAGGCGCCAGGGACTGGCTTCGTCACAACGAGAAGGTCCGCGAGGCGGTACGTCACCATCTGCCACGCCTGGCTGCGGACATGGATCTGTCCGGCGGTGTCGGCGGCCGGACGGTCCAGGTGCCGGTTCGATTCCTCGAACATTATCGTTTCACCCTGCGGCAGAATGGTCAGAAAGACGGAGTGGGCCAGGGAAGGGGCGTCGACCCAGGTCAGATACTGCGTCCGGGCGACAGCGGTATGGGGCAGGGAAATCGCGGCGAGGGCGGCGGGGAAGGCGAAGGCCCGCCGCAGTTCGTACTGGAACTCAAAGTGGACGAGATCGTCGATTGGCTGTGGGAGGAAATGAATCTGCCCAACCTAAAGGCCAAGTCCGGACGCATGGAGGACGACGAGTTTACCCGTGAAGGCTGGGACAAGCGCGGCGCGAGGGCCCGCCTGGACCGACGCCGCACGCTGAAAGAAGCCATAAAGCGCCGGGCCGCCCACGGTGGCGAGGGCCCTGCCTTCACCAATGACGATCTGCGCTATCGTCAACTGGTACGCCACCAGCGCCCGACTACCGAGGCGGCCGTGATCCTCGCGATGGATGTGTCGTCGTCCATGACCGAACGCGACCGCAAGCTGGCCAAGAGCTTCTTCTTCTGGGCATTGCAGGGACTGCGCCGCCAGTACCGCCACATCGAAACCGCCTTCGTGGCCCATACGGTGCGCGCCTGGGAATTCAATGAAGTCGAGTTCTTTCAGGTCACCGCACAGGGCGGCACGGTTGCCTCCAGCGGTTTCCGCAAGGTACGGGAGATCATCGACGAGCGTTTCGACCCGGCCCGATACAACATCTATCTCTTCTACGCCTCGGACGGCGAAAACTTCCCGGAGGATAGAAGTGCCGCCCGCGATTCCCTGGAGACCATTGCCACCGACGCCAATTTCTGTGGCTACCTGGAAACGCTGGCCCCCGGTATATCCGAGGTGAAAACCAACACCTGGCGGCTGTTTACCGACCTCGCCTCTGAAGGACGTGCCGTCGGCGCGTATCCACTCGGGGTGGAGGATGATGTCTGGTCTGCCATCCGTGGCTTCTTCCAGCATCAGGCCGGCGAGGTGACCCCGTGAACCAAATCCTCAAGGACTACACCCGTCGGCTAGAAGACCTGGGGACACACTTGGGCCTGGATTACTACCCCGTGGATTTCGAGGTGGTACCGCCCAGTTTCATGATGGAAGTGGCCGTCTACGGCCTGCCGGTGCGCATGCCGCATTGGTCTTTCGGCGTACGCTACATCTATCAGTTTGTGCAACACCGCATGGGCAATTCTCATCTGTTCGAGGTGGTCTTCCCAGGCAATCCTGGCCGGGCCTTTATGGCGGAGACCAATAACCTGGCCGAAAACACGCTGGTGACGGCCCATGTATTGGGCCATGCGGACTTCTCCAAGAACAATGCCCTGTTCCGCCGTGGTCAGGAGGAGGTCGGCTACCATATCGTTGAACAGGCCGCGGCCCACGCCCATCAGATCACCGAGGCACTGGAAGAACACGGTCAACGGGCGGTGGAACGCGTCCTGGACGCGGCCCTGGCCCTGGAACAGCATATCGATCCCCATGCCGGACTGCGCCGACCACGTTATCCGGTCTACGAGTCCCCCGCTTCGGCGCCGCCCAGCGATGACTTCCTTGACCGATTCCGTAATCTGCCCGGCCAACCGGACAACTTGGCGCCGCGACAGGATCGCCGCCGCGCCCCTCTGCCCCCGCACCCGGAGAAAGACCTGCTTTGGTTCATCGCCGAATATGCACCACAGATGGAGGATTGGGAACGGGACATCTTCCACGCCGTACGTCAGGAATCCTTTTATTTCCAGCCCGTTTACAGTTGCCAGATAATGAACGAGGGCTGGGCCTGCCTCTGGCACACGACCCTGCTGCGCGAGGCAGACTTTCTGCCGCAGGATCTCTTCCTGGACGCCATGAAGACGCACTCCGACGTGGTGCGTCCCTACGCCGGCGAACAACAGGTCGCCTTGGCCATAAACCCCTATCACGTGGGTTTCGTCATGTGGTCTCACATCGTCCGCGATCACGGCTTCGAGGCCGCCCGACGGATCATGGAACAGGAAGATGACTTTGGGTTTGTCCGCAACCACCTGAGCGACGAACTCATCAAGGAAATGGATCTGTTTCACTACCACCAGCGACAGGATGGCGAGATCCGCGTCAGCGAGCAGGACAACGACGCCCTGCGCGAATCATTGGTAGCGGACAAATTCAATTTTGGCGCACCCCACATCGAGGCAAGCGAGGTCCGCAGCGACGGCACCCTGGTACTGCGCCACAATCATGCGATCGACGGACGTGGGCTGGACCTGAACCGCTCCGACAAGGTTTTGGAATATGTCAATCGCGTATGGCGACGGCCGGTAATGCTGTACACCATCAATGACCGAGATGAAGAAGTGATCCGATTGGCAGGATAGCGCTTTGATCTGCAGGCAGAAGAAAGGCGGGGTAACCCCCGCCAATTGTCGTCTCCCGCAATTTCCCTACCGTTTTTTTGTCTTCCTTACCCTCAGGTGAGCTGAGGTCACGGAGCCGTCGGCCGACCCCGTGACCTCCCCTCTCAACGGCCGGTGGCCCAGTTCACGGCGGCATCGAACAGGGCCTGCCCGTTACCGCCCATGTTGTCGGCGCTATCGTTGTAAAGGAACATGCCAACACGTCGGGCCGGGGCACTCATACCCATCATGTAGGCACCGGTGTCATAGCCGAAGATGGCTTTCTTGGTGGATGTGCCATAGACCGTGGCGATATCCACCGCAGAACCGGCCGGCTTACCCCAGGTCACATTCTCGTAGGCGTTGAGCACCTGCTGCGTGCCACTCAGGCCGGCGCACATACTATGGCCTCCGCTGACACTCAACTTGTACTGGCTTCCGGTAACCCCGAAGTCGTAACCTGCGCTGCCCCCGGTCATGCCCAGGTCGTCGTACAGGTACGGTTCCCAGGTGACCACCGGCACCGCCGAGTTGCGGAACTTGGTACCCACGTAGCCGGAGTTGACGGTGGAGCTGATCATGATCAGATCCTTGTCATTGCCGTCGACCGTGTTCACCGAGCTGTCGTCCTTGACGGCGACCGTGAAGCCCAGACCTTCCAGCCGACTCTTGGCAGAGGCGTCACTGGCGTTCAGGGCGGTGCTGCCCACCACGAACAGGGCGGTGCGTGCATCCGGCTCTTCCTCGATGTACCACAGTTGGTTCTGCCCACCGACATAGCTCCACTGATGAACATCAGCGCCGTCGTTGGACGAGACACCTTCCACGTCCACACACTTACCGCTGCTCTGGGCAGTGAGGCTGTATTTGCCGTAGCCACGATCCACCAGTTTGAACTGCTGGTTCGTACCGCCGTGGCAGCTCCATTGGATGAAGGTGTCGCCGTTGGACATGCCGTTGCCGTACACATCCAGGCACTTGCCGCTGTGGGCGAACTTGAGGGTGTAGACGTCGGTCTTGCCGTCGACCGGCTCGAACTTCACCTTCTGGTTCATGCCGCCGCTGTAACAGCTCCACTGTTGGGCGTTGGCGCCGTCCTGTGTACTGACGCCAGCAATGTCCAGGCACTTGCCGCTGTGGGCGGACTTCAGCTTGGCCCAGAAGGCGGTACCGCTGTGCTGACCACCGCTGGCCAATTCACAGATCGGCGTTCCACCATCGGTGTCAGCCGCGGTCACCTTGAAGGTGATGTAACTGTTGCCGCTGGTATCACCGATCTCGGTACCGCAGTCGGTGCCAAAGGTCGCCTTGACATACTCGCTCGGATGGTTGGTTCCCTGCACGGTCACCACGATGGACGCGCCCGGATGAGCAATGTCGAAGCTGAAGCTGCCACCGGTCGGTACCGTCGGGTTGCTGTCGCCGTCGTTGAAGCTGTCGTACAGCACCTGGCCCCCCAGCCCGTTCTCACGCACCCGTACCCGCTCGTCCGCTGGACGGTTGGAGGCACCGGCCGTGATCTTCAGGGTCATGGCGGTGATCGCCGTCTGGCAGTCGCTGCACGTCGGCGTGGTGCCGCTGGTGACAGTCACCGTGGAGGTGTCGCAGTCGTCTACCGTGCCACTGGGCGCCGTGCCGACCACACACACCTCGTTGGTGAAGCCGCTGGCACCACCGCTGGTGCTGCTGCCTTCGCCGGCCAGCTTGACGTTGTCCACCTTGAAGGTCTCATAGCTGCCACCGTAGTTCTGCGAGACGCGGAACCGGATGGTGGTTTGCGAGGAGATGTAGGCACTGACGTCGTAGCTGCGTGAGCCGTACTTGGCCCCACTGAAGCCGGTGAAGGTCTCCAGCACGGTGTAGCTCGCGCCACCGTCCGAGGAGATTTCCACCACCACGGCATCGTTGGTATCGACTCCCGAGTGGGTCTCGTAGTCGAAGCTCAACGTGGCCGTGTCCATGCCCGACAGGTCCGCGGTACGCGCGGCACTCGGTTGCGTGCCGGTGTCCGGGTTGTCGTCCAGCCACAGCTTGTAGTTGCTACCCACCAGCACGTTGCCGCTGGTCGGACCGGCTCCAGCCACGTCGTACTCCGTCCACGGACCAGTCCAGGCGTCCGGACCGTCGTTGTTGTTGTACGAGAACCGGCTGAAGGTGTCCTTGAACAGCTTCGTGGTAGTACTGGAAGTGCCGGCCGACAGGGTCACCGTGCAGCTATAGCTTTGGCTTGCGCCGATCGCCAGGCTGCCGATGGTCGCGTCGCATTGCGGCGCCAGCGGATCGCTGACCTGCACATTGCTCAACGCCACGTCGCCGGTATTGGTCACCACAATCTGGAAGGGCACATCGCTACCGGCGCTGAACGCGCGGGTATCCGGGCCTTCTTCCTGCTTACGGATGTCGATCGCGGGTGCCAATTGATCCAGGCAGTAGGCAAGATCAGTGACCGCGCCGCTACCGGTGAAGGTGATTTTCAGCGTACTCACACCCATGGCGTTAAGGGCCACGCGCTGGAAGCTGTTGTCACCGTAGGTCTGCAAGGGCACGGAGGCGATCAGCGCTCCGCTGGCGTCGAACGCCTGCACGCTACCACCGGCCTCTTCGATATCGAGGATACCGAGCGAGTCCAGACGTACCGCCTGAGCGAAGCTGAAGATCAGCATGCCGCCGCCGGCGTTGTCATCCGGGTTGGCGCTGTTGGCGTCTTCGGAGATGATCAACACCTTGCCCTGGGCCTGGCTGTTGGCGCCGATGGTGCCGGCCTTGCCGCCAGTGCCCACGCCCGGTCCGCCGAAGTCCTGGTTGGGGGTGCCCAGATCCAGGTCGCCGCCGGTGGGGTTGGCGCTGTCGAAGATCATCGCCGGGTGGTTGACCGGGTCACTGGTGGTGACGGTCACGCCGTAGGCGGCCCACTCGTTGTCGATGATCTGCCCAGCGACCAGCATGGTGCCTTCGGCATCGAATTCCATATCGAAGGTCGGCAGGCAGATGGCGTCCTTGTCGCCCACGAACACGCCGGCATCCCAACGCAGGTCGGTCTGACCGGTACCCAGCACGATCGGGCCGGTACGGCCGGTCACCAGATTGGCGTCGCTGTCCACGGCATCGTTACCACCCTGGTTGGGCGCGGTGAAGTTGTAGCCGTTGGGCAGGACGAACTCGACCTCGTAGGTACCCGCCGTCAGGTTGTCGAACAGGTACTTGCCGCCGTTGGCCGTGGTCTGGGTGGCAAGCTGCTGGCCGTTGCCGTCGAGCAGGTTGACCACCACGCCGTCCAGGCCCACGTCGCCGCCGTCCTGCAGACCGTTGCGGTCGGCATCGATCCACACGAAGTCACCGAGCGCGGAGTTGGCCAACGCCTGTCCGAAGTAGTGACTGGGATCGCTGTCGCTGACCGTCTGGCCG
Source organism: Chromatiales bacterium (assembly GCA_020445565.1). Classification (GTDB taxonomy): domain Bacteria; phylum Pseudomonadota; class Gammaproteobacteria; order JAGRCI01; family JAGRCI01; genus JAGRGI01. The sequence goes on from JAGRGI010000115.1 coordinate 8,971, forward strand.
TTGGGGGCGATACCCGTGACGCTGCCGATGTTGGCATATTGGCCCGCCTGGGCGATGCCGCTGCCGGTGCAGGTCATGGAGGCGCCCACCGCCAGGGTGGTGCTCGGGCAGGCGACGCTCACGCCCTGGTCATCGCTGACCGCGACGTTGGAGAGCGGCACGTTGCCGATGTTGCTCACCACATAGGTCCAGGTGACGGTGCTGCCGACGGTCACCACCGGACCGGTCGGGGTATCGGCATCCTCGCCGTTGGTGGCCTTTTCGATGGCGATCGCCGGGGCCGCACCGAAGTAGTGGCTTGGGTCGCTGTCGCTGACCGTCTGGCCGTTCGGCGAAGTGCCGCTGACGCTGCCGATGTTGGCGTATTGGCCCGCCTGGGCTATGCCAGTGCCGGTACAGGTCATGG
>JAGRGI010000116.1 GCA_020445565.1 Chromatiales bacterium
GAGGAGGCCCAACATGCGCAGCCATTTCGATTCGCCCGAGGTGATGAACTGGTCAATCATGATCTGCGCGTCATTGGCGAAATCGCCGAACTGGGCCTCCCACAGGGTCAGCGCCTCGGGTTCGGCGGTCGCGAAGCCATACTCGAAACCGAGCACGGCCTCTTCCGAAAGCAAGGAATCCACCACCACGAAGGGGGCTTGATCCGGATCGAGGTACTGCAAAGGGATGAAGCGGTCGCCATTGACCTGGTTGTGCAGGGCGGCGTGCCGGTGGAAGAAGGTACCGCGTCCGGAGTCCTGTCCGGAAAGCCGTATCGGCACACCGTCCATCAGCAGGCTGGCGTAGGCGATGGTTTCGGCGAAACCCCAGTCGATCATCTGATTGCCGCCGGCCATCTGGCGGCGGGCGTCCATGATGCGCGCCACCCGCGGGTGGAGCTCGAAGCCCTTCGGCAGACGCAGCAAGCGATTGGAAAGGTCCTGGATCGTTTCCAGGGGCAAGGCGGTATGAGCCGTTTCCCGCCAATGCTTGCCTGTATAGGGGCGCCAGTCCACCGCGAACTCGTTGATCACATGCTCCAATATCGGTCGCGAGACGATGTTTCCCTGATCCAGTTCGTCGCGATACTGCTCGACCATGCCCTGGGCGTCACTGGCCTGCAATATGCCTTCGGCCACCAGTCTTTCCGCATACAGGGTTCGCGTGGTCGGGTGCTGGCGAATCTTTTTGTACATCATCGGCTGGGTGACCGCCGGCTCGTCCGCCTCGTTGTGGCCATGGCGCCGATAGCAGACCAGATCGATGACCACGTCTTTGTGGAACTGCTGGCGAAAGTCCAGAGCGAGCTGGCCGACGAACAGCACTGCCTCGGGATCATCGCCGTTGACGTGGAAGATTGGCGCCTGAACCATCTTGGCCACATCGGTGCAGTACAAGGTGGAGCGGGCATCCAGGGGATTGCTGGTGGTGAAACCGATCTGATTGTTGATGACGATATGTACCGTACCGCCGGTGCTGTAGCAGCGGGTTTGGGACATATTCAGCGTTTCCATCACCACGCCCTGGCCGGCGAAGGAGGCATCACCGTGAATCAACAGAGGCAGTACCTGACTGCCAATGAGATCCCGACGTCGGCGTTGGCGGGCACGCACCGAGCCTTCCACCACCGGATTGATGATTTCCAGGTGAGACGGGTTGAAGGCCAACGCCAGGTGCACTGGCCCCCCGGGTGTGCCGACGTCGGACGAGAAACCCTTGTGGTATTTGACGTCGCCGGAACCGACGCCGTCGCTCTGCTTGGCACGTCCTTCGAATTCCTGGAACAGGGATTCCGGCGACTTGCCGAGGATGTTGACGAGTACATTCAAGCGCCCGCGGTGGGCCATGCCCATGACGATTTCTTTGATATCCTGGCTGCCAGCCCGCTGAATGATCTCATCCAACAGGGGGATGAGAGATTCCCCGCCTTCCAGGGAAAAGCGCTTTTGTCCCACGTAACGGGTGTGGAGATAGTTCTCCAACCCCTCGGCGGCGCTCAGCAGCCGCAGACACCAGCGTTTTTCGTTGAGGTTGAATCTGGGCCGCTCATTGAGGCGTTCCAGGCGCTTCTGTATCCAGCGTTTCTGGGCGGTGTCCGTGATGTGCATGTACTCCGAGCCGATGGTGCCGGTGTACACGGTTTTGACCAGCAGCAGGATCTCGTCCAAGGTCAGTTGATCGTCTGCAAACAGCGAACCGGTGTGGAAAACACGCTGGCGGTCCGCATCCAGCAGCCCGTGGTAACTGGGGTCCAGATCCGGGATCTCGGGTCGTTCGCGCAGGTGTAGGGGATTGAGGTCCGCATATTGATGGCCGCGTACACGGTAGGCGTTGATCAGACGCAGCACGGCCGCCTGTTTTTCCGCGGCGCTGGGACTGATGCCCTCTCCGGGGCCGCGGCGATGCTCGCGCACGCGCTTGGCGAAGGCTTGCCGAATCGGTTCGTGGGCCCTGTCCGCCGGGGCGTCCGGTGCCGGCTGCATGGCGTCGAAGTAGGACCGCCAGGCACTGCTGACCGACTCCGGGTTGCTCAGGTAACTTTCGTAAAGTGCTTCGATGAAGGCTGCGTTGCCGCCGTTCAGGGCGGAACTGGCTCGCAGCCGGTCCAGTAGTGCGCTCATGTTGGCATCGCTAAGGTCACGGCGGTAATCGCTAGCATAGCACCGTGGCGCGGCGAAATGCTGCGGTTGCACAAGAATTTGTTCTGCCTGCCGTTAGGTATATAGTAGCGCGTGGCGCGCGGAAGCTTGGGGGCACTGTTTTGGTGCTGGACCGGGCGTCCGAATGAACACCCCAAAGGCATCAGGAGAAAGAGATCCATGCGGCATCGCCAGCTTTTTACCGGTTTGTTCCTCGGTGGGCTGCTGGGCATCGTCCCGGCGGCCCAGGCCCTCACTGTCAGCGTGGGCGGCGTTAGCCGCAGCCTGGAAGAGTTGGGCGCGACCTGTCTCGATCTGACGGGCGATTACGGCAGTGTTCGCATCGAAGGCAGTCGCCTCGGGAAAAAACCCTACGTGTGCTTCCACAGCCGTCGGCAAATCAGTCTGAGCCTGCGTGACATGGCCATCATCTCCACCGACCCGTCGGCGGGGGAGGTAACAATGGAATTCGAACACGAGTTTCGTGATGGACCGGAGGGCAAGGTCTATGGCCGCGTGCGCCTGCAAGGCTTTTTTGCCAAGGGCTCCGGTGTAGGTCCTGCCGCCGGCGATGGCTTGCTGTTCTATGGCGTCGTGGATCAGGGCGGCAATGAAGATCTGATCGGCGAGAAGCTCGAGGCCGATGTCAGCGATGACGCCGCCAGCGCCGTAGTGGATCTGAAGACCCGCGACAATTACATTACCGCCGGGCGGCGTACGCTCCGGGGAAGCTTGGCAATCCGCTTCAAGGACGTAGGTGACAAGCTGGTGTTGAACGAGCGTACCGCCATTCTGATGGAAAACGTAAAGCGCTTCAGCGACATCGTGGATGACGAGTCATTCTGATAGCCGTGTCGAAGACCTGGGCGCAGACGAACTCCATGACGGCGAGCCCAGCAAATCGGCGCGTAAACGTGCCATGGCCCGGCTACAGGAGCTTGGCGAACGTTTGGTGTCCTGCACGCCGGCGGCCTTGCGTTCTTCCGGCCTGCCGGAAGAACTGATTGCAGCTGTGCTGTTGTGCCAGACCATGGGGCGTGGACCGGCGCTGAAGCGGCAGCGCCAATTCATTGGCAAGCTGATGAGGGACGTGGATGAGGCGCAAGTGGTCCGAATCCTCGAAGGCAACAGGACATATATTCCGCCGGTCGTCGTTGACCATTCGGTGGCCGATGTCTTGATCCGCGGTGGTGATCCGGCATTGCAGCGGCTGATTGCCCGATACCCGGCGCTGGATCGGAACCGGCTGCGCCAATGGGCGCGAGCCGCTGCCAAGCCCGGTGCCCATGATCGCAACGCGAAACTGATTACAGCCTATCTTGACGAACTTGGCGTGGATTCCGTGTAGCAGCCGAGTTCGGTTACCAGATCCCGGTACAATTCCACTTGCAGTCGCGCCATCAGGTGGTACAGCCGCAACCGAACCAGTTTGGCGGTGTATTTTTTCTTTGCCGTCACCACTTCATGAAAGCGTGCCAGGGCCGCATCCTTGTCCTGGCGTGCCAGCTGATAACGGATGCCCTTTCGATCGACGAAATAGGCGATGCGCAGGGCTCGAATGGCCTCGGTGTCCAAGTCATCCGAAGGAAGCCTGGCCAGGTCCGCACGGAATTCGCCTTCTTCGGCAGAGCTGCCGAGCCGCTTGTTCAATGCGCGAGGGGATATGACCGAGTAGCCCAACAGCTTCTCAAGGTTGCTGACGTCGTCGCGCGGGTTGCGCCGCAACAGGCCGAGACGGTACTCGGCATCGAATTGTACCCGCAGCGTGGCAATGCGTAGCAATTCCTTGCTGAAGGCACGGTAGAGCAGGCGATAGGCGCTCACGCGATCGGCGGAAAAGATCTTGCGCATCAGTTTGCGGCGGCGCTTTGCCAGCAACCGCAACAGACGGCCTCCTTCTTTGTCGCCAAATTCGTCTATCACGTCCCGATCGGTCCGCTCACAGGGCCAAAGCAGATGTTGTGCGCCAAAGAAGGGCGTCCGCCGACGCAGATCCAACTCTTTGTTGAGGCTGGCGATGGTCTTGCCGAGCAGAATCACTGCCTTACGCATGGTCCACGCATACCAGAACGAGGGTGTGTAGCCGGGGCCGAGAAACCGAATCACGGCGATCAGTGGGCCGGGCCGCAACATGCGCCGTATTCCGCGGATCAGAAGATCCGTTTCGAAATCGCGCAACAGTTCGTCTTCCGCGGTAAACAGGCCATGGCGATACCATTTTTCAATGGGGCTGATGTCGAAGCCACACTCCAGTTCCTGGACCCGCTGCGGGAGGGGGGCATTGAGCGCATACAGACCGGTGATTTCGAATGCCTCCCGGCTTTGCTCCATGCGGTTGTGGCGCGGCAGACCCGTGAGCAGGCGTTCAACTACCCGCTGCACATCGTCCGCGTTTTCGATTGCCAGCGCCTGGCGCAGACCGGCGGGCAGGCCATGGATGGCATCGGTCAGGGCCTTGCGAGTCGCCATCAGCTGGTCCCGCTCGTTGATGGCCTGGTGGACGTTGCCGACCAGTAGTGCCTCGTAACGAAACACCTCGCTCCAGGCCGCCCCCAGATGGGCGCGCATGCGGGTACGCTTGAGGTCCCCCATGAGGTCCAACTGGGCGGCTCCCGCGGTGTCCACATGTTCTCGCGTGAGAAAGCTCGAAAGCATGGTCAGCAGGGTGCCCACAGGGTAGGAGGCCAGGGAAGCGGCCAGCAGGCGCAGCAGCTGCTCGGTGGTCAGCGGGTTGCCGGAGGTGAGTTTGAGGCCAAGGAGGGCCGAGCCGTAGGTCATGGCCACGATCATGCCATTGCGCAGGGCCCGGCGTTGCAGGCTCTTGCCGGCGATGTACAGCAGGTTTTCGGTGAGGTTGGAGATCCGGACCAAGTCCAGGAATAGATGTTTCATTGGTCCGACCGGGGATCGTGGCGTATCGCGTAAGTTTACGCCACGGCCCGGTGTTGACCGATGAAATATAAAGATGGGATGGCCGATGCGCCGAAAGGCAACTGCCTTGGCGCCTCCCAAACGAACCGTATGCTGGCTGTTGTGCTACCCCTGACGGCTATTGCTACGTGGCTGCGGCGGCGTGCTGTCCGGGGAGTCCGGAACGCTCGGGATCGTTCAACAGTGTGCGCAAGGCCGTTTCCTTGTCCGGGTAGAAGAACTGCCTGCCTACCCGTTCCACCACACCTGCCCCTTCCAGCACGCTGCGTACCTGGTGTTTCAACCCACTGAAGGCGAGTTGCACGCCGACCTTGCGCAAACGGCCGGCAACCTCGCGGATTTTCTCCTCGCCAGAGGCATCGATCTCGTTGATGCCACTACCGATCACCAGGATTACCCGGGCCCTCGGAAAGCTGGAGTTCGCTTCCAGGATAATGTCTTCGAAATAGGCGACGTTGATGAAGGTGAGCGATCCGTCGAACCGGACCGGCACCACGGTTTCGCTGAGGGGTTCGAGCTTGTTGGCACGGATTCCGCCCAAGGTTCCATCCGGTTTGCGCGAGACGATGTCGGCGCGTGGCTTCATGGTCTTGACCAGGTAATGCAGCACCGTCAGTGTAATGCCCAACAGTATGCCGTTGGCGATGGAGGGCGCCATGAGCAGGGTGGCGAGGAAAGTCATTACCCCGATCAAGGCGCCCACGCGATCGATCTTCCATGCCTGGAGCAGGGGTTCGATACGGATCAGGCTGAACACCGCCATCATTACGATCACCGCCAGTACGGCCTGGGGGAGGTGATAGAGGTAATGGGTGAAGAACACCAACACCAACACCACCGCCAGGGCGCTGATAATGGCGAACAAGCCGGTTTTGGCACCGTTGCGGGCAGCAACCGCCGAGCGTGAGAACGAGCCACTTACGGTGTAGGAACTAAAGAAACTGCCTGCGATATTCGCCAGCCCCTGGCCAACCAACTCACGGTTGGTATCCACCCGTTCGCCGGTATTGGTAGCGATTGCCTTGGAAATCGAGGTGGCCTCCATGAAACCGATCAATGCCATTACCAGGGCCGCCGGCAGAAGCGCCAACACCAGGTCCCACTGCATCTGCGGTACCCTCAGGCTGGGCAGGCCCTGCGGGATCGTGCCAACCACGTCGCCGCCGGCCGAAAGGGATACCTGTCCATCCTTTACGCCGGCAAAGTGCCAGCGTGTTCCCCGCTCAGCGATATTGGCGGGCAAACTGTCCACGGTATGAATTCGCCACTCATTTGCCGATTCCGATACCCCGTACAAGGGTATGGCATGCAGCGCGATTTGCAGACGGGTAACTTCGGCCTTGTTTGCCTGATATTGGTACTGCAGAGCAGGTAATTCCGAACGCAGTTCCGCGGCTTGGGCTATGGCGTCCAGGCCGCCGTCGCTTTCCAGGGCCTCTGCCTGTTGTGAAATTCTGGCCGTCTGGGTGGTGATGTCCGCCATCCGCGTTTGGGCGGTTTGCAGCTTGCGCAGGCTCTCCGCCACCTGCTTGTCGGCGATCTGTCCGATTTCGATTGTGGTTTTCTGATCGAATCCGACCAGCCAGCTGAGCACTGTAGCTACCACGACCGCAATAAGTACCCCCGGAAGCGAAGAACGGTAGCGTCGCAGGCCGTAGATCAAGAGCCACGCGCCGAGAGCGAAGACCAGGGTCGGCAGATGGGCCTGTGGAACCTGTAGCAAGACCCGCCAAAGGTCGGCCAGGTAGGAGTCGGAGCGCGGAAACGGCACGCCGATGACCTTGCTGACCTGCGACAAGCCGATGATCAGGGCCGCGGCGTTGGTAAAGCCCACGATCACCGGGCTGGAGAGCAGATTGACGATGGCGCCGAGGCTCAGCGCGCCGAGGGTCAGGCGCAGCACGCCAACCATCAGCGCGAGCATCACCGACAGCTCGATGAACTTGTCGGTCCCAGGTGCAGCGAAAGGAATCAGGGCGGCCGCGGACATCAGTGACAGCATGGCCACCGGCCCGGTGTGCAGCTGACTGGATGAACCCCACATCGAGGCGACGATGACCGGCACGAAGGACGCATACAGCCCGTATACCACCGGCAGACCCGCCAGTTGCGCATAGGCCATGCTTTGCGGGACCAGTACCAGAGCCACCGTGATCCCAGCCACAAAATCGGCACGGACGCTGCTGAGCGTCATTGGAAACCAGCGCAAAAAGGGCAATATGCGATACAGGATTGAATCCATGAAAACGGCCTCGACAGCGAAACTTTATTAGTCTCGCTTGCACTGGATGGCTCATTCCAATCGATACTTTAAAGCGATTCCATTGACAATCGTCGATGGTCCTGTCTATTTAAGAGAACTCACCTTGCCGGGTGCTGCGTCTTCCTGGCAAATTCACTCCATACGCAAAGCCCCGCCAACCGCTTATTTCGGTGGCAACTCAATATAGTGGTTAGAAGCCTGTCCGGTTTGGATCAGGCATCTTGTGCGCGCCCGCGCGCTGACTGTGCGCTGTTTGCACAATACTGGGGCGATCATGACCGAGGCAGCGGCTGGTGACAGCGGAAGTGCTTGTATCAGCTCGTGCTCACGAGTGGCATCGATCATGCTGTATCACGCTCAAAACTTGCCAATAACAGTCTTACCAGAGGGGCGTTTTTTTATGAGTCGAATCCACTTCATCGGTGGTGAAAAGGGCGGAGTCGGCAAGTCTGTCGTTTCCCGATTGGTCGCCCAATGCCTGATTGACCACGAAAAGCCATTTCGGGTGTTCGACGCCGACCGCTCGCACGGGGCCATGCTGCGTTTCTATGCAGACTACGCCGAGGCCCTTCTGCTGGACGACTTCAGCAGTGCGGATCGACTGATGGAGGCGGCAGTCGAAACCGAGCAGGAAATTCTGGTCGATCTCGCCGCCCAGACCTCGTTGCCGTTATTCCGATGGATCGATGAAAATGATCTGCTGGGTCTTGCTGCCGAGGAAGGCGTGCAGGTCGTGCTTTGGCATGTGATCGACGATGGTGCTGACGCCATAGGGTTGCTGCAACGCCTGTTCGACAAATTCGGCGATAGTCCATCGTATGTGGTGGTCAAGAACCTGGGCCGGGGCAAGGACTTCTCGGCGTTCGAAGCCTCCGGTACGCGTCGGACTGCCGACGAACTCGGTGCGAGCGTCATCGAGATCGCCGAGTTGCATACCGGCACGATGCGCAAGGTCGACCACGCAAACCTCAGTTTTTGGGCCGCAGGCAACAACAAAGAGGCTGGACTCGGACTGATGGAGCGTCAGCGCGTCAAGGTATGGATGCGAAAGGGCTATGAACAGTTTGACTCGATCGGGGAATCCTTGTGTGCCAGGCCTGGAAACGGCGGGGGCGGCTAGTGCCGGAAGAAATACCGGGCAAACCACTCCGTCAGAACAACGGCAATTGTACCCAACCCCGGTGCAGGGATGGCTCCACAAGGTTGGAGAGTGCCACGCCCAGCAGGCGTACCGGCTTGCGTTTTGCCATGGTGCGGTTGAGTAACAGGGGCAGGTAGACGCTGAGCTGATCCGCGCGGGCGGTCGGTGCGGGCAGGGTGACAGACCGGGTTACCTGTTGAAAATCGGCATATTTCACTTTCAGAGTGAAGGTGCGGCCGGCGAGGCCCGCCGCTTCGGTTCGGTCGGCGACCTTGGCGGTCAGGGCCAGCAGATGGCCGAGCATCTCATCGGCGTCGGTGAGGTCGATCTCAAACGTGGTCTCCGTACCGATGGATTTGCTCTGTCCACGCTGTTCCACCGGGCGCTCGTCGATGCCGCGGGCGGCCAGGTAGTAGTAGCTGGCGGCCTTGCCGAAGTGGCGCTCCAGTTGCTCCAACGGCCATTCGCGCAGTTCGCCGCCGGTATGTATGCCCAGTTCCTTCATGCGGGCCTCGGTTACCTTGCCGATGCCGTGGAAACGGCCGATGGGGAGTCCGGCAACGAAGGCGGGGCCTTGGTCGGGGGTAATCACCGTGAGGCCGTCGGGCTTGTCGATGTCCGATGCGATTTTGGCCAGGAACTTGTTATAGGACACGCCCGCACTGGCGGTGAGTCCGGTGACGGCCTTGATGCGGGTCTTGATATCACGTGCCATGCGGCTGGCGGAACCCGAAAAGGCCGGGCTCTCGCTAACGTCCAGATAGGCTTCGTCCAGGGAAAGGGGTTCGATTTTGTCGGTATACTCCTGGAACACGCCATGAATCTGTCTGGAGGCGGCCTTGTAGGCATCGAATCGGGGTTTGACGAAGATCGCCTGGGGGCACAGGCGGTGGGCCTGGGAGCAGGGCATGGCGGAATGCACGCCGTATTTACGCGCTTCATAACTGGCCGCGGCGACGACTCCGCGCCCCTGGGGTGAGCCGCCGACCACCACCGCCCGGCCTCGCAGCCTGGGGTTGTCACGCTGTTCCACGGAGGCGAAAAAGGCGTCCATGTCGATGTGGATGATCTTTCGAACGGTCGAGTGCATGGCTCTATCATATATCGGTATCCTTCGCCGCCTGACTCCAAGCCAAACGCAGCGAAACGAACAACAGCACTATGCGAACAATGATCCTAGCCGCCGGTCGTGGCGAGCGCATGCGGCCGCTGACCGACCAGCTGCCCAAACCCCTGCTGCCCGTGGCGGGGCGGCCTTTGATCGAGCACCACATAACGGCCCTGGTGGCTGTGGGTTTGCGCGAACTGGTCATCAATATCTCCTACCGGGCCGAGCAGATACGTGAGGCGCTGGGGGATGGCTCCCGGTTGGGTGCCGCCATCCGCTACTCGCTGGAACAGCCCTCGGCCTTGGAAACCGGTGGCGGAATCCATCGGGCGCTGCCCTTGCTGGGGCCGGGGCCGTTTGCCGTGATCAACGGGGATGTGTGGACAGACTACGATTTCGCGGGTTTGTCGAAACGCACGGACGGGCTGGCACATCTGGTGCTTGTGGATAATCCTGAGCACCATCCGGCGGGGGATTTTCATTTGGCTGCGGGGAAGGTCTTGGCCAGCGGTGAACCGAGGCTCACCTTTTCCGGCATCGGCGTCTATCGGCCGGAATTGTTTGCAGGCTGCCAGCCCGGTGCCTTTCCTCTGGCGCCCCTGTTACGAGAAGCCATGGGGCAGGGGGGGGTGAGCGGGGAGCATCATCAGGGCGCGTGGATAGACGTGGGTACCCCGGCGCGCCTGCGGGAGCTGAATGTCCGCTTGTCCGGCTGACTTGAAAAATAACCACTTTATCCTCATCTATGAATAGCGGGCGCTCGATGAGGCCCGCTGATAAACCATATTGCTTAATGAGGATATGACCATGCGTAACATTGACTTCTCCCCGCTTTTCCGTACCGCTATCGGTTTTGACCGTATGGCTTCCATGCTGGATTCCGCCAGCCGCGCCAGCGCTGAAAATGGCTGGCCCCCCTACGATATCGAACTGGTGAGCGAAGATCGCTACCGCATTACCATGGCCGTCGCCGGCTTTAAGGGCGAGGAACTGGATGTGGAAGTGAAAGAGAACACCCTGACGGTGATCGGCCGTAAGGAAGACAAGCCCGAAGAGCGCAACTATTTGCATCGCGGTATTGCCTTCCGCAACTTCGAGCGCAAGTTTCAACTGGCCGACCATGTCCAGGTCACCGGTGCCGATCTGAGTGACGGTTTGCTTCATGTCGAACTCAAGCGTGAGATTCCCGAGGCCATGAAGCCACGCAAGATCGCCATCGGCGGCACCTCGCGTCTGATCGAGGCAGACAGCAAGGCGGCCTGATGACCGCTCTTTTTGGCCCCCAGGTCCGGCTCGCTGCCGATCCGGGGGCCAGAAGAAAATGCCGGGGCTGGTCCCCGGCATTTTTTTGCGTCGAATATTCGGTTCTGAGTGAATAGGTGCATCATCAAGTTTGTAGGAAAGGATGCCGATAGGTCTCTGCATACTTTGCTTGTGATTGACTTACGGCCGGCAGACATCCTCCAATGACATCCCCGAGTGTGGCGTACCGAGAATGACCAGCGATGCCGGGTTGGCTGAAACCAGCCGCAGGGCTTGGCTCTATGCGGAACAGAGCCGCTTGCTATACGAAAACCTGCCCGCATCGCTGCTGGCATCCGCGCTGTTGTCCGTCGGTCTGGTATTCGTGCAGTGGGGCTACATTGGGACGCCCGTATTGCTGGGTTGGCTGAGCGCAATGTGGATTTTGATCGGTTGGCGCGCATGGGGTGCCCGTCTTTATCACGCACAAGCTACTGAAATCGAAGACCATGCGCCTTGGTTGGGGCGCTTTCGGCTCGGGGCTGTTGCCGCCGGTGTGATATGGGGTTCCGCCGGTGTGCTGCTGTTTCCGGATGACCTGGCCCAGCAGGTCTTTTTGGCCTTCGTCATCGCCGGAGTGGCAGCGGGTGCGGTAACCTCCATGTCGGCTTCTTGGAGTGCTGTAGGCCTGTTCCTGCCCATCACGCTGGTGCCCGTTACGCTCACGTTGCTCGCAGAGGGCAGCACTATCACGATGGTCATGGGCGCCATGTCGGCCCTGTTTACCTTCATCGTGCTCACCAATGCTCACCGCTATTTCCGCAACACCGAGGAAAACATCGTTCTGCATCACGAGGCCGCTGTCCGCGAACAGGAATTGCGCATGGCTGAAGAGCGCAATCGCTTGCTGTTGAATGCGACAGCGGATGGAATTTTTGGACTGGATCGGGAGACGCGGGTGGATTTCGCCAATCCCACCGTTGAGACGATGCTGGGTTTGCCTGCTGAGTCGTTGATCGGGCGCTGCATTCATGAGGTGACCGGTCATTGTGATGCCCGCGGGTGCGACAAGCCTCTGGAGCAGTGTGAAATCAGCCGGGCTGTGCGCGAGGGTATCGCCCAATCCGGCGGTGATACTTATTTTCGGCGTTCTGACGGATCGGTATTTCCGGTACGCTTCGACAGCCGGTCCTTGACCCTGGATGAGCGACTGATCGGCGCGGTGGTCACGGTGAGGGACATTTCCGAGCAAAAGCGCAACGAGGCCACACTGATTGCCGCGCGGCAGGCCGCTGAGGTGGCCTCGGAGTCCAAATCCCGCTTTTTGGCCACGGTCAGTCACGAAATTCGGACACCCCTGCACGGTATTCTGGGTATGGCGGACGTGCTCCTGGATTCTTCACTGGAGGAGGATCAACGGGAACAGGTCGACGTCATCAAGGAATCCGGCCGCGCGTTGTTAGGCATCATCGACGATATTCTGGACTTCTCCCGTGCCGAGGCCGGGCGCTTGAAGCTGTATCCGGAGCGCTTCGACCTGCTCGCCACAGTAGAGGCCGTGGCACGTTTGTGCTCGGCGCGGGTCATGCACAAGGACTTGCAGGTGCTGGCGCGGTTTCGGCGCCACGTGCCGCGTTATTGCGTTTGTGACCAGAAGCGGTTCAGACAGATTCTTGTGAATCTGGTCGGGAACGCGGTGAAATTTACGGAGTCAGGCTATGTATTGACCGAAGTGGACGCTCTGTCAGGGGACGAGCAGGGTGTTCGCATCACCATCGCCGATACCGGCATCGGTATGTCAGAGGAGGCACTGCCTCGCCTGTTCAGCCCGTTCTTACAGGTGGACTCGTCAGACACCCGCAACTTTGGCGGTACTGGGCTGGGGCTGGCGATCACGAAACAATTGCTGGAGTTGATGGGCGGACGTATCGAGGTGCGCAGCGAACCGGGGCGCGGCAGTGAATTCATTCTCTACCTGCCATTGGCCTGCGAGCCGGTCGGCGATGCCGGACGTAACCTGCCCCTGGCAGGTCGATCCGTCGCCCTGTTCGATTCGCTTCCCGTGGCGCAAACGGTGATCGGCGAAGGGCTCGTTGAGCTGGGAGCGGATCTGTTGGCCGATCCCGATGCGGCGCTGAACGATGGCGACCCTGTCGATATTGTCGTGGTGGACGGCGACATGGCGAAACGGCGCCTGGAGCAATTGCAGCATCTGCCCCCGCAGGTGGTCCTGCTGGTCACCGGCCATGGGAGGCAAACCATGCCGACGCCACTGGCGGAAAGGCCATCCAGCGTCTTTCTACGCAAGCCGGTCTCACAGGATCAGTGGCTGAAGGCACTTGGGCAACAAACCGGTAAGACGAATGGCACGACGGAATCGGTATTGCGGCTGAACGATCGGAACCATGACCTTAGACTTCTGGTGGCAGAAGACAATCACGTGAACCAGCGTGTGCTGGCTTCAGTGCTCGATCGCCTCGGCATTGCTTTCGATATCGCCAATGATGGACGCGCTGCCTTGGATAACTGGCGAGCGTCGAAATATGATCTGATCCTGATGGACTGCCAGATGCCGGTAATGGACGGTATCGAAGCGACGCGCTCGATACGTGCCGAGGAGAGTGACCAGCGCATACCCATTATCGCCCTTACCGCCAATGCCTTCGGACAGGACCGCAAGCGCTGCCTGGAGGCGGGAATGGATGACTTCGTTTCGAAACCCTTTTCCGCCGAAACCTTGATCGCCGTTCTGCAACGCTGGTTGTCTGACCAGGGCAGTGCCGCGGCCGACGAGGCACTCAGCCCCCAACTTCTGGAGATCTCATCCCCCGTGATCGACAATCAGACATTCCGCGAACTGAGGGAGATTCTGGAGGAGGAATTCGATGAGCTGGTGGATACTTTCGTTACCGAAACCGATGGCTTGATCGGCGAAGTGGAGAAGGGGTTGGCGGGCGATATGGATGAGCTTCGAAGGGCGGCCCATTCGATCAAATCCGCCAGCGCCAACCTGGGGGCGACAACCCTTTCCGATCTGGCCAAAAGCGTGGAACTGGCGGCAGCGGACGGTTCGCTGTCTGCTCGCGGGGAGCTGATAGCACCGCTTCGCTCGGAATTTCAGCGTGTATGCGCCTGGATCGATGAGAACCGCTGAGGATTCAGCCCAGTTTCTCAAATATTTTCACGACCTTTTCCACACCGGGCACCCGTCGCACGGTTTCCACCACGGCATCCGCCTCCTTGTCGTACAACAACCCCATCAGATACACGGTGTGATCGGATGTCACCACCTTGACCCGTGTGGCATCGAAATCCGGCAAGTCCACCTTGAAGAGGCTGGCCTTGACCCTGGTAGTTAGCACCGTATCGCCGCCGCGCCGGCTGATGGCGATGGGGGCGGCCCGGCGCAATTCGTTGTAGACCCGACGGACGCCGGGCAGGTGGGCGACGAGATTGGCGGCTTGTTGGCGCAGTTCTTCCGTTGGCGCCTCGCCTGTCAGCAGCAGGATGCGGTTGTAACTGGTGACACTGACGTTGGCGCGCTCATCCAGCAATGTGTCTTCCTTCAAGGCCGCATAGGCCTTGATCTCCAGATTCTGGTCGTCCACCACGGTACCCGCGGAACGGCGGTCATGGATCATGGCGGCCCCGGTGGCTGCGCCGCCGATCACCAGAGCCTCACAGCCCGACAACAGGATCGCAAGGAGAAGGAGGGCGATTGACGATGAAAACGCGAATGGGACTCCCTTTCGCATGGCTCAGCCTCCCAACAACTGGTGGTCGATCAGGTCACAAAGGCAATGGATGGCAAGCAAATGGACTTCCTGGATGCGTGCCGTGTTGCCGGCCGGCACGCGAATTTCCACGTCGGTTTCCTCCAACAGCGATGCCAGGCCGCCACCGTCCTTTCCGGTGAGGGCGACGATGCGCATCTCGCGCTCATGGGCGGCGTCCGCGGCGCTGAGGACATTGGCCGAGTTGCCGCTGGTGGAGATGGCCAGCAGCACGTCGCCGGGGTGTCCCAGGGCGCGGATCTGTTTGGCGAAGACATCGTTGTAGTGGTAGTCGTTGGCGATGGAGGTCAGTGTGGAGGTGTCCGTGGTCAAGGCGATGGCCGGCAGGCCGGGGCGCTCGCGCTCGAAACGGTTGAGCATTTCGGAGGAAAAGTGTTGGGCGTCCCCGGCTGAGCCCCCGTTGCCGCAGCTCAATATCTTGCCGCCGTCCAACAGAGACTGAACGATCATGCCCGATGCCTCGGCGATGGGGCGGGCCACCACCTCCAGGGAGCGGGCCTTGGTGTCCATACTCTCTTCGAAGAGTCGGGAAATGCGCTCGATAAGCTCCATGGTTCCTCAACGATTCAGAATGCAGTGAAAGCGGCGACGATCCAGTTGAACCGCAGCGGTTCGGCGCCGTCGATGGCCAGCACGTCGAAGCGGGCCGCCTGACTCGCGCGCTCTGGATGGTGTGCCAGATAGTGACGTGCGGCCAGTATGATGCGCCGCTGTTTCGTGGCGGTGACGCTGTCGGCGGCACTGCCGTAGCCGGCCCGGGTGCGGTAGCGGACCTCGACGAACACCAATTCATCGCCGGTTTCTGCGATCAGGTCGATCTCGCCGCCGCGACAATGGAAATTGCGCTCGATGATGCGTAAGCCACGCGAGCCGAGGTAATCCGCTGCCAGACGTTCCGCCTCCCTGCCTCGATCGACGGTGGTTCCCGCACGATTTCCGCCAATGCGCATGTCACGGTTCAGTTGGCAGGGAATAGCCAATATAGCGTGCCGTGCCGTTGCGGAATTGCGCCCAGGGAAGCTCACGCTGAAGTATTCCGCCCGCGCCGAGGTATAGCCGTCCAGTCAGACCCTCGAAAGGCTTGTCGGGTTCGCCCCGCATGCGGCCGATCTCGCTGGTCAGTTGGTAGGCATCGGCCCCCAGGGCATAGAGGCGGAGAAAACGCTCACGCTGAGGCCACAGTTCGACGAGGCGCCGGGCGCCGGGCTCCCATTCGCTGGCCGGGTCCAGCAGCCACGGCAGATCGCAGAATTCCAGGCCGTCCAGATCGGTATTCTTGTTGGGCTCGTCCTTGCCTTCGTTGACCTGGGAGGTGGCCAGTACCGGCAGGCGTGAGGCCCGGTTGAAGGCCAGTTGCGGTTTGATGATCCTCGCCTGCCGGGCGACGGCGACCAAGGTGATGAAATCCGCGTCCTGGCGCCGACGGGGCTCAAATTCGAATTCCGTGCCGATGGTCTCTCGCAGAGCTGCCTTGCGTGCTTCACTGAGGTCGATGTCCAGCAGTTCCTGAATCGGCTTGTTGAAATCGCTGGCCTGCGGATCGAAGCTCTGGCGCTCCAAAAACCGGCCGCCCAACTGCTCCCAGCGCGCCTGAAAACGCTTGGCGACGCGATCACCCCAGGCCCCGGTCGGAACCAGCGCCAACGCCCGTTGTTTGCCGGCCTGCCAAGCGCTGTTGGCGATCTGCTCCGCTTCGTCCTCGGGGATCAGGCCAAACTGAATGAGGTTGCCGGGCAGGTCGTCACGCGGTTCCATGCGATTGAGTGCCAGCACCGGCACTTGCAACTCGCCGCTGCGGGCAAGTTCTTCCACGGCCTTTTTGTCCAGCGGCCCCACTACCATCTCGGCGCCGTCGCGGATCGCCTGTTGGTAGACCGACCAGACATTTTGCGGCGGAACGGAGTCGTAGATCCTCAGGCGTGGCCGCTCGGCCCGCGGTACCCGGTAGTAGGCGGCCAGGAAGCCATCGCGAATCGCCTCTGCCGGCAGGGCGAAGTTTCCCTGTTGCGGAAGCAGAAGTGCGATCTGTGCCGGTGGGCGGAAACTGGCGGCACGTTCGTCAATCAGTGTCCGCGCGATCTGGATGTCTGCGGGATGGGTCGGGTAGCGCTGACGCCAATCCAGCAGGTCGGCCTCCATGCGGCCGGGGTCCAGACTGAAACGGCTCAATATCGTTGCCAGATCGTACCAGCCGCGGGCCGGGTCCTGGGACTGGGCCAGGCGGGTTTCCAGCTCGGTGCGGGGCAGGGCGGCCAGTGTTTCCAAAATCCGTGTTTGGTTGTCCGCTTTGGCAGCGGGGTCGAGCAGGTCCCGGTCCAGAGCCACCCGGTCTTCCGTTGCCTGCATGCTGTATCCCAGATTTTCCAGCGCCTCGATCCGCAAGCGCCAGTAGCGTTCGCGCCCTTCGATCGGGGCCTGGGATGGCGGCGGTGGGGGCAAGCGCTCAATTACGCCGTTCCAATCCTGGGATACCTTACGCGCCTCGGCGCCGGCCAGTCGGCGGCGCAGTACCTGATCCGCCGTCAACGCGTCCTCCTGGAGTACGGCGTAGATCGCCTCGGCGCGGTCGGCAAATCCTGCTTTCAGGAACAGCTCCATGGCGCGCAATTTATAGCGATTCTGGTCCGCTGGCGGCGCGCCGCCAGCGAGATTCTGGTAGGCGCTGGCGGCACCGTAGAAATCGCCGCGATCTTCCAAAGCCAGCGCTGCCTGGTCGGGTTTTTCCACCACTTTCGGTGCCTGTGGCCGGGTAGGCGTGGGACCGCAGGCCGTCAGCAACAGCAGAAGGGAGAGTGTAACGATGGGGGAAAATCTTGCCATGGCAGGGTATTCAATCTCCGCCGCGCGACGCGGAAGGTCTGGAATGCGGTTAGAGTGGCCAGTATATACTGAATCCCCACAGCCATGCTGGAACCAAGGCCAGAGAGCAACCTTGCCCGCGCTGTGTCCACTGCCGTTTGAAACTTCCGAGGTAGACCCGTGCCGGACCAAGCTGGAACCCTCTACGTGGTGGCCACGCCCATCGGTAATCTTGAGGATTTGAGCCCCAGGGCGCAACGCCTGCTCGCCGAAGTGAATTGGATCGCTGCCGAGGATACCCGCCACAGTCGCCGGCTTCTTGAGCATTTCGGCATCTCCACCCCGATGACCGCACTGCACGATCACAATGAGCGCGAGGTGACTGCGGGTTTGGTGGAGCGCATAGCCGGCGGCGATAACGCTGCCCTGATCAGCGATGCCGGTACCCCGCTGATCAGCGACCCCGGTTATCGCCTGGTGGGCACCGCGGCGCAACGGGGCTTGGCCGTGGTTCCTGTGCCCGGCCCCAGCGCCCTGCTGGCCGCGCTCTCCGTGAGCGGTCTGGCCACCGACCGCTTCGCCTTCGAGGGGTTTCCCCCGCGAGGCCGGGCGGCTCGCGATGCCTGGTTGCAGGCGCTGGCCGACGACATGCGAACCCTGGTGTTCTACGAGTCGCCCCATCGGGTGGTCGAGTGTCTGGCCGCGATGCGCTCCGCATTTGGCGCAGGACGGGAGGCCGTGGTCGCCAGGGAACTCACCAAGCGCTACGAAGAGATTCGGCGAGGTTCCCTGGGCGAGTTGGCCGATGCCTTTGCCCGCGGCGACATTCGTACTCAGGGCGAATTCGTGCTCGTCGTGGCCGGAGCCGAAATCCGCGAGAGGGAAACACCCGATCTGGGCGTTGAGCGACTGCTGGCTGAGCTCTTGAAGGAACTGCCTCCCCGGCGGGCGGCGGCTGTGGCGGCCAGATTGGGATTCGGCAAGGCCAATGAGCTGTACAGGTTGGCCACCGGGTTGAATGGCCGGGGCTGATCCCTGCCCGACAAAGGATACGCGCACCATGCTGTAAAAATCCCCGGCGCGACAGAAAAGACCATTCCTCACTTTTGAGATGGCTCGATACAGGCGGGAAGACACATGGCCGCGAATCGCCTCTGTCCGGGAGGTTTCAACCACTTCAGGCCGGGGACTTCAGCTCCTGGGAGCTGGATTCCAGGCGGTTTTTCCTGGTCAGGCGAATAACGACGCGCAGGCCGCCCAGGGGCGATTGCTCCAGGTTGAGCGTGCCCTGGTGTTGTTCCACGATGCGATCGACGATGGACAGTCCCAGGCCGCTGCCAACGGTGTTGCCGCCAGCTACCCGGCGAAAGCGTTCGCGAACCTTGTCATACAGTTCTGTGGGGATGCCGGGACCGGAGTCGTCGATCTCGATTTGTACCGTATCCACGTCCTGACTCAGTCTGACGGCGACCTGTCCACCTGGCGGCGTGTACCGTAAGGCATTGTCCACCAGATTGCGCAGCATCACCCGCAAAGTGGTGGCGCAGCCCGCCAGGGTGGCGCCACAGGTTTCATCAAGGCCGATGGTTTGATGGCGGCGGTCCGCCAGCGGGGCCATCTCCACCAGCAGATCTACGGTGATGGCACATAGGTCTAATGTTTCCTGCCGGGACGCGTCTGTCTGGTGGTCCAGCCGGGCCAGGGTAAGGAGTTGTTCGACAAGATGGGTGTTACGGTCCACGCCCTCTATGATGGCGCGCAGGGCGCGGTCGCGCTGTGCCGCGTCCGAGGCCCGTTGGGCCACTTGCGCCTGGGTGCGCAATGCCGCCAGGGGGGTGCGTAATTCGTGGGCGGCGTCGGCGGTGAAGCGGCGCTCGTTTTCCAAGGCTGTGCTCAGGCGTTTCAGCAGGGCATTGAGGGCACGCACCAGGGATAGGCTCTCCTGCGGGGTGCCGTTGCTGGGCAGGGGGTCGAGATGGGCGGGTTCGCGGGCCTCCACCGCCAGGGCCAGCCGATTGAGCGGAGACAGTGCCCGGCTCACTAACAGCCAGATAAGCACGGCCAGCACGCCCATGCCGATGATCATGGGGTAGATGAACTCCAGGGCCAGACTGAGGATCAAGGCGTTGCGCCGGTAGCGCCGTTCGCCGATGTGAATGCGTACCTGGCCGGAGTCATTGCCGATGGTGTAGACGCGCCAGGCGTGCCCGTCAGCCTTCTCGTTGGAATAGCCGCGAAGCTGCCGTGAAAGCATCTCCTTGGGACTGCCGGGGCCGCGGAACACGAATTTGTCCTGATTGACCCGGATCTGGAACACCAGCGAGGTGGCGGGCAGTTCGCTGCCGAGATCGCTGACGATCTCCTCCAGGCTGAGGGCCTTGAGGGGCGCCAGACGGGGCGAGTCGTAATAGGCCTCCTCGAACTCGTGATGCACCAGTGTCAGCAACACGAAGCCGGCCTGGGCGAGGCGTTCGTCGAACAGGCGTTCGAGTTTCGCCCGCTGATAGAAATACACACCTGCGCTGGTCAGCGCCCAGACGAGAGCACTTACGCTCAGCAAACCGGCCACCAGCCGGCGGCGCAGTGAGGGATGGCTCACGAGGGGAGGTCGATGACGTAGCCCACGCCACGGATGGTGCGGATCAAAGATTTCCCCAGTTTGCGACGCAGATGATGGATGTGGACCTCCACCGTGTTGCTTTCGATTTCGTTGTCCCAACTATAGAGGGTTTCTTCGATATGGCGACGCGATTGCACCCGGCCGCGCTGGCTCAGCAGTTGGTGCAGGAGGGCGAACTCACGGCTGGACAGATCCACCCGGACTCCATCCTTGTAAACCTCGTGGGAGGCCGGATCCAGGCGCAGGTCGCCGTGCAACAACAGGGGCAGGGCGTTGCCGCCGCTGCGCCGTTGCAGGGCGCGCAGGCGGGCGAGGAGTTCGTCCAGGTCGAAGGGTTTGACCAGATAGTCATCCGCGCCGCTGTCCAGACCGGCGACGCGGTCTTGCACCGTATCGCGGGCGGTCAGGATCAGCACCGGCACGCTCATGCCGCGGGCCCGCTGACCCTTGAGCAGTTCCAGCCCGTCGATGTCGGGCAAACCCAGGTCGAGCACCGCCAGTTGGTAGTTCTCCGCGCGCAGGGCGTGTTCGGCGCTGCGGCCGTCCTGCACCCAATCGACGGCGTAGCCATCCTGGCTCAGGCCGGCGTGGATGCCGTCTCCCAGCAAGCGATCGTCTTCCACCAACAATACGCGCATGGATGCACTCGTCGCGGTTTCAGAGGTGAGAGCGGGCCTTGGCCAGCGCCTTGTTGATCTCATCACGGCGTCCGGCGTCAGCCAACTCGCGGCCCGGTCGGGGCGGTGCGGCCAGAGCCTTGGTCAGCACGGTCACTGCCTCCTGGTACTCGCCCTGGTCGATCAGAAAATCACCATAGAAGTAATTGGGGTCTATACCATCGGGGTTCACGGCCAGGGCCCTGGTCAGGTAGTCGCGGGCCTTCTTGTCATTGCCGAAACCCAGTGGCCAGCCGGGCACCTGATAGTACAGCGAACCCAGAGAAGTGTAGACGGAGCCATTGAGTGTTTCGGGGTCAATTGCCTCGGCCTTCTCCAACAGGTCGCGGGCACTGCGTACCAGCGAGAGGGCGCCCAGACCGCCGGCGGCACCGGCCTGACTGGCGGTGATGATGGACTGCCAGACCAGGGGCTCGGCCCGATCGGGGTAATGGGCGGCTACGGTGGCGGCTTCGGCGGAAAGTTCCTCGAACGCGTCTTCCTGCTGTTTTTCCGGCGAGCGGTATTTGATCTCGGCCCAACGTTGTTGCAGCGTGGCGATGGCCTGGTCCATGGCCTGATCGGCCTGCGCCAGAGCGGTGAAGAAAATGGCGAACGACAGCAGCAGAATGCGTTTCACAGGTTCAATCTCCTGTAGGGTTGGCGGCAGCGAAAGCGGCAACAGACTGGTTCTGCTTGCGCAGGGCCCGGTCCACCAGGCGTGGAAACAGGGCGTTGATGCGCACGAACAGGGACTCGGGAAAACCGATGTAGACCTCCTTGCGATCCTTCTCCAGCGCCTTGCGTACGCTCTGGCCGACCCGAGCCGGTTCATCCATGTTCATACCCGTGGCATCGGCCATGCGATACAGGGTGCCGGGGTTGAAGTCGGTTCGCGTACCGCGCGGCGCCACATAGCAGACCTCGACCCCGCTGCCGGCCAGCTCCCGGCGCAGGGCCTCGGAAAATCCGCGCAGCCCGAACTTGCTGGCGGAGTAGATGCTGAAGCAGGCGAAGCCGAGGGTGCCGAAGGTGGAGCCGATATTGACGACCCGGCCGCTGCCTCGGGCGATCATCGCCGGCAGCAGGGCACGGGTCAGCGCCATGGGGGCGACGAGATTGGTGCGGATCAGGGTCTCCAAATCGTCCTCGGAGACCTGCGGCAGCGGTGCGAAGGATTGCGTGCCGGCATTGTTGATGAGTACGTCCACAGCGGGCAGGGCTGAGTGCAGGGAGGCGAGGGCGGTTGCACGGCCCTGGGCAGTGGACAGGTCAGCGGCTATGCTCACCACCTCGCTGCCCGAATTGCGCAGCGGCGTGGCGGTCTGTTCCAGGGCCTGTTCGCGGCGACCCAGTAAAGCAAGGCGGGCGCCCGCCAGGGACAGTTCCCTGGCGATCGCCTGACCGATGCCCCCGGACGCACCGGTAAGCACAACGGTCTTACCTTCAAGCTGCATGGCTGGCCTCCTCTTGCGGCAGGGTGCGGAAGATGTCGCCGTAGAGGCGATACATGACCTGGGCCGTTGAAACGATCGCCTCTTGGTCCTGGGATTCGGTAATGCGGTTCATCAGCTTCTCGAAGAAGGCTACATGCTCCTGATCGAGAGAACCGTGGGATGTGAGGTAGCTGAAGGCCTTCGCCGGCAGGTTGAGCTTGTCTGCAATCGCACGGGCGGCGCTGTCTGCTAGGGCGACGCTGGTGCCTTCCAGCACGTGCACCATGCCAAAGAAACCCACCGGGTTGCGCCGCAGCACGGTGTCGTAGGCGTAGGCAACCATCACGTCGGTGGCCAGCGAGGGGTTGCCTTGGCGCACGCTTTGCGGATCGCCGGCGGCGGCGCGGATATCGTTCAGTATCCATTCCTGGTGGCCGAGTTCTTCGTTGATGTATTCACCCACCGCCTCGCGCAGCCATTCCAACCGTTCCGGCAGTCGCGCGCCGCAGGCCATCAGCAGGGGTACGGTGTGTTTGACATGGTGGTAGGCTTCGGCAAGGAAGGCGAGATATTGCCCGCGCCCGACCCGTCCAAGCACGGCTGCCTGGACCAGCGGGGTGGTTACCAGTCCGAGGCGGTCTTTTTCGGTTCTCTGCTGCAAGGTATGAAAGAAGCTCATACGGTGATTTCTTCCTGGTAGAGGCATTCGATGTCTTGTCCATAGCGGGCGAGGATGGCCTCGCGGCGCGGACGGCCGCTGACGGTGAGCTGGCCGTTGCCCGGTAAAAACGGCTGATCGGCTATCAGCCACCGAATCACCCGGGCGTAGTCCGGCAGGGCCTGGTTGGCACGGTTGACGGCGTCGGCAATTGGGGTGGAGCCGGTGCCTGGGGCCACCACCAGAATCGCGGTGTTCCAGGGTTTGGCCTCACCGAATACCACGGCCTGGGCGATCTCGGGTTGGTTGGTGAGTTCCTGCTCCACCCATTCGGGCGAGAAGTTGCGGCCGTAAGCGGTGATAATCACGTCGCGTTTGCGGCCCGCCACGTAGAGGAAACCCTGTTCGTCGATTCGACCCAGATCTCCCGTAGGCCAAGGCTCGGGGGGCGGTCTGTGATCGCCGAGGTAGCCCAGATGGCGCGCCCCGCTCACCAGGATTTCTCCCTCCGTGCTGAGTGTCACGGTGGCGTGGGCGAGGGGGCGGCCTACACTGCCCAGGCGTTCATGTCCGGGGCCGTTCAGGCTGACCACCGAAGCACACTCCGACAGGCCATAACCTTGATAGACCCTTAGCCCTGCCTGGCTGGCCCGGCGCAGGAGCGCTTCGGTGACGCGTGCACCGCCCACGGCGACGAAGCGTGGTGCACTGGCGAGTTGGCTGCCGGACTCCAGTACCCGGACCAGCAGCTCCAGTATCTGGGGTGTGGTAATCAGGGTGCTGGGAGAAAACCGCGATAGCGCGTTGATCAGAATGGCCGGATCGAATCCGCTGGAGCCCTTCAGACCCACCTCGCGGAGCGGGGGAACCACGCACTGCGCACCGCTCAGAAGTGCGGCGTACACGCCGGCAACGTTCTCCAGCAGGGTGCTCAAGGGTGTTATGCAGAGGTGACGATCATCCGTGCTGGCGCCGCTGCGTTCACATACCGATGCGGCCACGTCGAACAGATCCTTGGCGCATAGGCAAACCCCCTTGGGGTTTCCCGTGGTGCCCGAGGTGTAGGTGATCTTTGCCGTGCCAGTCGGCAGTTCAGCCGCTTCCGCCGATTCCGCCGTTGACGCGTGTATCGTTTGCCCAGCCACATCCAGAGGAGTGGAGTGCACGTTCCCGCCCCAGGCCAGCCGCAACAGTTCTTCCGCCTGGGAGGAATCGTCCGATAACAGGCGGGATATGCCGCTTTGGCGAATCGTGTGGATCTTTTGCTGTCTCGTGAAGAAGCCGGGTATGGGAGCCGTGGGGCGCTTGCTGCGCAAGGCCAGCAGATCGCAGAGCACCCATGGCAAGCCGTTGTCCAGCATCAGTCCCGTGGTGGCTTTGGTTGACGCACGCAGGTCGTTTTTGTCGAGCTCCAGCCAGAGTTGCCGGTAAGTCAGGGCAGTTTGTCCATCCCATAGTGCTCTCCTCTCAGGGGCGGTGGCGGCGAACCCCTGAAGTGCTTTCAGGAGCCGGTTCACGCTGCGGCGCCCGTGTTGTTTCGGTGAAGGCCGGCCATTCGACCCAGACGAAGTGCCTCCAGCCTCGCGCTTTCCACCGCCTGGTGGTAAAGACGGCAGGAAGGCAGCCGGGTTTCTCTGAACGGGCGTGCCCGATCCAGTCTGCCTGTGAATACCGCGGGACGGTGTTGGTAGTAGCTGCCCCAGAAACGGGCCGCATCGGGAATGCGGCTGGGGTCGGCCTCTGCAATCTTGGTCAGGCTTACGCCGAGACGACGGAAAGAGTTGGCCAGACGCGCCGACCCGGTGAACACTACCTGACCGCCGCCCAGTTCGTGCAGAAAAACCTCCAACACCAGGATCATCCAGCGCAGCATGCCCGGACGAACCGCGGCAAGATTGCCCAGTTCCAGAATCTCCGAACGGGGGCGACCCAGCACCGTCTCTACGGGCGTGTCCAGGTAGGACTCCAGAAACAGCGGTCCGCAATCGGCGAATCGGTAGCCCATGGCGGCCACGGGTACATCCGAGGATGCCTCGCGCAGTTGGATCAGATAGGGCATGAACCAGCGTACATCCGCTCGGTAGCTGTGTGCGAAGCAGGCATGAATGAACCGCTCGATTGGTTGGCGGTCGTCGCTGGATGGTCCCACCAGCCGCAGCCGAAGTGATCCGGCGTGGACCTGCGGTATCGGTTCGTTCGGCTGCGGAAGCGGCATCGCGTGCTGGATCATGTTCGTCAGCTTGTGTCCCGTGGAGCCGATAGTTTCAACAAGCAAGATTAAGGGCTGCTTAAGAGGGACGACTCCGCGCTAAGGTGTTGCGTGGATCGGTTACACTGCTGCGTATAACGAACCGGGTTTCAGATGGCGCGGGGCATCTATCGGGTGGGGATACGCAGATTTCGAGAGTGGTCGATTCGAAACAAGGTGATCGCCGTCGCCTTTGTGACGAGTGTGTTCGTGCTACTGTCGGCCACGGTGGCGCTGGTAACCAACCAGGTTGCCGGCAGCTGGGGCGGGTTGACACGGCAGGTGGCGACACTTGCGAGGATGGTTGGCGCGAACAGTACGGTGGCCCTGGCTTTCAATGATCCTACGGCGGTGGAAGAGACCTTGGCAGCGCTGGCTGAGGAACCTGCGGTAATCGGCGCCATGGTGCGCCGGGCCAATTGGGCACCGTTTGCGTCCTATTGGACATCTGACCCGGCGCAGGCCGAACTGGTGCAGCGGGTGATTCGCGACGAGCTCGGCGAACTGTCGGATACCGGAGCCAAGCGCGGTGAGTCTTTCGATTACGAGCTTGGTGAAGGTTATATGGGGGTGCACCACACCATATGGGTCGGCGATCTGGTGTTGGGGCACGTGGACCTGCAAGTGGACCTGGGAATTCTCTACGGGGCAATACGTGAGCAGTTGATTGTGGCAGCGCTTGTTCTGCTTGTGACCCTGGCAGTCGCCTACATCATGGCGGCTTGGTTGCAGAGCCTGATCTCCCGGCCGGTCATACAGTTGGCGGCCACCATGGAACAGGTCGCCGAGGACGAGGATTACACGACGCGGGTCCGGGTGCAGGGGGGGCGGGAACTGGCGGTGCTGATGAGCGGGTTCAACACCATGCTGGAGCGCATGGAAAACCGCGATGTGCAATTGCGCGTGGCCAAAGAGACCGCGGAACGTGCCAGTCACGCAAAAGGCGATTTCCTGGCCCGTATGAGCCACGAGATCCGCACGCCCATGAACGGTGTACTCGGTATGACGGACTTGCTCTTGGATACCCGTCTGGACAGTAAACAACGTCATCTTGCCGAATCGGTACAGCGTTCCGCCCGGTCATTGCTTGGCGTGCTCAACGATATATTGGATTTTTCCAAGATCGAGGCCGGAAAACTGCATCTGGAGGCAATCCGGTTCGGTCTGCCCGCGCTGCTGCAAGATCTTATCGGTCTGTTCGGCGAAAGTGCGCGTTCAAAGGGATTGCAGTTGAATCTGCGCATCGGTGCCGGGATGCCGCTGGCGGTCGAGGGCGATCCGGTACGCATACGTCAGATCCTCACCAACCTGCTCAGCAATGCCATCAAGTTCACTGAGCAGGGCAGCGTGGAACTGCGAGCCGAGGGAGGTGCGGTGGAGAACGGCAGGGAACGTCTGTTGTTCGAGGTCGAAGACACCGGAATCGGCATTTCCCCTGAGACTCAGGAGAACATCTTCTCCTCGTTTACTCAGGCCGACGATTCGACTACCCGGCGTTTCGGCGGTACCGGTCTGGGTTTGGCCATTGCGCGGGAGCTGGTGGACATGATGGATGGCCAGCTCCGCGTCCGCAGCGTGCCGGGGCGGGGTTCCCTGTTCTCGGTTGAACTTCGGCTGCCGGCTGAAGGTCGTTTTGGCGCTTACCTGGCGGAGCAAGGTGAAGACCTGCCTCAGCGCCGGCTCCTGCTTGTGTGCAGTCCGGGGCCGGATCGGTCTGCCCTGGAACATTTGTTTGGCGGTCTGAAGCTCGACTGGCAATGTGCTGACGACTTGCGGCAGGCAAGGCACACTCTGGCTCAACACCGTGGCGAGCCACCACAGGTACTCATCCGCGACGAAGACCTGTTGGCGCATCAGGGCTCCCTGATCGAGTATCTCGAACTGGATCGCAGCGAACCGCCGCCGGTGCTGCTCGTCGCCGATTCACGGGTCTGGGACGAAAGCCGCTTCGATCGGCTTGGTATTGGAAGTGTGCTCGAGATGCCGTTGGATGTTGAGGAACTGGTTCGTACGCTACGGTTCCCCAACAGTGCCAAGCGGTCCAGCCGACGTTCGCCGGGCATCAGTCAGAATGCCGATAGCGCCAAAGATTCGCTTGTGCTGGATGGGACAATTCTGGTCGCGGAGGACAATCCCCTCAACCAGGAAGTGGCATCGGCGATACTGGAGAGTTTCGGCTGTAAGGTGATTGTTGCAGCAAATGGCGAGCAAGCGGTGGACCTCGCAAAGAGTGCAGAGATCGATTTGATCCTGATGGATTGTCAGATGCCCGTGGTGGACGGTTTCGAGGCGACCAGACGCATCCGTTGCATCGCGGGTATGGAACGCTTGCCCATTGTTGCCCTTACCGCCCACGCTATGAAGGGCGACCGGGAACAATGTTTGGCGGCGGGCATGGACGACTATCTGGCTAAACCATTCAACTCGGAACAGATAGCCGCGATACTTCGTCGCTGGTTGCCGCGCGATGTCATTCCGATCCTCAATCCACAGGCGGTCAGCAGACTGCGGGACCTGGAGACCATTCGGGGAAAGGGGCTGATCGCCCGCTTTGTGGAGATCTTTCTGGAGGACGCGGAGCGACGTCTGGCAAATATCTATGAGTGCATTCGCGACAACCATCGGGAAGGGCTGAAGACGGTCGCCCACACCTTGAAGTCGTCCTCTGCCAATATCGGCTTACAGCGCCTGTCTGCGATTTGCCGCGATTTGGAGGTGCGTTGTGAGCTCGCTGACAGCGAGACACTTCATGGTCTGCTCGAACAGGCGAGGGCCGCTCTGGCCGAGGGACGTAAGCCCTTGCTTGCGCTGGCTTCAGGCGAGTGATACGGTATTGCCGGTCTGGGTCAACCGCTTTATCAAAGCGATGAAATCGCGCCTTGGAATGTTGACCGCGCCCAGACTGTCCAGGTGCGGGGACTGCACTTGGCAGTCCACCAGATCGAATCGTCCCGGACCTTGTCCCTGTACCAGGTGGGCCAGCGCGACCTTGGAGGCATCCGCCACCTGGCTGAACATCGATTCGCCGAAAAAGGCTCTCCCCAAGGCAAGGCCATACAGCCCCCCCACCAGTCGACCGTCTTGCCAGGTCTCGACTGAATGGGCTATGCCCAGTTGGTGCAGGCGGGTGTAGGCATTCAACATATCTGCGTTGATCCATGTGCCATCCGCTCCCTTGCGCGGGGCAGCGCAGGCGCGCATCACATCCGCAAAACAGGTATCGACCCGAAGTTCGAAGCCGGCATTGCGCATGCGCTTGGACAGGCTGCGGCGTAGTTGGAAGCGCTCTGGAAACAACACCGAGCGGGGGTCGGGCGACCACCATAGAATCGGCTGGTCATGGCTGTACCAGGGAAATATGCCATGTCGGTAGGCATACAGCAGACGCGCGGGGGACAGGTCCCCGCCCACGGCAAGCAGGCCGTTGGGTTCTGTAAGTGCCTCCTCCACATCGGGAAAGCCAAAATCCTGGTATTCGGCTGCGCGGCTCATGGCGGGACGGGTGTGTCGCGATAGGGAGAGTGGGCGAAAAGTTCCAGATAGTAGTCTTCCATGGCCTGGGTCTCGAACTGTAGATGTCGGGCCACGGCATCGCGAAAGCGCGGGTCCGTGAGCCAATGGGCCGACCAGGTCCGGGTGGGCAGAAAGCCGCGGGCGATCTTGTGCTCGCCTTGGGCACCGGGCTCGAATCGCTTGAGACCCTGTTCAATACAGTATTCCTGGCCGACGTAGTAGCAGGCTTCGAAATGCAGGCTGTGGTAGTCCTCGAAACAACCCCAATGGCGGCCATACAGGGTATCGGAGCCACGGAAATTGATCGCCCCGGCGACGATTCGCTCGCCCTCATAGGCCAGCACGATGACGACGGATCGCGGCATGGTCCGTCCGATTTCCCGGAAGAACGGCAGGCTCAAGGTCGCCATGCCGCTTTTCTTGTCGAATGTCGATGCGTACAGGTTATGCAGGGTGCGCCACTGTTCATCGTCCATCTCGTCGCCATGCAATACACGGCAGCGGATGCCCGCCTCGGTTACGCGCCGACGTTCACGCCGGATTTTTTTGCGCTTGGCGGCGGTGAGCGTGTCCAGAAACTCATCGAAACTGCGGTAGCCGGGATTGTGCCAGTGAAACTGGACCCCGGTACGTGCCAACAGCCCCTGTGCTGTGAGCCGTGATTGCTGAGCCGCGTTTGGAAACAGCCAATGTACAGATGACAGCCCTTGGCGCTCGGCCTCTTGCCGGGCGGCGTCGATCAAGGCGGCGGCAACGGATTCACGCAGCGGATGCTCGGCGAGCAAGAGCCGTTCACCGGTGGCCGGGGTGTAGGGAATGGCGATCACCAGTTTGGGATAATAGGGGCGTCCGTAACGCTGGCAGGCATCCGCCCAGGACCAGTCGAACACCAGTTCGCCATAGGAATTGGTCTTGGCGTACATGGGAGCGGCGCCCAGTAATTCGCCCGCGTCTCCCCTTACCGCCATGTGGCGGGGCAGCCATCCGTAGTGGCTGCCCACGCAATCGTGCCGCTCCAGTGCGACCAGGAACTCGTACCGCAGGAACGGGTTGTGCTCTCCGGCCAGCCGGTTCCACTCGGCTTCCCCGATTTCCTCCAGGGAAGCGTGAAAGCGGACTTGCATGGAACGGTTAGACGGCCTTTTCGTCCAGGTATTTTTCGGCATCCAGCGCCGCCATGCAGCCGGTGCCGGCGGAGGTGACGGCCTGACGATAAACCTGATCCATGACGTCGCCGGCGGCGAATACCCCAGGGATGCTGGCGGCGGTGGCATTGCCCAGCAAGCCGCTGTTCACCTTGATATAGCCATTGTGCATCTCTAACTGGCCTTCGAACAGGCTGGTGTTGGGTTTGTGGCCGATGGCGATGAACACGCCCATGACGGGGATTTCCTTGGTGCTGCCGTCGACGGTGCTCTTCAAGCGCAAGCCGGTGACGCCGCTGTCGTCGCCCAAAACTTCGTCCAGCACCTGGTTCCACTCGATACTGACCTTGCCCTCTTTTTCCTTCTCGAACAGGTGGTCTTGCAGAATCTTTTCCGAACGCAGCTTGTCACGGCGATGCACCAGTGTGACATGCTTGGCGATGTTGGCCAGATAAAGGGCCTCTTCCACGGCAGTATTGCCGCCGCCGATTACCGCCACGTCGGCACCGCGATAGAAAAAGCCATCGCAGGTGGCGCAGGCGGACACGCCCTTGCCCTTGAACGCCTCCTCGGAGGGTAGGCCCAGATACATGGCCGTGGCGCCGGTGGCGATGATCAGCGCATCGCAGGT
>JAGRGI010000117.1 GCA_020445565.1 Chromatiales bacterium
AGATCAATTGTCTTGGCAATACCGGGAGCAAGCTCTTTAACGGACCAATCTCTAGAAAAAGTGAGTTTTTCCCGCTTTTTCTTTACGTACTTACCTAGCGGGACGCCCGGTTGTGAATCCACATCTAGCGTTGAGTACTCGTATTCAAACGCTTTTATTCGCTTATATTCGTCAAGTATCGCCTTAAGTGTCTCTTTCCTTACCAGTGGGGAGAATTTCAGACTTCCGCTATGTTTTTTTCTTATTTTCTTTTCTTTCGATTCGGATAGCTTTCCGCCATTTGAAGATTTTTCTTTTTTAATGTCATCTTCAATGAGTTTTTCGCGTAGATCTTTGTGCTGGGAACTCAAATAACCGCCAAATACATTGACGCCACACGACTGGAAATAGTGTTGGTAAATACCAATTCCATTATTCTTGTTTATTGCGAAGAAGTTAAATTCCATTAACTTATCTTTACCTTTTAGGTTTTCAACCGTGATTTTTATGTTTCCGTGATCATTTTCCAAACGGCAAAATCGTTTTTGGTCCTTGACCGTCACAACCAAGCCCAAGTGATAACCCTTGTGAAACTTGCTGTCTAGGTAGATGCGGCGCTCAAT
The DNA here is from genome assembly GCA_020445565.1 of Chromatiales bacterium. Lineage (GTDB taxonomy): Bacteria > Pseudomonadota > Gammaproteobacteria > JAGRCI01 > JAGRCI01 > JAGRGI01. The sequence goes on from JAGRGI010000117.1 coordinate 603, forward strand.
CCCGCGAGAAGTGTCCGGGGTGCCAGAAGCCGAATGCAAATTTGCCAACAAGTCATCAATTGACACCGATGACGATGTGGATTCAATCTCGAATCCGTAGAGTCTTACCTTCATTGGTTGCCTCTTCTTTTAAAACTTAACGTCGCCAATCACCGGTGAGCGAAGAAGCGCAGCGACTGAGCGAGTCCGTGTGAATTGGCCTTGTTATGAGTTTCATTTTTCTTTGGTGGTATAACTTTCAAAATTTTCAATGTAGTCATCAAGGTTTTCTTCCAGCATTTTCTTGTATTGCTCAGAAAAATACTTGATAGCTTCTTCTTTGTCCTTTTTCATTTTCTCAACGCTGTCAGAAGAATTCGCAACATTGAAGGAATTAAAACGTGCTGCCGCATATAAAAGAGAAGAGCTAACCTTACCAATAGTTGAGTTTTTTACTTGCTCATTTGCAACGGCAATAACTTCATCTGCTCTATCCCAGAATTCTTGTGGAACCCTATCGTCACTCATGTCTTTTTCCATACTCATAACGCCAAGCTAAGCGGCGTTTGGTACGCAGCAAGCGTTGCGCACAATGCCGAAGGCATGCGCAAAAGCGCGCGGAGTACCAAACGTCCGAGCGAGCATAGCGAGCGCCTTGAGCGCCTGGTTAGCTCTTAGCTGAATTTGATAGAACACGAGTTGCCTCCCAACAGACTGCCTCAACCAGTAACCGTTACCGCTGACTGCGCCTGCTACAACGCACCATGAAGAACCCTGCACAATCTCGATGGCGAGATCCGCTCCTTCGCCCCACGCTGCCACCTCCTCGTGGCCACCATCATGAAGCTGGCGCAGACCTTCTGCCTGCGAGCAACAGCGCCTTTATCTCGACCACCAAGAACGTGACCACAATTTAGCCGCATGAGCGACGCATGAGGACTTCAATCACTTTTTAGCCCACAACATACTCGCCGACCGAACCATTTTGAACGGCTAACTCAATCACCGGGCTTTGTTCAAAGTGACAAGCCGTAGAACTAAGAACGCCGCACTGCGCTTGCGCAAAATACGAGCTAACGCTGGAATTCACGGGCAAAAATGGAGCGAAGCGGAATTTTTGTCCCGTGCAATGACTTGTTAGGTATCTGTTTTTGAAAAATATTTATGGCCTGCCCCATTCAAGACAATGAATTTTGATTGTGCCATTTATATTGCTGGCATCGACCATTACGGCTTCGTTTCTGTAATGATCGCCATTCTCGTCTAGAACACTGAACGCGACATACATGCTGCCGAGTTTGCCTTGATCGTTTGGTACGTGTGCATAACCTTCCATTGCCTCAATGTCTGAAATTTTCTGCCCTTCGGTAAGTTGGGTGAAAATTTTCTCGATTTTTTGTGGCGTGTATTTTTCTTTCAATTGGTCGGTAAATAGCTCGTAGGCAGATTCATAATCGGACTTGAATAGTAACTGAACAAATTTAACCGCGATTTCATCGACTTCTGGCGGAGATGGGTCATCTGAATATTCGTTGTCAAAGACATCTTCTTCGTAATAGCCATGCTCTTCTGACATTTTTTTCATATAGGCATCAGACTGTTTTTCGACTTCATCGGCTAATTCACTCCATTTTTTCGTAGGTGGCCCAGTGAACCGCAAATAGAGGTAGTAAACCGCGAGAGCGACTAGGAGGATATAAAAGGCGATTTTCAAAAGCGTCTCCTATGGCTGCGAAAGATACCTAACAGTACACTAGCCAGAGTGTGAAATACTGACTAGACAGAGTGTCAAATTACAGGTGCTATACAGAATCTGCCTATTGCAAGCCATGGCATCCAAGGGTAAGGTTTCCAAAAAAGAGAACTGACGTTCTCTCGTATTAATCGATTTTACTGAACGCTAGCACAGGGAGTCAGACATGGCAATAGATGAACAATCCGTCGCTCGATTCTGGGATCGCTACATCGCTTCTTTGCAAAAACAAGGTGTTAGCCAAAAGATAGCCCGCTGGTACGTGATCCGGGCGGAGGCGTACATCAAGGCATATCCAGGCAGGCGGGTTGCGGCGCATGGCCCCGAAGAGGTCACTTCCTTTCTCGGGAAACTGGGCCAACAAGAGCGTTTGGAGGATTGGCAGTTCGCTCAAGCCGTAGGTGCTATACAGAATCTTTGGCAGGTGGCAGGTAATCCCAGGATGGGTGAGGTGGATTGGAATTACTGGCGGGAGTTGTCGTTTCGACTCGACACCAACCATGCCACGCTGGCGCGGGAACCGGTGAGTCAGTCGGGCAGCACGGAACCCGTGTCCGGCGTCAGGCATAAGGAAAAGAACAACGGTGCCTCGCGTTTGGACAAGGTCAGGGCTTCCCATGAGGCGGTGTTGGAGCGACTGCTGATCGAGATTCGGCGCAGACACTATTCCATACGAACGGAACAGGCTTATGAGGCTTGGGTTTGCCGATTCATTGCATTCTGTGGCAATCAGTGTCCCGAAGGGTTGGGGGCGGCCCATGTGGTTCGATTTCTTGAGGACTTGGCTGTACGGGGTAACGTTGCCGCGAGCACGCAGTCCCAGGCGCTCAACGCGCTGGTCTTTTTCTATAGGGAGGTGTTGAACGAATCCCTGGAGGAATTAGGTGACTTCGCGAGGGCCAAACGGCCGAAGCGTTTGCCGGTGGTGTTGGAGCGAAGCGAGGTCCGGCGACTGTTGCAGAGCATGGAAGGCGTGTCGGGTTTGATGGCCGCTCTACTCTACGGAACCGGCATGCGTCTGATGGAGTGCGTGCGCTTGCGGGTACAGGATGTGGATTTCAGCTATCGGCAACTGGTGATTCGTGATGGCAAGGGGCAGAAGGATCGGGTCGTGCCCCTTCCGCAGCGTTTGGAAGAACCCTTGCGGGAGCAATTGGCCAGGGTCGAAAGGCTGCATCAGGAGGACAAGGAGAGCGGTTTTGGGGAAGTTTTTCTGCCCGATGCCCTGTCAAAGAAGTGGCCGAATGCGCCGACGGAGTGGATTTGGCAGTATGCCTTTCCCAGTGGTCGCCTATCGGTAGATCCGCGCAGCGGTAAGACGCGACGACATCATATCCATGAAAACGGTCTGCAAAAGGCGGTGAAGGCCGCCGCTTTGTCGGCGGGAATCACCAAGAAGGTGAATTGCCATTGCTTGCGCCACTCATTCGCAACCCATTTGCTGGAATCCGGTTATGACATCCGGACGGTGCAAGAACTGCTCGGGCATGCGGATGTTTCCACGACCATGATCTATACCCATGTGCTAAATCGCGGTGGTCGGGGGGTTGCCAGTCCGCTCGATGGGTTGTGATGATGGGGCCTCCCCGGACTCGGCCTCCAGCCTGCGCTTTACATCCCCCGGCGAACCGGTACGCCGCGCCAGAAAATCATAGGCCACCGGCACCACGAACAGGGTGAAAAGGGTTGCTGCCAACACTCCGTAAAGAATCACAGTACCGATCACCAGACGTGTTTCGCTGCCGGCGCCGCTGGACAGCAGCAAAGGCACGGAGCCGGCGGCGGTGGTGATGCCGGTCATCATGATGGGACGCAGGCGTACGTCGGCGGCTTCGATAAGGGCGGTATGAAACTCATGGCCCTGATCGCGGAGCTGGTTGGCGAATTCGACAATCAGGATGCCGTTCTTGGCGGCCAGCCCCACCAGCATGATCAGACCGATCTCGCTGTAGATGTTCAGGGTCAGTCCGGAGTGCCAGAGGCCGAGCAGGGCGCCGGCCATGGCCAGGGGGACGGTGAGCATGATGACGAAGGGGTGAACCCAGCTCTCGAACTGGGCGGCGAGCACCAGAAAGACCACGACAACGCCAAGAACGAACACGAACAGGATGCCGCCCGCGCTGTTGCGAAAATCCCGCGACTGGCCCTTGAAGTCGATCTGGGCTCGCTCCGGCAAGTGTTTGCGGGCAAGGCTTTCCAGGTGATTGAGCGCCGTGTCCAGGGCGACACCCTCGGCCAGATTAGCCTCGATGGTGATGGAGCGGACACGGTTGTAGCGGTTAAGGGAGCGGGAGTCGGCTACTTCGCTAACGTGCACCAGATTGGCCAGGGGGATCAGCTCGCCGCTGCGGTCGGAACGCACGTAAAGGTTTTCCAGGCTGGCCGGGGTACGCTGGGTGTCGCGCTCGCCTTCGAGGATGACATCGTATTCCTCGCCGGCATCGATATAGGTGGTGACCCGCCGCGAGCCGAGCATGGTTTCCAGGGTACGGCCGATGACGCCGACGGTCACGCCCAGGTCGGAGGCGCGGTCGTAGTCGATCTCCACGCGCAGTTGCGGCTTGGTTTCCTTGTAGTCCCAATCGATGCCGGTGAGCCCAGGGTTGTCTTTGTCCAGTTCCGCCAGCAGGGTATCGCGCCACTGCGCCAGTTCCTCGTAGGTGCCGCCGCCAAGCACGAATTGCACCGGCTTCTGAATCCGCGCGCCGAAGCCCTGACGCATCACCGGAAACGCCTTCACACCCGGCAGGTCCGCCAGTTTGCCGCGGATCTCGTCCATGATGGCAAAGCCCGAGCGGCGCAGAGCGAATTCGTTCAGCACCAGGATGGCGATGCCGGAGTTGAAGATCTGCGCGCCGTTGAAACTGCGTGGTGCCCGCACCAGTACCCGCAGCACCTCGCCGCTCTCGGCATAGGGCAACAGGCGGTTTTCGATCTCGTCCATGTAGTTTTTCATGTAGGCGTAAGAGGCGCCCTCCGGGCCGTTCACCAGCACGAAGAAGGCGCCGCGGTCTTCCTTGGGGGCGTATTCCTGAGGAATCTGCTCATACAGCCAGACCGCCCCGTAAAGCACCCCGGCGAAGATCAGCAGCACGAAGATTTTGAAACGGATCAGGAACCGCAGCAGCGCGATGTAACCTCGCCGGATCCACTGGAACACCCAGTCGACCCCCTTGCTGAGGCTGGCGCGACGGTGATTCTGCGGCAGGATCTTGGACGCCAGCATGGGCGACAGCGACAGAGCGACGAAGGTGGAGAAGGACACGGCCGCCGCCATGGTGAGGGCGAACTCCGAAAACAGCCGGCCCACATCGCCTTGTAAGAAAGCGATGGGCACGAACACCGCCACCAGCACCACGGTGGTCGCCACCACTGCAAAGCCCACCTGGCGGGTTCCGCGGAAGGCCGCCACCAGACGGGTTTCGCCGTATTGCTCCATGCGCCGGTGGACGTTCTCCAGTACTACGATGGCGTCGTCCACCACCAGGCCGATGGCCAACACCAGGGCGAGCAGGGTGAGGATGTTGATGGAGAACCCCAGCCACCAGAGCACCAGGGCGGTGGCGACCAGCGACACCGGCACGGTCACCGCCGGCACCAGCATGGCGCGCACGCTGCCCAGGAACAGAAAGATCACCAGGATGACCAGGACGATGGCGATTCCCAGGGTTTTGTAGACTTCCTTGATCGCCTCCCTCACAAAAACCGAGCTGTCGAAGCTTTGTTTGAGTTCCATGCCCTCCGGCAGCGCCTTGTTGACATGCGCCATTTCCGCCTTGGCCGCGTCCGCCACGGCAATGGTGTTGGCGGTGGACTGTTTGATGATGCCCAGGCCCACCATGGGCACGCCGTTGCCGCGGAAGAAGGTGCGGTCTTCTTCGGTGCCCTTTTCCACCCGCGCCACATCGCCGAGGCGGACCAGGTAGCCGCCGTTGCCGCGTGACACCACCAGACGCGCGAACTGCCCGGCGTCGGCGAATGCCCGCTCTACCCGGACGCTGAACTGGCGGCTGCGCGATTCCACGCTGCCGGCCGGCAGTTCGACGTTTTCCGCACGCAGGGCGTTTTCCACGTCGGCCACGGTGAGGCCACGGGCGGCCAGGGCCTGGCGGTCGATCCAGACGCGCATGGCGAAGGTCTGATTGCCACCCACGCGCACCCGGGCCACGCCGTCCAGGACGGAGAAGCGATCCACCAGGTAGCGGCGGGCGTAGTCGGTCAGTTCCGGTACGGTCATGCGGTCGCTCACCAGATTGAGCCACATGATTACGTCCTCGTTGCTGTCGACCTTCTGGATGTCTGGCGGGTCGGCCTCGCTCGGCAGTTGGGCGAGGATGCCGGAGACGCGGTCGCGCACGTCGTTGGCGGCGCCGTCGATGTCGCGATCGATGTTGAATTTGATGGTGATGGCCGAGCGTCCGTCCTCACTCACCGATTCGATGGTCTGGATACCCTCGACGCCGGACACCCGATCCTCGATGAGCTGGGTGATGCGCGTCTCCACCACGTTGGCAGCGGCGCCGGGATAGACCGTTTCGATGGACACCACGGGTGGGTCGATGTCGGGATATTCGCGCAGCGGCAGGCGGTCGAAGGCGACCAGGCCGAAGGCGATCAGCAGCAGCGACATCACCGAGGCCAGTACCGGCCGGGTGACCGAGATGTCTGACAGGATCAAGACTGCGGCTCCACTGTGGCTTCGTCGATAAGCCGAACCTTCAGTTTCTGGCTCGGACGCACCTTGTCGTTACCTTCGATAACCACGCGGTCGCCCAGGGCGAGGCCGCTGACAATCTCCACCATCCCCGGCCGGCGCATACCGATCTTCACCTGGCGCTTCTCGGCTACTTCGCCTTCGCCAACGCGGATCACGAAGTGCTGTCTGCCCTGCTGAAGCAGGGCTTCCTCCGGTACCACCAGTCCGTCGCGGGGATTGCGCAGCAGTTCCACTTGCATCAGCACACCGGGTTTCAGGCTGAGGTCCGGGTTGGGTATCAGCGCGCGGACAAGTATCGAGCGGGTGACGGGGTCGACGCGGCTGTCGATGCTGCGTATCTCGCCGTCGAAGGTTCGTTCGCCGTAGGCTCGCGCCTTGGCGTGAATCGCCAGGCCCGGCTTGAGGTCCGGCAGGAACAGGCTGGGCACGGCGAAGTCGAGTTTCATGACCGTGTCGTCGTCCAGGGTGGTGATCAGGTCGCCCGGTTCCACCAGCGCGCCGGGACTGATGTTGCGCAGCCCCAGGAGTCCTGCAAAGGGGGCCTTGATCAGGCGGTCGGCGAGGCGCGATTCGATGGCCACCAGATTGGCTCGGCCGGTGTCCAGATCGCGCTTGCGCTCGTCCACCAGGGATTGCGACACCGAGCGCTGTGCTTCCAGCGCCTTGACCCGGTCGTATTGGCGCTGCGCCTCGGCCAGTCGTGCCCGGGCCTCCGCCAGCAGGGCCTGCTCTTCGGCGTTGGTCATTTCCACCAGCACTTGGCCCTTTTTAACCCGCTGACCGTCGTCGAAGCGAATCGCCGAGACGGTCTCGGTGACATTGGCCGTGAGGGTGACCGATTCGTTTGCCTTGAGGGTGCCCAGGGCCTCCACGCGGTCGGCGAGGCGCTCGGTTTGTACCTGCGCGGCTATGACGGGGACGGGTTTGTCGTCCTTGGCGGCCCAGGAGGCACTGACGAATAACGCGAGCAACAAGGGCAGAAGGTAGGTCGGGCGCATGTGACGGTCCAGGATGACGGGCGTACAAACATCATCACCTTGGACCGTGAAAGAGGGAACAGGTTTTCTTTAATTTTAGGGGCCGATCCGCCCTTCGGATCTAGCGTGCGCCCCCGGCGACCTTGGCCGATTCCTGCAACAGTGTCGTCATATCCGATGCCGGCATGGGGCGGCCGGTGAAAAACCCCTGCACCTCGTCGCAGCGGGCGGTCTTCAGAAAATCCAGTTGTTCCTGGGTCTCTACGCCTTCGGCGACCACGCGCAGGTTCAAGCGGTGCGCCATGGCGATGATGGCTTCGACGATGCCGACATCATTCGGATCGCCGGGCACATCGTTGATGAAGGATCGGTCGATCTTGAGCTTCTGAATGGCAAACTTTTTCAGATAGCTCAATGAGGAATAACCGGTGCCGAAATCGTCGATGGCGAGTTGTATGCCCAAGCCGCGCAGCTCTTTCAGGGTTGCCTGGGTCTGTTCGCCGGAGTCGATGAGCATGCTCTCGGTAAGCTCCAGTTCCAGATATTTTGGCGGCAGGCCGCTGGCCTCCAGGTGTCGGGTGACCATCTCCGCCAAACCCCCGTTTTGCAGCTGAAACGAGGAGATGTTCACGCCGACCCGTAGCGGCGTGCCGATGGTGCGCAACCAGTATTCGGCCTGCCGGCAGGCCGTTGCCAAGGCCCATTCGCCCAGTGCGCCGATCAATCCGGCCTCTTCGGCTACCGGGATGAAGCGCCCTGGCGAGATCGGTCCCTGTTCCGGGTGTGTCCAGCGGGCCAGGGCTTCTACGCCCACGAGTTCGCCGGTGGTGAGATCGATCTGCGGCTGATAGGCCAGGCTCAGTTCGTCCTGCTCGATCGCCCGACGCAGATCCGCCTCCAGCGCCAGACGCTCCACGCACTGGCTGTTCATGCTGGGGGTGTACAGGTGAACGGCATTACCGCCGGCGGAGCGGCTGCGGCTGGCCGCGGTATTGGCGTGGCCCAGCAGTACGTCGCTGTCATCGCCGTCGTCCGGGTAGAGGCTGACGCCGATGCTGGCGCTGAGATAGATCTCGGTTGCCGCTGCGGAAAAAGGCTGGCGTGATAAATCCATCAGATGTCGGGCAAGGCGGGCCGCGTCCTCGTTGTGTTCCACCGGCAACACCACCACAAAATCATCGCCGCCCAGACTGGCCAGATAACTTTCCACCGGCAGCTGGTCTCGCAGGCGCTTGGTCATGGTGCGCAGAATGTCGTCGCCCACCGGTTGTCCCAGCGCCTCATTGGTTTGCTGGAAGCGGTCCAGCATAAGGTGGATAACGGCCATTCGGCGGGTTTCCCGCGCCGCCTGGGCCAGAGAGGATTGCAGGTGGTCCAGCAGCAGTTCACGGTTGGGCAGGCCGGTGAGCAGATCGTAGAACGCCAATTCGTGCAGACGTTCGCGAAAGTGCTCGCGACCGCTGAGGTCCGAGTAGATGCCGACGTAGTTGACCACTTGGCCGTCGTCATCCTGTACTGCCACGATATTTACCCACTCCGGAAACACCGCGCCATCCTTGCGCCGATTCCAGATCTCCGCCTGCCAATGGCCCGTCTCGCCCAGAGATTTCCACATGCGCCGGTAATAGTCCTCATCCTGATGGCCGGATCTCAAAACGCGCGGTGTCTTGCCGACGACCTCATCGGCGCTGAATCCCGTGGTTTGTTCGAAGGCGCGGTTGACGGTCAGGATCACGCCGCGCGCGTTGGTGATCATGATGCTCTCCGGGCTGTACTCGAACACCACGTTGTTGAGTCTCAGGGCCTGCTCGGCGCGGCGGCGTTGTTCCAGTTCCTGCTTCAGTGCCTGTTGTTGCCGATGCAGTTTGACGAAAATGTCGACCTTGTTGCGTAACAGTTCGGCATTCAGGGGCTTGGTCAGGTAGTCCTGTGCCCCCACGCCGAATCCCTCGGAGACAAATTCGTCGGCACTGTACGTCGCGGTGAGAAACAGGATCGGCAAATCCATGAGTACGTGATTCTCACGGATGCGTCTGGCGGTCTCGAAACCGTCCATCACCGGCATCTGTACGTCCAGCAATACCAGGGAGACGGCAGTTTCTGCCAGGACTTCCAGGGCTTCGGCGCCGGACTCCACCTTGATGAGCCGGCGCCCCGGTTGTTCCAGAATCGCTTCGACGACTTCGCGATCGATTGGGTCATCGTCCACGACCAATATCAGTTCGTCGTTCAGTGACGCGCTGGTGTCGGCGGTGGGCTGGCGTGGCGTGTGTTGCATAGGCGCTGGACGTGCAGATGACTGCTTCGTTGTTGCCGGATATCGTTTCATAGCGGCAGCTTGTCCGCCGAGTTTAGCGCCCGCGGCGGTGGCTCAATCCAAGGAGGCAATACTCTTCAATACTTCATCGAGATGGGATTGAACTGTCAGCAACAATGCCTTCGCAGCGGCCGCATCCGCCTCTTTACAGGCGGCTTCCAGGGCGGCGGCGGACTGATGCAGACTGACCGCGCCAAGATTGCCGCCGCTGCCTTTCAATGTATGGGCAAGGCGTTTGGCCTGTTCGAAATCGCCATTTCCCAACAGAGATTGTAATTGTTGGGCGCTGTTGCCCTGTTGTTTGGCGAAAAGGCTGAGCAGGCGTTTGTAGGTAGGCCATTTGCCGCCCAGGCGTTTGAGCCCGTCGGCAAGATCGAAACCTGCCAGACTTTCCGGCGCCCCGTCTGCGCTCGGGCTGGGGGTAGGCCGCGGCGCCTCGGTCTGAAGAGAGAATCTGCGGTGGATGTGACGCACAATGGAGTCTACCAGTACCTTCGGTTCGATGGGCTTGGTGATGTGGTCCACCATGCCGGCTTGCAGCGAGCGCTCGCGCTCTTCCGTGAGGGCATGGGCGGTGAGACCGATCACCGGAAGTGCGGGTGCCATGGCAAGCACGTGGCGCGTTGCCTCGTAGCCATCCATGACCGGCATCTGGATATCCATCAGCACCACATCGAAGGCGTCGGCGCCTTTCTCCTTGAGAATGTCCAGCAGTTGTTGGCCGTTTTCCCCGAATTGCACCTCGGCGCCTTCATACTCGAGCATTTCCGCCAGGATGAAACGATTCAGGTCCACGTCTTCGGCCGCCAGAACGCGTACTTTTTCCAAGGGTCGGTTGCTTGGCTTGGTCACTGTAATCCGCTCCTGTTCCGGGGCTTCGGTTGCCGTCAATGGCAGACTCAGAGTGAACTCGGTTCCCTGGCCTGGTTCGCTGCTTACGGCAATCGATCCCGACATCAGACGAATCAGATTCTTGCTGATCGCCAGTCCTAAACCGGTACCCCCAAATTTGCGGGTGGTGGTGTCGTCGGCCTGCTGGAAGGGTGAGAACAGGTTGGACTGTTGCTGTGCATTCATGCCGATGCCGCTGTCGGATACCTTGCATTCAACGGCATCGCCAGTGGGCCGCAGCGTTACGGAAACTTCGCCTTCCTCGGTGAATTTGATGGCATTGCTCAACAGGTTGAGCAACACCTGACGTACTCGCAGACGGTCTCCCAGCACCCAGTCGGGTGTGTCCGCTGTGATATCGACACGCAATTGCAGGGACTTTTTTCGGGCGTTGTCTTTTACCAGATCGACCGCTTCTTCCACCGTCTTGTGCAAGGGGAAGGGGCGGCTTTCCACGGTTAATTTGCCGGCCTCCAATTTGGAGAAATCCAGGATGTCATCGATGATTCCCTGCAAATGCTCCCCGGAGTCGACGATGCGTTGGAAGGTTTGTTCTATCTCCCTCCCCACGCTGTCGCGTACGCCGATCTTTGCCAGTCCCAGCACGGCATTCAATGGCGTGCGTATTTCGTGGCTCATATTGGCCAGAAAGCTGCTTTTGACCTGAGCAAGACGTTCCGCCTGCTCCTTGGCCGAGGCCAATTCCGCCTGCAAGGTTTTCAGCTGCGTGACATCGGTGGCAATCCCGATCAGAGAATAGGCTTTGCCGCGCTCGTCCAGCAGCGGCACCTTGGTTGTGAGGTAGTCGTGGCGGCTGCCGTCCGGGTGGGGGATGGTTTCCTCGTAAGTCACAGGTACCCGGCCTTCGAGGATTCGCGAATCACGTTGGATGATCTCTGCGGCGATCTCCTTGGGGAACAGGGCGTAGTCGGTTTGCTTGATGACTGCCGAACGCGATACCCCCAGGCTGTCCTGGAAACGCTGATTGACGAGGCGATAGCGTTGTTTGACATCCTTGGTGAAAAAGATGGCCGGCAGACTGTCGATGATGGTCTCCAGTCGATGCTGGCTGAGCTTTTGCTCGGTGATGTCCTGCACCGCTCCATGACAGGTGATCGCCTGCCCGTCCTGGCCATAGACCATCTGGCCCCGTTCGTGCACCCACTTTACCTGCTCCCCCGCAACGATACGGTGGTCGATGTGATAGGCCGCGCCTTGCAGGGCGGCCTCCCAGGCGCTTGAGACCTTGTCCCGGTCTTCAGGGTGGACGAGCGAGAAAAAGGTTTCCAGGTCCACCGGGCCTCTCGGCTGCATGCCAAAGATTCGGTAGGTTTCCTCCGACCAGGTGAGGGCGTTGTCGTGTAGGTCAATATGCCAACTGCCGACATGGGCAATGGCCTCCGCGCGTTGCAGGCTGTCGGTTCTTTCCGCGACCAATTCTTCCAGGTGCAGACGGTAGGCCCGTAGTTCCTCGTCGACCCGTTTGCGATCGGATATGTCCCGCCAGGTGCAGTAGAGCACCGGGTGGTCGTCGAGTTTGATGTAGGACAGTGTCACCTCAGCGAAAAAGGTGTTGCCATTGGCACGGGAATGGACCCACTCGAAGCGGTGTATGCCCTTCTCCCGAGCCGTGGCCATCATGCGTTCGGCCTTTTGGAAGGAGTCTTCACCGTCCGGTTGGATTGGCGGTGACAGTTCGGAGGGATGGGAATTGAGAAACTGCTCACGGCTCTCGTAGCCGAGGATTCTGATGGCGGCCTGGTTGCACTCCACGAAGCGGTTGTGGTCGATGATCCAGGCCGGATCGGGGGAGGACTCGAACAGGGTGCGGAAGCGCTGGTCACTCTGCCGCAGCTCGCTTTCCAGGCGCTTGCGGCGGGTCATGTCCACGCCCAGCGGCACCAGCCAGGCTACTTCGCCGTCGGCGTCGAACACCGGTTGCAGGGAGAATTCCGCCGAACGCAGGCCTTCGAGGCTCATGTACTCCACTTCCATCATCGAGCCGCGCCCCTGCTTGGCCTGTTGAACCGCCTCCCGTATCCGCCAGCGGACCTCGGCACTGTGAGCAAAGGGCGGGGCATCCCATAGCGGCAGCCCGAGTAGCGACTGGTCCGGCTGATCGCTCAGATTGCGGGCTGCGGTATTGACTTGCAGCAAAGTTCCCTGGCGGTCGGTGAGGCCGATCAGTAGGTTGGGTGTATTGAGCATGGCGCTGAGCTTTGCCTCGCTGTTGCGCAACGCGGAGTTTCGTTCAGTGACCGCGTCGGCCATCTTGTTGAAGCTCTGTGCCAACTTGGCGAATTCGTCGCGGCCGGTATCGCGCGCGCGGGCCTCCTTGTCGCCCGCCGCCAGGGCGCGGCTCGCGGCCACCAACCGGCTTAGCCGTGCGCCTGCCCTCAAACTGAGTACTACCAGGATGACGATTGCGGCCAGAAGCCCGATGGCCAGCACCACCAGATTCTTGCGCAGCAGGGTTGTGTTGGTTTGCATGGACAGTCGCGTCGACAGACCATAGCGAAGCTGGCCGATGCGGTCATTGGCCAATAGGATGGGTTGCCCCACGTGTACCGTTCCCTGTTCCACTTGGTCTTCCAAATCCAGGCCGCTGTCGGGAAGGGGCTGTGGGGCATTGTCGCTGCTGGCCAGCGACCTGCCATTTTCATCCACTAAGGCCAGGTAGACGATGCCGTTTTCGTTGCCGCGCACCAGGGCATTGAGGTAGGCATCGACAATTTCCAGCCCCTCGTCCGTGGTGTAGGGCACCAGCGCAAGATTCAGTGTTTCAGAGGTCTGAGAAATCGTCACCCGGGTGTTGGCAAGGGCGAATTCCCGCAACGTCCGGTGGGTGTTGTAGCTGACCAGCGCGAAAACCACCAATAGCGTGGTCACGATACCGGCGAGCAATTGAAAACGCAGTGAATAGACCCAGCGCATGCTCATTAGAATAGGAAATCAACGCTGAGTGTGAATAAGGTCTGCGTCCCTGGGTCTCGGAAATCGAAGTTTGTGGCGTGATTGGTGTACAAGCCCCAGGAGTCCTTTTTCGGCTGTATGCGGTCGACCTGGAATTTCACTATTGCCTGGGTGTTCAGATCGTAGGACAAGCCCAAAGAGTAACTGGTGGAGTCGAAACGGCTGGACGCCAGCAGTTGGCGTACCTCGGCATCGAGAAAGCCCGCTCGGGCATCACTTGCCGGTCCATCGGTCCAGCGTTTGGCCGCTGTGGCATACGGCATCCACGGCCCGAAGCGGCGTCCGAGGGTGATATAGGCGCCGTACTGGTCTCGGAAGAAACCCTCTATGGTGCGCAATCCCAGCTCGGCGACCAGCAGCCATTGGTCATTTTCCTGGCGCAGGCCGATAGCGGCGATCCAGGTGGGAGAGTCGTCGATCTTCAGATCCTTGGCCAGGTCAGCACCATCGGGGCCGCCGAAGGCACGCAGGGCCGCGAACAGCGAATCGAGCTGGCCGGATTCCAGGCTGGTCTGGCTGTAGCCTATTCCCAATTTGATCGTCGTCGGCCCGTTGCGCAGGGACAGATTCAAAAAGGCGCCGTCGGACGACACCTGGTTGGTCATGCGGCTATTGGAGACCGCGGCATCGAAACCCAGCCGGTACAGCCCACTGTGCCATTCTGCGGACCAGTCTCCCAACGTCCCGTTATGAATCCACTCCAGGCCATCCTGAGAGAACGTCGGTACCAGCCCGTAGACCTCCAGCGGGGGCCTCACCCAGGGCATGGCATAGCGTACCTGCCGACTTTCCGCATGGAGAAACGAAGAGGTGGGCGCGCGTCCGGCACGCAGGGTATCGTCCTCGCCGATGAACCAGCGCACTTGTGCCACGTTGATATCGGGATCGAAACTGCGGTCCACATTGCGATCAAACACCACTTGCAGACCCAATTCGACGTTCGTCGACAAGGCAACGTCGAACTGCATGCCCAACAGAGAGTCCAGGCCCGTGTCGCATGCCGCCGAGCGCCCTACGCCCTCGGGTTGGTCGTTGACGACATAATCGACCTTGTTGCTGCTGAAACAGGAAAGGCTTGTGCTGCCGAAGCCGCTGAACTGTAAATCCGCATACACGGTGAGCGGCAACGCAGCGATCAACGTAATGGCTGCCAATCTGACGGCGAATCCCGGCCGCCCGGTCATGGTTCGCTCCCCGTGTCCAAATGCAACAATACTGTGGCGCCAGAGGGGAGGTCCCCGGTCGGAGCATAGGTGATAATCCTTCCCTGCCCGGCGATCAGCTCTTGCACCTTTGCCTCGCTCTGCATTACCGGCGGGCGACCACGCCCGGTAAACACCCGTTTGGCCCAGTGCGCCCGTACACTGGCCGGGGAAAGTCCGGCAACGGTCCGATAGAAGCGCTCGCGCAGGCGGCTGTCATCCCGGTCTACGGGGGTCGCCTGAAGGTCAGTGCTGCCCAGGCCAAGGAAGAGTCTGGCAACATCGTTTTTTGTCAGGTGGCGGGCTTCGATCGTCCCGGAGCCGATGATCACCAAGTCTTGTGTCCAACCGTTGCTGCTCAGAAAAAGCAAGAGGAGACACGTCGTGGCACATGCTCGGCAGCTATTGAGGTGGGTTGATCGGTCAGATGGCATCCGCGGGTCTCGAAATGCAATAACCTCGGTGCGAAGTAGGTCCCGGTGAAAAATCATAAGCGTATCCGCGAATCTGCGCGGCGTAATTTGCCCGCAGCGCGAAAAGCTGACGTGGATGCTATCGGCTAGCCGGGGAAAACGTTTAGGCGGAGAATTCAGCGGCTTGGACCAGACGTGAACCTGTTCGTTACCAGACGCGCCTTTGTCGTTATTATTCGTGCACCTCAGGCCCAGAGGCTGTCGAGGGGGAATTCGATGCCGCCATCGAAAGGGCCGTCGAGGCGGTAGCCCAATACCGAGTAGGCACGGGCATGCCGCGGCGCGGGGCGGGGATGGGTGTGCAGCTCTCCAGCCACGATCTCGCCCACCAGGTTATCCGGCAATTCGAGGATATCCTGGTAGCTGGCGGGTCTGTAAGCAGCTTGTTTCATGGATCAGGTAATCACCGTTGGGCGCTCGCGGTCGGTGGTGGCCTTGATCGCTGCCAGTTCGTCGGCGATGCGGATGTGATGGGCCAAGGCGTCTTGCGGATCCATGTCCTGCTTGTCCGGGTCGGATTGGTAGGATTCCAGGTAGACCCGCAGGGTGGCGCCCTGGGTGCCGGTTCCGGAAAGGCGGTAGACCACGCGCGAGCCGTCGGTGAAGCCGACCCGGATGCCCTGATGCTCACTGACGCTGGCGTCGATCGGGTCTTCGTAGCGGAAGTCATCGGCGAAGGCCACTTCGTAATCCCCGAAGCGTTTGCCGGGCAGCCTGCCCAGATCGCCACGCAGCTTCTGCATGAGGCTGTTGGCGCGATCGCTGTCCACGGCCTCGTAATCGTGGCGGGAGTAGTAGTTGCGGCCGAAGGCCCGCCAGTGTTGGCGCACAATGTTCTCTGCCGTGTCCATGCGCACGGCCAGCAGATTCAACCAGAACAGAACCGCCCACAGTCCGTCCTTCTCGCGCACATGGTCCGAACCGCTGCCGAAGCTCTCCTCGCCGCACAGATTGATGCGCCCGGCATCCAGCAGGTTGCCGAAGAATTTCCAGCCGGTGGGTGTTTCGAAACACTCCACGCCCATCATCTGTGCTACGCGGTCCACCGCCCCACTGGTGGGCATGGAGCGGGCAACGCCCACCAGGCCATGGGGATAGCCGGGCAGATGATGGATGTTGGCGGCCATGATGGCGAGGCTGTCGCTGGGGGTGATGAAGAACTTGCGACCCAGAATCATGTTGCGGTCGCCATCGCCGTCGGAGGCAGCGCCGAAGCTGGGCGATACCTTGCGGTTGGTGTTGTACATCAGCGAGACGAGGGCCTTGGCATGCTCCAGATTGGGGTCGGGATGGTGGCCGCCGA
>JAGRGI010000118.1 GCA_020445565.1 Chromatiales bacterium
GGCTTGCGAAGGAACGCCTGCTCCGGGTATATTCCGCGACCTGCGTTTGCAGGCGCGTAGCTCAGTTGGTTAGAGCACCACCTTGACATGGTGGGGGTCGTTGGTTCGAGTCCAATCGCGCCTACCAGTTTTCTGCCATTGATGTGGCGCATGACATGCCCGGCCTGTAGCCGGGCATGTTGTTTTGCGCAGCCGCATACCCGCTCTCCAGATCAGCGCCCCTATCGATCCTAAGCAGATGTGTCCAAAGCAAAGCGCGGACATGCCGTGCTCCCATCTCTGCTTCACCATGGATTTGCCATTCCTTGTTGGCGCTGGGTGGCGCTGGTTGATAAAACCCACCGCGATCCATGGAATCGATCAAACGCATTCAGCCGGATTAGGCAATCTTATTATCTATTTAAGTAGCTGTTTTATAAAACAATATCTCGCAATTTCGCGGCGCGCCCGAACAGCCTGCGTGGCTTTAATCCGGCGTCACTCCGAGGTATGATGCCCAACCGCTTGATCGAGGACAAAAGGCAACCCCTCGCCAGGAGTGTCAGCCAGTGCTTACTTTAGACATCGTCGTACCCTGCTACAACGAAGAGGAGGTGCTCGGCGAAACGGTGCGCAGATTAACGGCAGTCTGCCGCGATCTGGTCGACAAAGGAAAAATTGCCTCCGAAAGTCGTATTTATCTGGTCGATGACGGCAGCCGAGATCGCACCTGGGAACTGATCGAGGGATTTTGTCAGTCCGATCTGCCGGTCCGCGGTATCAAACTGGCCCGCAACTACGGGCACCAGCGGGCGGTTTTCGCTGGGTTGATGACCGCCCAGGGGGATGCCGTCATCAGCATCGATGCCGATTTGCAGGACGACCTCGACGCCATAGAAAAAATGGTGGACGCCCACGTCGAAGGGTATGACGTGGTCTACGGCGTTCGCGACGACCGCAGTAGCGATACCTTTTTCAAGCGATTCTCTGCGGAGAGCTACTATCGATTGCTTAATGCGATGGGGGTGGAAACGGTTTTCAATCATGCAGATTATCGCTTGATGAGCCGTGCTGCGCTAAGCAATCTGGGGCAGTTTCAGGAGACCAACCTGTTTCTTCGTGGAATGGTTCCCCTGGTGGGGTTGCCGAGCACCACTGTCAGCTATGCACGCAGCGAACGTTTCGCTGGCGAGTCCAAATATCCGCTGGGTAAAATGATCGCTCTGGCGCTGGAAGGCGTCAGCTCCTTCTCCGCGGTCCCGCTACGCTTGATCTTTCTGGTCGGTATAGCCTTATTCGTGCTGAGTACCGGCCTCGGAATCTGGGGACTGTATGTGGCCTTTTCGGGGGCAAGTGTACCCGGCTGGGCTTCCACTGTCGTACCCATCTACTTCCTGGGGTCTATTTTGCTGCTCAGCATCGGCGTCATCGGCGAATACCTTGGAAAGATCTACATCGAAGTGAAGCGTCGTCCTCGGTATTTGGTTGAAAAGGTGTTGTGAGCACAATGCCGAAAACGTTTGCCAACCGGCAGGCAACGAATGTCTTTCCAGGTCGCAGTAGTTTTGGCCGGATCTCAAAAACGACAATGCCAAGCTATCGGTCCGACTGGTTTTCATGAACGGTTCCTTGCGTGACGTGCTTGCCCGGCTGCAAAAGCCCGGGAAATTTGCCATCGTCGGGGTAATCAACACCTCGGTTGATTTCGGGATCTACCTGGCGCTGGTATACCTCGCCCATTGGGAGCCGCCTGTGGCAAATGTCGTCTCGTATTCGACGGGAATCGTCGTCAGCTTTCTGTTGAATCGAAACTGGACATTTTCGTCTGGAGATTATCGCCTGAGCGCCTTAAGCCAATTTCTGCGGTTCGTTCCCTTGAACTTGGTCGGGTTGGCGATATCGACGCTGATCATTCTGGCTCTGCTTGGCACTATTGGCCCTGCGATGGCGAAGATCGTTGCCGTATTTGGGACATTTCTGTGGGGCTATTTTTCGAGCCACAAGTGGGTCTTCAGTAAATGAGCGCAGCACACCCTCCGGCAAAGTCACTACACGATTTCCTTTCGATCCTTGTATTGATTGCCTGCTGCATAGTGGTCTTTCTGCTTGCGCCGAAGCATGGCTTGTTCAGTTGGAGCGAGGCGCCGAGAAACGCACTCAACGGTGCTTTTGTGATGGACCTACTGGTAGAGCACCCGTTTGGCGATCCGAAGGGTTGGGCGTACGAGTATTACTATCAATACCCTGCGCTTACCATTCTTTTCTACCCGCCCATGCTGTATGCCGTTTTATCGGTATTTTACTTGTTGTTTGGCGTTAGCCATGCGGTGGCGGTTGCCTGCATCGTCTCGTTTTTGGCGGCTTTTGCCATCGGAATCTATTCCATTGTACGCAGAGTGGCTGAGCCTGGGGTCGCAGCCGCAGCTGCGCTTTTCGCCATCTCCTCATACGAGATCTATGTTTGGGGCCAGCAGGTGATGCTTGAGGTTCCCATGCTGGCATTTCTGGTCTGGGGTACCTATTTTTTGCTCCAGTACGGTTCCAGTGATCGGACGCGCGACCTGGGTATTTCCGCCTTGCTTTTTCTTTGTGCTCTTTACACAAAGCAGACGGCGGCAATCCCGCTGCTTGGCATTGTGGTCGGCTTTGTGTGGCATGAGGGTTTTGGCGTTTTTCGCAGACGGCCGATTTACCTCGTTGCCGCTCTAGTGGCGATTGCTTTGATTCCTCTGGTTTATCTGCAGCTGACCTTCGGCAGCTTCAACATCACCTCCGTTGTCGATAGATCGGATGTGGCTGTGAACCGCGCGAGTCTGGAAGGGATTGGCTGGTATGCGGTACGCCTGCCGGAGATGACCAATCCGCTCATTGCGGTGGGGGCGGCGATGCTGCTGGCGCTTGTCGCCATTGTCAGGACGCGTCGAATAAGCAGTGCCGAATCGAAGATGCTGCTGGCGTGGTTTGTCTTGAGTTACCTTGCCCTTACCTTGATCGACCTGAAAGAGACCCGCCACGGTATATTCCTGATTCCACCTGTTGCAATAGCGGCCGCGTTGTTATTTGCCCAACTGCCGCGTGCCTGGGGGGGCGGGGTCGCCATGTCTGCGGGATTGGCATCGTTCGCCTGGATCGCGTGGGCGCAACCGACTCCCTGGGTCAGCGGGTATCATGAAGCTGCCGAAAAGGTTGTGGCAATTGCCCCCAGGGAATCGCGGATACTTTTTCTGGGCAATAGGGATGGTTCCTTTATTTTCAATGTGCGCCAATTGGACCGCGAGAAGTCCTTGTCGATCATCCGCGCGGACAAGCTGTTTCTGGATATTTCGATCATGCCGGAGCATGGATTGAATCCGCGAGCGATGGGGGAGGCGGAAATGAAGCGCCTGTTTCATGACTTGGGGATCAGTTACGTCGTCGCGGTGCCGGACATTTGGACTGAGACCGCCGTGATTCGAACCTTTTATCGTTTGCTGGCATCGGATCAGTTTGAGCGCGTCGATAGCATACCTGTGGCCGGAAGAGCCAACGAAAAGCGCCTGGACATCTACCGAAACACGGGCGAAATAAAAAGTCCTCCCGACAAGTTCACCATGAAATTGTCGGGAGTCGGTGTACAGTTGAAAGGCAACTAGAATAATGAAGGCAGAAACGAGACCTTTATTCGCTTACCTGTCGATTGTTGCGGTTGCTTATGTCTTCCTGATCATCGACGCAATTAATGCGCATTTTGCGTTTGCGTATTTGTTTTCCGATGCCTGGGAACATGCGGGTGCGCTGAATGCGCTGATGGAATCGCCATTTGATCCGCGCGCGCCCCACGTGGTTGCCGATGCGTCGTCGGCCCGCTTCATGCCTGCCTACGTGTTGGCGGCGCTCGTCGGCAGGCTGGTTGGAGCCGAATCCACCAGCCTCCTGATTGGCATTGGGTTCGTCAATACGGCTGTGTTCTTTCTGGGTGTCTACCTTTTCAGTCGCGAGTACTTCCGCTGGAAGTGGGCGCCGCATGTCGTTGCGCTCTGCCTGCTTGGCGCGTGGGGAAAAGGTTTCGTCTGGAGCAACGCAACCACGCTCGGCGCGCTTCCCATGGTTGCAGGCTTCCCATCGCATTTGGCGTTGGGGGTTGGGTTTATATCCTGGTGGATAGGTCTGCGATTGCTGAGAAAGCCGCAGGACGAGAAGATTGCCCTGTTGACTGGCGGTTTGATGCTGATTTTGGCCTTCGCCTTGCTGACGCACGTGTTGACCGCTGTCGTCACTACAGCGGGATTATTCTTGATCGCAGTGTTCGAGAGGCAGGTAATCTTTTCCCGTCGGGTTGCGGTAATTCTTGCAATTCCTGTTGGCGTGCTTTTGATGGAGATGTGGCCCTACTACTCTACCCTGAACTTTCTGATCCCCGCCGCAGAGAAGATGATCGAAACCGAGTCAGTTTCGGAGCCTACCCCTGCTGCTCAATCTCAGAACGTCGATGCGCGCGAGCCGGGCGACACCGCGGAAGAAGCCAAGGATGTGCACCCATTCTACCGGCCTGTGGAGTTCTTGACGTCATATGGTATCGGTGTCTTGGGATTCCTGCTCGCCGCCTGGTATTTGATAAAGCTCCGTCATCTGGCGCTTGTGTTTAGCCTGTTTGGGTTGTTGGGCATTTTTTTGGTGAACATCTTTTGGAGCGTGCCGCTTGGGCATCGCACTTTGCTGTTCGCCGGCGTATTTGCCCATCTCCTGTTGAGTGCCTTCCTCATTGAAGCACTCAGGGGGATGCGTTTTTCCGAGGCGCGGGAATTTTTTGTACGAAGCAATCCGGCTAAAGGTGTGGTGATGGTGTTGGTCGGGGTTTCCGTGATTGCCAACGTCGCGTTTGCGGCATATCGATTGCGCTCGACAGCCGAAGTGGATGGGGCTTCGGGTATTTATACCCGGGCGAAGTGGGAAGTTTCTTACCGTGAGATTTCCGCCAAACTTGCTCCGGACTCTATCGTCATGGCGGCTCGTCCGATAGCGTGGCCTCTGCCGGCTTTCAAAGGGCGCATCATATCGTCTCTGCACGGAAATCCTTTCGTTCCCGATCCGAGAGCCAGAGAGTCCGCCGTCAAACGCTTTTTCAATTATTCTGCCAGCGAGGCCGAGCGCGATAAAATCTTGAATACGTGGTCGGCATCGCATCTGTTGCTCTTTCGTGGGCCGGAATTCCTTCGCCGCTACGCTGAAGTTCGCGGCAAATTGGTTGCGCAAAGCGGTCCATTTGCGCTCTATGAGTTGGATGATCGCTAGATCGGTATTCGGAGCGCCAACCAAGAGCCCGGTCATGAGCCGGGCTCTTGGTTGAGGTGTACGGGAAAAGCCGTCTTTGATTGAGCGTTTCAGGCTGCCTGGAAGTAGTCCACCAGGCGTTTCATCTCCTGTGCGTTCTCGCTGACGGTCTGGGAGGCGGCGGTAGTCTCCTGCGCCAGGGCGGCATTCTGCTGTGTCATGGTATCCATCTGCGAGACGGCCTGATTGACCTGGTCGATACCCGCGGTTTGCTGGGCACTGGCGGAGGCGATCTCGGCAATGATGTCCCCGACCTTCTTTACGCTGGCGACGATGTCTGCCAAGGTTTGGCCGGATTCGTTTACCATCTCCGAGCCCACCCTCACCTTGTGGCCGGAATCCTGAATCAGTTCCTTGATCTCTTTGGCGGCATTGGCACTGCGGCCGGCGAGGTTGCGGACCTCTGTGGCTACCACGGCGAAACCACGTCCCTGTTCACCGGCCCTGGCGGCCTCTACCGAGGCGTTGAGGGCCAGCAGATTGGTCTGGAAGGCTATTTCGTCGATCATGCCGACAATCTCGGCAATCCTTGAGGACGATTGGGAAATTTTCTGCATGGCATCGATCGCCTGCGAGACCACGCTTTGGCCGCGTTCGGCGGTCTGTCGGGCGCTGGCGGCGAGTTGATTGGCTTGCTGCGCGTTGTCGGCGGTGTTGCGCACCGTGGCGGTCAGCTCTTCCATTGAAGAGGCGGTTTCCTCCAGGCTTGCGGCCTGCTGCTCGGTGCGACTGGACAGGTTGGCATTACCGGTGACGATTTCCTTTACAGAGGTTTCCACCTGGTTTGAAACGGCGGTGAGGTTCGCCACGATCTCGCGCAACGTCGACAGGGTGCCGTTGACGTCCTGTTTGACGTCGTCGAACTTGCCCTCGTAGGCCGTTTGAATACTGGCGCGCAGATCACCCTCGGCGAGCTTGCTCATTGCCGTGGCAATATCGCCGAATACCCCGGAAAGCTGGTCCAGCAGGGCATTGAAGCCAATGGCCAGTTGCAGGAAGAAACCTTGTTTTCCTTTCTCCGCGAGGCGCTTGTGCAGGTCTCCCGCTCTTGCGGCCTTGACCAGGTCGTCCACTTCACGTTCTATCGCTACCTCGGTGGTGCGGTCATTCCATTCGATCGCTGTGCCGAGGCGTCGACCGTCTTCGTCCATTACCGGATTGGCGATAATGCGCACCGTGCGGCCCCCGAGTTCGCTGTCTCGTTCTTCCTGACGTCCCGAGGAGCCCAGGGGAGGGCGCGTATCGCCGGCCTGGGTCAGCGCGTCGAGGGAACTGCCGACGAGGGCATCCGCCGAAAAACCGGGTAGGGCGATACGTAGTTGCTTCTCGGTGTCCCCAAGGCGACGCGTGGCAGATCGATTGGCGTAGATGATCGTGCCGGCATCGTCGGCCACCAGCACGGCGGACGAGACATTGTCCAGGGCAACCTTGATGCGGGTGTTCTGGGCAGCCGCCGCTTCGGAATGGATGCGACGCTTCAAGTCCTTTTGCATGTGATTCAGTGCGCGTAGCAGATCGGCGGACTCGTCGTTGCCGGCGGTATCGATGGCATTGTCCAAGGAGCCCCGGGTGATGCCTTCCGCCACACCGGAAGCCTGAATAATGGGCCTGGCAATCCGTGCGCCGAACCATCCGGCAGCCAAGGCGACAACGATGACGGTTAGAGCGGATAGGCCGAGCAGGAACCAGCCCAGGCGGTCGACGTCGGCAAAGGCTTCCGTTTCGTCGAGTTCGGCCAGAATCGCCCAACTGACATCTTCAATGGCGAGGGGAGCATAGGCGGAGAGCACGGCGATTCCCCGGTAGTCGTCAAAGATCGCTACGCCCGATTGACCGTCCAGGGCGGACTGCACACCCTTGGTGTCAACGCGCTTGGAGAGAATGGTGGATGCTTCGTCGAAGCGGGAGTTGGATCGCATCAGCCTGTCGCTGCCGACCAGGTAGACCTCGCCGCTTTCCCCCATGCCCTGTTGCTGTGAAAGGACGGTGCCGATCCGATCCACTGGCATCTGAAACACCAGTACGCCGACCTTTCTCCCTTGGTAGAAGATTGGCGATGCGATAAAGGAGGCCGGTGCTTCGTAGGAGGGCGTGTAACGCGCAAAGTCCACCAAAAAGGCGCTATCGGCGGTCTTTGCCTGGTTGGCGCGCCTGAATGCCTCGGCGAAATTGGTCTCGGCGTAGGGGCCGTCGAGCAGGCTGGTGGCGTAGTCGAGTTCCTTGAATACGGAATAAACGATATGGCCGCTGTCCGGGTCTACCAGGAAGATGTCGTAGTAGCCGAATTTTTTCAGGTAATCCCGAATGATGGGGTGGAAGCGGGAATGCAGTGAGGCATAACGGGATGTGTCGGCGGCGCTGTCCAAGGCATCCTTTTCACCGAGCGGATGGGGGTTCTGCGCGATGTAAGCGGCTTGAAGGGCCAGTACGTGGCTCTCCACGGGCATCAACTGCGTGATGGGAGCCGCCTGACCGGTGGTGGTTTGGTACTGCTTTGAGAAATCGTTTTCGTAGTAGCCTCTCAGGGAATTACCCTTGTTCGTGAGGTCTTGCCCCGTCAGGCCCAGCTCATCGGGGTAGGATTTAAATGCCTCGGCGAATCCGCTCATCGCCTCACCGATCATGGTGCTGGCGGACAGGGTGATGACCTGGTCACGGATATGCCGGAAATACAGTTCGATCTGTTGTTTTTTCGCTTCGCGAATCGAGCTGAGACGGTCGTCGCCGGATTCGTGCAAGGCATTGGCTGCGGAGAAATACGCCGCCCCTGCTGCCACCAACAGCGGGATCAAGCCGAAGGCCAATGATAGCGACGTAAGTTTTACACGAATCTTCATGGTGGGGGGGCCTCAACAGGACAAGGCGATGAAAGGTGGCTCCCGCAGGGAACGGGGCATCGTATCGGCTTATCGGCCGTCTTGGCGGCAACCTTGATGGCCGGCTACCTCGATCTCACTGGCAGGTCTATCATGCCTGCCAAACCCATTTGGAGTTCCTATGGTCAGTAGTGATTTTTTTTCCGATCCCAAGGTCCGCCTCAACGTCCGCAATGCCCGCGTACAAGATGTGCCAGCCCTGGCCGATCTCTCCACGCGTGCCTATGAAGGCACCGGGCTTTACGGTTATACCGAGGGCGCCCTGCTGGGGCAGATCAACAATTTCCCTGCCGGCCAGTTCGTCGTCACCATCGGTGACAAGGTGGTGGGTTACTGTGCCACCTTCCGTATCGATGCAGATTTGGCGCTCAAGAACCACACCTGGGCAGAGATCACCGGTAACGGCTACGCTTCGCGTCACGATCCGGAGGGGGAGTGGCTCTACGGCATGGAAGTTTGTGTCGACCCCGATCTGCGCGGTTACCGGATCGGCCAGCGGCTCTACAATGCCCGCAAGCGGCTGTGCCAGGAACTCTCCCTCAAGGGAATCGTATTTGCCGGCCGGCTGCCAACCCTGGCAAAGCGGATCAAGCGATTCACATCGGCGGAAGACTATGTAGAGCAGGTGAAACAAAAGAAGCAGCGCGATCCCGTGTTGTCCTTCCAGCTACGTAACGGTTTCGAGATTCAGGGGTTGATTCCGCACTACCTGGATGCAGATCGGCAATCCTTGGGTTATGGGGTCCACCTTATCTGGTACAACCCAAAGGTTTCGAGGGAGGAGGGCGAGACCCGCGGGAAGCGCTATGGCCACCGCCTGCCCGATACGGTACGCGTGGGCACCGTGCAGTACATGCAGCGTCGTGTCAGCAGTTTCGAACAGTTCTTGGAACTCGTGCAGTATTTCGTCGATGTGGTGGCCGACTACAAGGGGGACTTTGTGGTCTTTCCGGAGCTCTTCACTTTGCAGTTGCTGTCGGTTGAGGATCAGGAACTCTCACCGGCTGAATCCATTGAGGCGCTCACCAAATACACTCCGCGTCTGGTAGAGGCGCTGCGGGACATGGCCCTGCGTTTCAATATCAACATCATCGGCGGTTCGCACCCGACACGCATGCCCACTGGCAGGGTCGAAAATATCTCCTATGTCTTCCTGCGCGATGGCACGGTGCACGAACAGCCCAAGATCCATCCCACGCCTAATGAGGTGTACTGGTGGAACATAGAGGGTGGCAGCACGCTTAATGCCATCGACACCGACTGTGGTCCGATCGGGGTGTTGATTTGCTACGACTCGGAGTTCCCGGAACTGGTCCGCCATCTTACCGACCAGGGCATCCAGATTCTGTTTGTGCCCTTTTGCACCGATGAGCGGCAATCCTACCTGCGGGTGCGCTACTGTTGTCAGGCCAGGGCAGTGGAGAACCAGATCTACGTGGTTATGTCCGGCAACGTCGGTAACCTGCCGAATGTTGCCAATATGGATATCCAATACGCCCAGAGCTGCGTGCTCACGCCCTGTGATTTTCCCTTCGCCCGCGATGGCATCGCCGCCGATACCACCCCCAACGTGGAAACTGTGGCCTTTGCCGATCTTCGCCTGGAGTCGCTTGCCATGGCCCGTAACGGCGGTACGGTGCAAAATCTGCGCGACCGGCGGCACGATCTGTATCACTTGGTCTGGAAAGGGAAATAGGGGACTTCTCCCGGCCGTTGCAGCCGGGAGGAAGGATCAAGGCAATGGCGCATCCACTTTCGGCACGGGGTATTTGAGGCTCGGGTTGAGCCGCCCGGCGACGAATGCCCCTGACGCGCAGGTGCCGCGCCTCGAGGTCGGGTTCACTGTGTCCCTCCCGGCGGCCATCATTGTGTGGCCGATGCGGCGGGCGGGCAGTCACCCATCGACACTCATGTGCTGTAGTTGTTGTTGTTGGCTCGCCCAGGGGCGTGCACCAGGCGCACGTTGTTGGCGGTAAATCCGTCGGTGACCTGCTCGCTCTGGTTGAGATAAAACTCCAGGATGGTATCGCGGCGCATGAGGTCGTCCACGCTGACGTCGTCCGCCACTTCGTTGGCATGACAAAACACGCTCTCGAACGGGGAGTCCTTCTCGCGGGGGTCGGTGCGCCAGTAATCGCCTTCCAGGCGCTTTGCGAATCGCAGGAAACCATAGCCCTTGTCAGGGAACCATTTGGTGCAGACGCCACGCACGCAGGAGCCGACCGCTCCCCACTCATTCTTGGGTTCATAAGAGATCGGCAGCAGGTCGGGAATCAGGTAGCCGGAATAGACCGCGTCAACCTGCCGCTGCAATGCCTTGGAGACGTTCTTGAAGGCCAGCAGTTCGACTCTACAGCCTTTATTCTGCAAGGCATTCACCAGGGTAAGGAAATCTCCGTCGCCGGTCACCAGCAGAATGTTGTCGAGTTTGGTGGCTTGCAGCATGGCATCCACGGCCAGCTCCAGATCGGCATTGGCCTTGGTGGTGACATTGCCTTCGAAGTCGGTGTAGCGGCGCACGAACTTGGTGACGATCTTCCAACCGAAGTCACGCACCATCTGGTGGTAGATTTGAGATTTCTTGTAGTAGTCAGGGTCATTCTCGCCACGCTCCTGGTCGTAGGCCAGGTAGGTGTTGAGTCTTAACAGGTGGCCTCCTTCTCGGGCAGCGAAACAGCGCAACACGTCGTACCGCATCTGATAACCGCCGTTCATCTTGATGTTTTCCGCGTCGACAAAGACGCCTATTTTTGAGCTAGTGGACAAAGTGGATACCTTTTTTCAACTAAAAACAGATGACGTATGTTGTAATTGGACGACCCGATGTATCTCAGGTTCGCTGGCGGCCCGCCTTGGCAGGCCGCGGTTTGGCCCGGGCGGTGGGGCTTGCGCTCCACGGGTCCTCGGGCCAGGCATGCTTGGGATACCGACCTTTCAGTTCTTTTCGTACTTCCGGATAGGTGCGTTGCCAAAATCCAGCCAGATCCTGAGTGATCTGAATGGGCCGGCGTGCCGGCGACAGCAAGTGCAGGTTCACCGGTATTTCCCCACCGCAAACCGTGGGGGTACGTTCCAGGCCGAACAGCTCCTGTATGCGTACCTCCAGGATCGGGGGTAAACCCGCATTATATCGTAACGCGATTCTTGACCCGCTGGGCACTGCCAGATGGGTCGGAGACAATCCATCCAGACGTTGACGTTGAGGCCAGGACAGCATGCCCGATAGGATGGCCTGAATGTCAATACGCCGTAGATCAATCAGCCGTGAGCATCCTTGCAAGTAAGGTGCTAACCAGTTTTCCAGATTATTCTCCAAGTATTCGTTCGTCATTGTGGGCCAAGAATCACCCGGACGCCAGTGCGCGAGGCTCAGCACTCGCTGCTGGAAATTACGGCTGGCGGCTGACCAGGGGAGGGACTCCATGCCCGTTCGGCGAATGCCCTCGATCAATGCCAGGGTTATCGTCTCCGGTTTGGTATTGCTTGAGGGTCTGCGAGCCAATACCAGGGCTCCGAGTCGTCTTTCCATTAGGGCATCCACAGCCTGTTTCTGGGCATTCCACTGCACGCTTTCTTGTTGTTGTATCCGTGCCTCCAGCGTTTCTGAGAGTTGTGCCGCACTTGCCCGCAAGGCCAGGTGAATGCGGCCTTCACGTTCCCCGGAATCTAGGTGGGCGGCCACCAGATAGTCAGCCTGGCGCAGCGGATCAAGCTCGCCCAGCCGCGCACCACGTCCATTGGCAAGCAGGAATCGCAGCCCGTCGCCACCGCGGTTTTGGGCAATCCGGTCGGGGTAGGCCGTCATGAGCAGAGCGGCAGCCTCGCTCCGCAAGGGGGCAGACAGGTCGGCTTCGATGGCGAGTCGCTGTCGCCAATGTCGGGTCGCCTGATCGATCCGGCGAAACCGGGCATCGCGGCTCTGGCGAGGCATTTTTCTCCAGTCCTCAAGCGCCTCCAGCCGCAGATCGATATCCGCGGACTGCGCTTGCGGCAGAGGGTCTCGCTCTGACAACAGGGCCGCCAGGTCACAGGCCAATGGGGCCAGATTACGCCTGCGTGCGTGAACCAGCATGGCGGCGAGGCGCGGGTGAACCCCCAGATCCGCCATTTCCCGCCCCTTGGCGGTGATGCGTGCGCCATTGTCCAGGGCGCCCAGATCCACGAGCAGTTCGCGGGCCTTGGCATAGGCCCCGCCAGGCGGTGGATCGGGCCAACACAGACGTTCAGGTTCGGTTATTCCCCAGCGGGCGAGTTCGAGGGCCAATGCTGAGAGGTCTGCGTCGAGAACTTCCGGGCGGATTCGGCGTTCCAGGCGCTCTTGCTCGTGCCATAGCCGGTAGCAGACCCCGGGAGCCTGTCGGCCGGCCCGGCCAGCCCGCTGAACCGCGGATGCCTTGCTGATTCGGCGGGTAATCAGCCTTGTTAGCCCATTGTTCGGATCGAATACCGCCCGGCGCCCCAGGCCACTGTCGATCACCACGCGCACGCCGTCGATGGTCAGGCTGGTCTCGGCAATGGCGCTGGCCAGAACGATTTTTCTCTTGCCCGGAGCACAGGACCGCAGTGCGTGATCCTGTTGATCCCGGGGCAGGTCGCCGTACAGCGGCAGTATGTCCACAGCAGGCAGGCGTTCCAGCAATGCCTTGTGAGCGCGGCGGATTTCCGCACCGCCTGGCAGGAACACCAGGATATCTCCTTGCTGCTCGCGAACCGCTTGGACGGAAAGCTGTACGCAATGATCAATGATGTCCGCGTCACGCTTCGGCGGGTGATAGCGGAGGTCCACCTCGAATGTCCGCCCCTCGGCGACGATACGCGGGGCGGATACGTCGAGACTGCCCAGCTCGTCGCCCTCCAGGGTGGCGGACATCAACAGCAATCGCAGGTCCTCGCGCAGTCCCTGCTGAATGTCCAGAGCGAGGGCCAGACCCAGGTCAGCCTGTAGATTTCGCTCATGAAACTCATCGAATATGATCAAGCCCACGTCCTCCAGCAGGGGATCATGCTGAAGGCGGCGGGTGAGAATACCCTCGGTGAGCACCTCTATGCGGGTGGCGGCAGAGACTTTTTTCTCAAAGCGGATGCGGTATCCGACCGTTTCGCCCGGCTTCTCACCCAGCGTCTCGGCCATGCGAGTGGCTGCCGCACGGGCTGCCAGACGGCGCGGTTCGAGCATGAGAATGCATTTGCCCTCCAGCCAAGGTTCGTCCAGCAAGGCAAGTGGAATGCCGGTGGTCTTGCCGGAGCCGGGCGGCGCTTGCAGGAGACAGCGCGTGCCGTTGCGCAGGGTTTGTTGCAGACGGGCGAGGACCTGCAGGGCGGGAAGGGTCTTATCCAAGGGGCGAGTGCTTTCAATTCAGCGATTTAGCCGAAGTATTGTACGTGGTTTCGGCGTTTTCGCCTATGCTAGTAGTCAGTGCCGCAAGGGCGGCTGATGGGCAGGGCAATGGCAGATTCGATTCCCGGTACGACGTATGAAAATGATGACCAGACGCTGGAGGAGTATCTCGACCTCCTGGCGGAGATGGTGCAATCGTTTGCCACGTCGCTGGATCTGGCCGAGACCCTCACCAATACGGTGCACCGGATCAAAGAGCATCTGCATACGGAGGCGGCAACGCTGTTTCTGCTGGATGCCGAGACCCACGAT
The DNA here is from genome assembly GCA_020445565.1 of Chromatiales bacterium. Lineage (GTDB taxonomy): Bacteria > Pseudomonadota > Gammaproteobacteria > JAGRCI01 > JAGRCI01 > JAGRGI01. The sequence goes on from JAGRGI010000118.1 coordinate 13,816, forward strand.
CTGGTCTGCAAAGAATGCTCCGGCCCGGTGGATATCACCGGCTTGCGGATCGGTCTCGACCAGGGGGTGGTGGGAAGAGCGGTGCGAGAGGGCAGGGTGCAGATGATCCGCGACGTCGCTCAAGACCCGGACTTCGCCGGTTTTGTTGACGAAAAGACCGGTTTTAGCACGCGCTCCATTCTGTGTGCGCCTTTGGCTGCCCAAGGGGAGAGCTTCGGCGCCCTCGAAGTGATCAATAAATGCAGCGATGATGGCCTGTTCGATAGCCGCGATAGCAGTTTGATCCGGGTTTTGGCCTCATCTGCTTCCCTGGCCATCCATAACGCTCGCATGGCCCGAGCCTTGCTAGAGCAGGAGCGCATGCGCAAAGAGCTGGAGTTGGCCCGTGAGATTCAATTGAGCCTGCTGCCGGCCCCGGCGGCGCCGGATTTTCCCGTGCACGGTATCAATGCACCGGCGTTGGAGGTCTCCGGCGATTTTTTCGACAGCTTCACGTTGGATGATGGTGTGATCGGATTTACCCTGGGAGATGTCTCGGGCAAGGGCATGAACGCCGCTTTGTTGATGGCGAAGACGAGTAGTCTGTTACATTGTTTGGCACGAGATGTGCCCAGACCGGGGCAGTTGCTGGCCCGAGTCAACAAAGAGATCTGCGAGTCGAGCACGCGGGGCATGTTTGTCACGGTCGTTACCGGCTTCTATGATCCGAGGACACACCGCGCGTGCTGGGCCAATGCCGGGCACCAGCCACCGCTGTTTCGCAGAGTCGACGGCTCCTACGAAGAGATACCGGCCAGTGCGCCGCCGCTCGGCATCGTTGCCGAGGCCGAGTTCCCAGAGTTTGAACTGGATCTGCGCGGCGGCAGTCTATACGTTTTCAGCGATGGGGTGACCGAGGCCTACGGCACCGACGATCAACCCCTGGAGGTGGAAGGATTGCAGCGCTTGCTGGACCGTCTTGAGGGACTGCCCTCGCAGCAGTTGCTCGAATCCATTGTCGGTGAGATCCACCGCAAGGGTGGAAAACGCCGCGATGACGCGACCGTGTTGATGATTCGCTCGGCGCGTAGCGGTTGAGACTGCCGCAATGTCAGATTCCATCCTGTTGAAAGCCCGGTTCGCCGCAGCTCCCGAGTCACTGAAACCCATGCGTGCGGCGCTGGCCAGCGCGCTGGGCAGGGCGGGCTGTACGCAGGAAGACGTTCGCGACATCGTGGTGGCGGTAAACGAGGCATGCATGAACGTGATCCAGCACGCCTATGGCAACGGCTGTCGTTGTGCGATAAGGGAATTCGTTCTGGATGTGGATAAAATCGGTGCGGACGTGGAGATACGCATTACCGATTTCGCCGATCCGGTGAATCCCGCGCACATCAAGCCGCGAAGTCTCGACGAGGTGCGGCCCGGTGGTCTGGGGGTTCATTTCATTCACGCCATCATGGACGAGGTTTGTTTCACCGCGCCGGACGACGGGCAGGGTAACCGGCTGGTGATGAAGAAGCGTTGCCAGTGAATGTCTCGGTTGCTGGGGCGTTCCAAGCACTCACATTTTAAACTAGAAAGGCTTACGCACATGCGCTACGAGATCGTCAACCGCAACGGCTACGCGGTGGTCCAACTCTCCGGGGACGTGGATATGTCTACCTCCCCCGAGGTTCGTGAGGCCATCATCAACTCCCTGAAAAAGGGGGAACCGGTGCTGGTGGACCTTTCCGGCGTCACGTATATCGACAGCTCCGGCGTGGCCAGCCTGGTGGAGGGCTACCAGACGGCGCGGGCGGGCAAGCTGGACTTCGGCTTGATCGGCGTCAGCTCGGCGGCCATGAACGTGCTGCAACTGGCTCGCCTGGATAAGGTTTTTCCCATCGCAGCCAATGTGGATGAACACATCAGGGCTGTGGGCTGACGGGTACGGCCATTGTCTCTTGTCCAGGGGGTTGGCCGGGCCACCCTGCGCGGTATAGAGGAACTGGGCCACATCGGCCTGCTGCTGTGGGAGAGCCTGGAATGGTTGTTGCTGGGGCCCTTTCGCGGCCAGCCGGTGCGACTTTCGCTGGTGTTCGAACAGGCCCGCGCGGTTGGCCTACAGGCGGTGCCGATCGTCGCCCTGCTGGCATTCGTGATCGGTATGATGCTGGCGATTCAGGGGATCGAGACGCTGAAGACCTTCGGTGCCGAGTCACAGGTCGTTGTTGGTATTGCCCTGTCGGTGACCCGCGAGTTTGCGCCATTGATCACCGGGATCGTGGTTGCGGGGCGCTCGGGATCGGCGATTGCGGCGCAGATCGGCACCATGCAGATCTCCCAGGAAGTGGACGCGTTGCAGGTCATCGGTATCCATCCGGTGCGTCAGTTGGTGGCCCCCGTGTTGTTCGCCATGCTGGTCCTGTTGCCCTGCCTCACACTGCTGGCGGATCTGATGGGTTTGCTCGGAGGTGCCGTCTACAGCGCCTTGGAACTGGGGGTGAGCATCCCCGCCTATTTCGATCGTACCGTGGAGGCGCTGGCGGCCGATGACCTGTTCCAGGGGCTGATCAAGAGTCTGGTGTTTGCGCTGATCATCGCCCTGGTTGCTGCCGCCAACGGGTTCAACGTCTCCGGGGGGGCTCAGGGGGTAGGGCGCGCTACCACCCGTTCTGTGGTGCAATCGATCACCTATATCATCATCGCCGATATGGTCTTCACCTGGTTCCTGTCTCGCTGAGTCATGGACGACGCAGTGCCCGCCATCGAAGTCCGCGACCTGGTGACCCACTACGGTCGGCGGATGATCCTCAAGGGCGTCAGTCTGACCGTGCGTCAGGGTGAAGTGATGGTCATCATGGGCGGCAGCGGCTCTGGAAAAAGCACACTGCTGCGTTATTTGTTGGCCCTCAACCGGCCCAGCAGCGGTTCGATTTGCCTGCTCGGTACGGATATCACCAGTGCCAGCGACAGCGAATTGCATGCCCTGCGCAAAAAAATGGGCGTGTCTTTTCAGGGCGGTGCCCTGTTCAATTCCATGAACATCGGCGACAACGTTGCCTTGCCCCTGCGCGAACATACCCGCCTGGATGAGAAGACCATCCGCATCATGGCCCACATGAAGCTGGAGGTGGTCAATCTCGGCGGGTTCGAGAGCCTGATGCCGGCTCAGCTATCCGGTGGAATGATCAAACGGGCGGCACTGGCGCGGGCAATCGTCATGGACCCCAGGCTGCTATTCTTTGACGAGCCCTCGGCGGGTCTGGATCCGGTGGTGGCGGCGGAACTCGATCAGTTGATCCTCAAGTTGCGCGATGTGATGAATATGACCATGGTGGTGGTCACCCACGAACTCGACAGTGCCTTTACCATTGCAGACCGCATCACCGTGCTGGATCAGGGGCATATCCTCATGACGGGCACAGTGGATGAGGTTCGCAACAGCGACAATGCGCGCATCCAGGACTTGCTCAACCGTCGTCCGCGCAACATCGACCTGGATGCGGACGAGTATCTGGAGAGACTTACCGGCCTGGAAATCGAATGAGACGCGATAACGTAAACTACCTGCTTGTGGGCGGTTTCGTCCTGCTGATGCTCGCCGCGCTGGTCGTTGCCCTGTATCTGCTGACCGGCCGCAGCGGTCCTTCCGATCGATATCATGCCTATTATGCCAACGTGGCCGGCATTCGTTTCGGGACCCCGGTGTACTACGAGGGCTTTCAAATCGGACAAGTGGATGCGGTGAGCCCGGAAGAGGGCGCCCGGGGTCTGCGCTTTCGCGTCGATTTCGCTGTCCAGCGTGGATGGAAGATACCGGCCGACAGTGTTGCCCAGCCCCGCGCCTCTGGTTTATTGGGCACGGTATCGATCCACGTGTTGCAGGGTGTTGCCGGCCTTGCACTCAATCCGGGTAGCGAAATCACGGGCCGCGCGCCGGCCAATCTGCTGGAGTCGGTCAATGATGTAGCTACCGATCTTAGCGACCTGACACGAAATTCCCTGCGTCCTCTGATCACGACCCTGGCGCGGGCGCTGGACGGAACGGCGGCGGCACTCGACGATCATGGCCCCCTGATGCTGGCGAAGTTCTCTTCCCTGCTTGCCAAGCTGGATAGCGACCTGCCCGGCCTGCTGGCCGGGCTCACCGGCCTGAGCGCGGAACTTCAGCGCGATGCTCCCAGGGCACTGGCGGGGGTTGCGGATCTGGCAACCCGCTTTCGCGGCGAAGTGCCTCACGTGCGGCAGAAGCTGGAAGACCTGGTGGCCAGCCTCGGTCGGACGGCCGAGCGGTTGGAACAAATGTTCAGCGCCAAGCGTGTTGCCGGCATGGAGCGCATGTTAGGCAACCTGGAGAGCGCCTCGGCGGATATCGGTGCCTTCTCTCGCGGTCTGGGTGCCTCTGGCAAACGATTGGATGCACTGCTGTTGGAAATGGATACTGCCGTTGGGGAGAATCGGCCGGACCTGCGCGCGTCCGTGGCAGACCTGAGGCGAATTCTGGCCACCCTGAACGAACACGCCGGGGCTGTCGCCTATCATCTGGAAGGTACCAGCCGCAATATGAATGAATTCAGTCGCCAAATTCGTCAAAACCCCGGCCTGCTACTCGGCGGGCGTCAATCAGGGGAGAAATAAACGTGTACCGGCGCGCTCGAACCCCCGTGCTGGTGGTCCTGGCCTTTCTCGTCAGTGCGTGCACGGCGCCACCCGCACCGAAGGATGTTTTCTATCGATTTTCTCCGCCATCTCCAGCGCCTTTGGACATTGCTGGCGATATTGCGATACGTACCCTGGGGGCGGAGGGCATCTACAACGAACGTGCCCTGCTGTACAGCGACGATGCGGAACATCGTAGCGTCAGCCAATACAGCTACCGGTTCTGGGTGAAGAGTCCTCCCCGCCTGATGCAGGATTATCTTACCGATTGGTTGCGTTCCGCCGCGACGGGGGCAAAGGTCGTCGGATACGACGGCGGCGACAACGCTGTGGTAATCGGCGGACAGATTCGTCAATTTGAGATCGAGCAAGGCAAGGACAGCTGGCGTGCCGTGGTGGCGATCGACCTCGAAGTGCGGCGTGTAGGCTCGCGGGCTCCGGCTCTGGTGAAAGGCTATCGGTGGGTGGTGCAAACGCCTGCGCAGGATTTTCTTGCGACCGTCAAAGGCTTTCAGCAGGCTACCGATGGGATACTGGAGGAATTCGCGGCCGATTTGGCGGCGCATTGATGCCGACGATCCGCGGAATGTCGGGCATAGTAGAAATCTACCGCCGAAGTAATTGACCATCGACGCGAGCGTTGCGTCGCCGGCGGGGCTCCTTGATGCGTGGCAGAGAGCGGACTGGAGAGGGACTGAGGCCGTTTTATCCGGTGGCCAGGGGGGCTGTTCGGCTTGGCAGCCATCTATACTGGTAGCCGAGATGTGGATTGTGGAAATTGCCTAGCCGCGTTTCCCGCCATTGCAACGGCCTGCGGACAAAAAACAGTTGAAAATCATAATAATATCGTTTCCTGAGTCCGCATGTCCCCAACGCCTCCCGTGAACCGGATGGAGAGATCATGAGAAAAATCGGTGCCTTGCCCATCGTCACCTTTCTGATTTTGGCGATCATTGCCATCAGTTCCGGGATCCTGGCCACTCGCTGGAGCCTGGGGGGGCTGGATTTTGGCGATTTCCGTGGTGTGATATTGACCCTTGCCGGGATCGTGTTCTGTTACGCATTTCTGATGCTGGTCTACCGCATCTTCATTCGGTTCTTTCCCATCAAGGAAGGATTGATTGAACCGGAATCGCGAGATGAGTTTGCCTATCATGTATACGTTCTGTTTTATCTCATGTTTTTCTATACGCTCACGCGCAATGGCGGCATGCCCGTACCGCTGATGAGGGTGGTCTATATTGCCCTGGGAGCCAAACTCGGCAGCAATACCTACAGTGGCGGTATCATCCTCGACCCGCCGTTGTTCACCGCCGGTTCCAACACGATCATAGGGGAGGGATCCATCCTGGCGGCGCATAACATGCTCGGCGACAAGATGGCGCATGCTCCAATCACCTTGGGCAGCAATGTCACCATAGGTGGTGGATCCTTGATTGGCGCTGGCGTACAGGTCGGCGATGGGGCAAAGGTATTGGCGGGTTCGTTGGTCAATCCGGGTACCACGATCGGGCCGGGAGAGACATGGTTTGGGGTACCAGCCCGTCGCCTGCGTGGCGGGTTGGGGAAACGCAAATATGAGACCCGCGAGGAGCCCGCGTCTTAAATGGCGTGTTGTTGTGGGGTCGGAACGCACGTCGACTGACGTCGCTGTGTCCGCGGCCCGGCCCCTGGGCTCGTAAAGGGGTGTCTACGTGCTATCGTTACTCAACGCAACGGCTACTTGCGCCATGTGGCAGTCTGGGTTGGATTTACTTGATTTTTTCGAGTAACCCATCCACCGACATCGTGAGCATTACGGATCCGTATCGGCCGTGTTGTCGGTGTAGCGGACCTGAAACCTACCGACGGTGACTGACCCGCTGGTTGACACATTGCTTGGTTGCCACTGTTCTGCCAATCCCACCGAGGAGTTCATTGAATGAAACGACTTTTCCTGATTCTGGTTCTGTTTGCCTGTTCCCTGGCCTTCGCCGAGGAAGGACCTCAGGCCCAGCGGATCAATATCGAGCAGACCGTGGTCAAAATGACTCTCGATGAAGGCGTGTCCCCGGAAGATGCCATCGATTCCATGAAGTTGAGAGCCAACAATCTGAACATGATGTTCGTTGCCCATCAGCCCTTGGGCAAACAGGTTCAGGCCATGGGATTCGAGTCCAAGCGCCTGGAGATCTTCCAGTTCTGTGACCCGTTGACCGCGCGCAAGATGGTTGACTACGCTTCTATTTTTGCGGCCTACATGCCTTGCCGTATCGCTTTGGTAGAAGAGTCTGACGGTAGCGTTTCGCTCATGATGCTTAATTTGGACATGCTCATTCAAGGTGCCAGTCTGGAAGGGGAACTGCATGACTTGGCAGTGGATGTGAACACCAAGCTGATGTCGATAATGGAAGCCGGAGCCACCGGGGATCTGTGAGTCTTGCATCGCTCTACGGAGAAAGCCGTAGAGCGATGGTCTGGGTCCCTTGCCGATAGCCGCTTCGATGCCGGACCGCTGAACAGCCCCATTGCCGCGTCTTCCCGGGAAGTGCGCGAGTTTTTCATAGGATTGGAGTAACTATTCACCCTCCGGTTGATATTGCGCAGGTGGTATGGAGCGTGTGAGCCGAGTTGTACTGCGGCTTGGATGCCACAGTGAGGTGCTCATCGCTGGGTTCACGGCGTTCCTCGGCTTTTTCACTCCATACCGACAGGGTGTCAGAGTTGGCAACAGGTGCGCATTGGGTGTGAGTGGATACTGATTGTAACGATCTTTGTCCATGTCTGAACGCTTCTGAATTCGATAGTTCTGCGACACTGGGGTAAACGCCAATGCGTTGTTTTCAGTGCTATTGCGTGAATCGACCCGGGAGCAATCCAGTTTCAATCATGACCTCATTGCGCCGATCGTGCTTGTCGGACATCACTTTGGCGATCAGCGTAAACTCCGCCGCATGGGTCTCAAGGCGCTTCCTGAGTGCAGCTCAGGGCTCCTGCATCCGAAAATGCCTGTAATGCAGGGTAAAGCAGTTTAGTTTGTGACCGATAGACACTACCATGGATATGGAAATGGGCTTGGCTCGCAACCGTGCGGAAAGCGCTGCGGCGTGGCGGGTGGCTGTTGATTCGCCTGGGAGGCGACCCGGATCAGGAACTTCAAGAGTTTGGACCGTGTCCATTTCTTCGTTGAATCCGGGGGGCGCAGGAACCCTGCCGACGGGAAAAGAGTGATCTTGGCTATTTTTGCGCGGAGTAGATGTTCATGTTGCGCGGTTGGGTGAAGAATTCGAGTCTGGCGTGTCTGATTGTTGTTTCTGCAGCCTGCTCTGGGCCGGAACTGACCGATGCAGAATATCTGGCTCGGGCGAAATCCGCTCTCGCGGCCAATGAGTTGAGGAGCGCGCAGATCGAGCTCAAGAATGCACTCAGGGTAAACCGACAGAACATCGAGGCGCGCTGGCTGCTAGGCAAGTTGTATGTGGAAAACGGCCAACCGGAAGAAGGCAAGAAGGAACTTGATTTTACCTTGCGCCATGGAATCGAGCGTGGTGCTGCGTTGATCTATCTGGCCAGAGCCGAGTTGCAACTGGGCAACTACCAGGCACTATTGGACCGTTACGAAGTGTCAGATGGCTTCAAACCCAATGATGCCGCTTACCTCTTGGCGACAAGGGGGCATGCATTTCAAGCCTTGGGCAATTCGGAAAAGGCGTTGGCATCGTACGACAAAGCCTTGCAAATTGTCCCCGGTTTGTCGGACGCCCTGGTAGGAAAAGCCACCGTTGCTGCCACTCGCGGTGAGGAGAAGGACGCGCGAAGGCTGATTGATCAAACACTAAAGGATGATCCGAAATTTGCACCCGCATGGAGCGTTTTGGGACGAATCGAGCGTGATCGGGGGAACTTCATACAAGCAGTGGTTGCCTACGGCAAGGCAGTCGAGTTTGGGCGCCTGTCGTGGGGGGATCGGTTGGAGAGAGCCAAGCTCTATGTGGACCTGGGTAACGATTCGGCGGCTCAAAAGGATTTGGACGCCTTGAAGGAAAGTCTGCGAATGGGGACGGAGGCCATTTTGTTGCAGGGGCGGATATATTTGAATGACCACCGCTGGGAAGCTGCGGTCGAGTCGCTGAATACCGCCGCGTCCCTGGGGGCTCAGGATGATCGCTTGAATTTCTACCTCGGCATTGCCTATCTGATGGTTGGGAAGGATTGGCAGGCTGCGGAGTACCTGACGAAATTCCGGTCTCAGCGTCCTCGTTCAGTGGCCGCCAATGTTGCTTTGGCGCAGGTGCAGTTTCGATTGGGGGAATATAAGAGCAGTCTTGACCTGTTAACCCCTGTGCTCGCGCAGGACCCGACAAACCCGTATGCCCAAAATCTCGTTGGCCGGGTTTACCTGGAGACAAACCAGGTCGAAAAGGCGGTCACCGCCTTTCGCGAGGCACTGCTGGCCAAGCCGGAATCCCACGAGACGCGAGGGCTGCTGAGTCAGGCATTGATACGTGCCGGGGAAGCGGAAGATGCCAGGAAAATGCTCGAAAAGTCGGTCGCTGATTCTCCTAAGGATCTGCAAAATCGCCTTCTTCTGGTGTCTTTTCTATTGCGTCAAGGCGACTATGACGGTGCGATGAAGGCTTCGGCGGCCCTGGAGAAAGCGTTTCCTGCTTCGTCGCTGGGCGGTAATTTCAAGGCGGTCACATTCCTGGGTGAGAAAAAGTTCGACCAGGCCAAGTCAGTGCTTGAAGAGGTGCTGCGAAATCATCCTGGCGATAAGTCGGCCTTGGGCAACCTGGCGGCCATTGCAATGCTGGAAAAGGATTTCGAGCGCGCGCGGGACTATCTCCAGACGGCCGTGGATGCCGATCCCACAGATGTCGACAGTCTGCTGGCGTTTTCCCGCGTTGAGCAAGAAGCCGGGGACAGCGCCAAATCGGAGTCCTATCTGCGCAAGGCATTGGAAATCGATCCACAGTCGCTGGAGGTGCGACTGAAGTTGGTAGAGCTGCTCGTGGAGCGTGGCAGGTCAGGCGAAGCGGCAAATTTACTGACCGGAACCATTGATGAACAGCAACTCGATTCGCCGCTTTTGCTGAGGGTCAGAACCGAAAGTCTCCTGCTAAGCGGGCGAGCCGAAGAGGCGCGAAACGTCGTTCAGCGTTGGATGGAGGTGGAACCCACCTCAGCGCGGGCCTACTATTTGGGATCTCAGGCCGCGTCTGATACCGGGGATGTTGATACAGCGCTCAAATGGTTGGCAAAGGCGGCCGAAATAGACCCCGACAGCTACCTGATCAACAGCGCCTATGTCCGTTTTCTGTTGATGCTGGGCAAGGATGCCGAAGGCCAGCGCCGACTGGCACGGCTGGTCGATGCCTACCCTGACAACGTGGACGTGCTCGAGCTCAATGGCTGGGCCAACCTGAAGCTGGGAAATCTCGGCGAGGCTGAGCGTTTGCTCAGCAAACTTCTCGGGGAAAAGGCTTCCGGTCCTACCGCGCGTCGCTTGGCTTTGGTCAAAGTGAAACGGGGAGATGCCAAAGGTGGAATAGCGGTGCTCCGATCCTGGCTGGAAGAAAACCCCAAGGACTGGGCGGCCCGTTACCAGTTGGCCAAGTTCCTGGAGGAACAGGGAGATCTGGCCAAAGCTCGAAATGAGTTGGCAACAGTCATTGCTGACGATCCAGACAATATAGGCGCACTGAATGACCTGGCCTGGTTGGCTCGCAAAACGGATCCTGAAAACGCAAGGAAATACGCGGAGCGCGCTTACATCCTGGCGCCGCGCAGGGCGGAAGTAAGCGATACCCTTGCGATGCTGGTGAAGGATACCGAGCCGGCGCGGGCGATCAGGTTGCTGCAGGAGGCCATACGTCTGAACCCGGAGATTCCGGAAATGCGGTTGCACCTGGCGGAGATACTGTATGGGGCCGACCAATCCGAGGATGCTTTGCAGGTGCTGGCAGAGTTGGACGCGATGGAGAGTGGCGCTGGCTATAAAAAACAGGCCAATGAGCTGCGCAGACGGATCCGATATAAGCGCTGATGGATAGCGGCATGGTCGTGGCGAGGGCTGCAATCCAAGCCCTCTCGTAACCACTCGGCCGGCGGTTGGTTGCGCAGGCACCAACCGTGGATGAGGTATGTGCAGTTACGTGTTCTCAACGATTCTCACCGCGAGCACTTCGGCCCCAAGCTTCTAGGGGTCAGGCTCTTTGCTACACTCAATGGATTACCGAGCGTAGGTCGTTGTTCGGGGCACTGCCCGATGGGCCGCTAAGGGCTGGGCGCCTCCGGGGGCATGTGAACACTTCCCTGTAGCTTGGCGCCCGCTAACTTCGCTGGTCGTCGAATGGTTCAAGCGAACGACGCTCCAGTCGTTGCGGGGATATCCTGACGGCATTTTCCAGGTCAATTTGTGGGCTTCGATCTCGCGATCGGATGCTGATGTTGATTATTCAGATGGCCTTCGATGAGCGGCGCTCGGCGAAACCTTTCGGCTTCCCCGATCGTTCGGATGACAAACCAAACCCGCCGAGTAAGAGGCCGCTCTGGCAGTCCTCGTTCGGTATGCCCGGGAGTGATTGATGAATATCTTGATAACTGGTGGCGCTGGGTTCATAGGCTCCCACACCGCAGATGCTTTGCTGCAACTTGGCCATTCGGTGAGGATTCTCGATTGCCTGGATCCTCAGATTCACGGACAGAATGAGACGTTCCCCGAGTATCTGGACAAACGGATAGAGTGCATTGTGGGCGATGTGCGGGATCTGGATGCGGTAACCGAGGCCATGCAGGATATCGACGCCGTTTACCACTTCGCGGCGTTGACGGGGGTTGGGCAGAGTATGTACGACCTGCGAAGTTATGTTGATACCAACTGCACCGGAACGGCCACGGTTCTCGAAGCGATCATTAAGCAAAAGAAGTCATTGAAGCGCTTGGTGCTGTCGTCGTCGCGTGCGGTCTACGGCGAGGGAACCCACACGTGCGCCACTCATGGCACGGTCTACCCGGAAGTGCGGCGGCGCGAAGATCTGGAAGCCGGTAAGTTCGATATCTTTTGTCCTCACTGTGGTGAGCCCCTGACGGCAGTGGGTACGCAGGAGGAGCGAATACTCAAGCCTATCTCGGTGTATGCCTGGACCAAGAAGCAACAGGAAGAGCAGTGCCGTTATGTGGCGGAGACGTTCGGCGTACCGGTCACCATGCTTCGCTATTTCAATGTCTATGGCTCGCGTCAGTCTTTGAAAAATCCCTATACCGGAGTCGTGTCCATCTTCTACAGTCGATTGGTTGCCGGGGAGCCGATCTATGTCTATGAGAATGGCAAACCGGGCCGGGATTTCGTGCACGTTCAGGATGTGGTGCAGGCCAATGTGAAGGCGTTGGAGGTCGATTCTACCCCGGGGACCGCTTTCAATATCGGTACGGGCGACGAAATTACGATCCTGGATGTGGCAAACGCTCTTGCCAAGGCCACGGGTACGGCACCGAACCTGGTCGATCAAGGTGAGTTCCGTGTCGGTGATATTCATTCCTGCTATGCGGATCTGGAACGTTCGAAAAGCGTTTTAGGCTATAGCCCGGACATTAGTCTTGACGCAGGGATGAAGGAATTCGCCGCGTGGGCAGGCAATCAGGAAGCCGTCGATTTGTACCAGAAGGCCGTCGACGAACTTGCCAAGCACGGGCTTTTCGGACGTGCGGCCGGGCGTTGAGGCCGGGTTGGAAGCGTTCATTCCATGCACTACAGGCGAATGTTGTACGAGTCGTTAGGGGCGGAGCTGGCAAATGGTGGAGCGGAAAAAGGTACTTTTCGTATCGGAGGCGGTTACTCTGGCTCATGTCGTTCGGCCCGCGGTGCTTGCCAGTGCCCTGGATTCGAGTCGCTACCAGGTTGAGTTTGCGTCTGACGATCGATATGGGTTCTGCCTGGAGGGCAGGGGGTTTACGACTCACCGGATTCATAGTAAATCTCCCCAGGCATTTTTGGATGTCTTATCCAAGGGGGCGCCTCTGTATAGCTATGAGGAACTGAAGGACTATGTCATGGAAGACCGCGAGTTGCTCAAGTCCGTTCGTCCCGATCTGGTGGTGGGAGATTTCCGCCTTTCATTGGCGGTGAGTGCGGCAGTGGAGGGCATTCCCTATGCTTCTCTTGTCAATGCGCACTGGAGTCCCTATTCAACCCAATCCCGTTTCCCTATCCCGGATCTGCCGCCGGTGCGGCTTTTCGGGTCTCGGGTGGTAGGTTTCTTTTTTCACTTGGTCCAAGAGTCCGTTTTCCGGCAGCACGCCAAGGCGTTGAACCGTCTGCGAAAAGAGTATGGGCTTGAAGTCCTTCCAGATTTGCGCGCAGCTTACACACATGGGGATCGGGTGTTGTATCTCGATGTGCCCGAGCTGGTGCCAACCGGCAATCTTCCCGCCAACCATCGCTATATCGGTCCTGTGCAGTGGGCACCGAAAATGGATTTGCCGAATTGGTGGGATGAACAGCCGACGGATCGACCTCTCGTGTACGTGACTCTGGGTTCGTCGGGAAAGGTGGATCTGCTACCAGCCGTATTACAGACGCTGGGGGCGCTGCCAATATATGGTTTGGTCGCCACAGCGGGACGAAAGCACATTGAGGAAGTGCCGGAAAACATGCGAGTCGTTGATTTTCTGCCTGGCGATTTGGCGGCGCGGCGAGCCGATCTGGTGATCTGCAATGGCGGTAGCGCTACTGTCTACCAAGCGCTCGGAGAGGGTACACCTGTGTTGGGAATAGCTTCCAACATGGATCAGCACCTCACGATGGGATGCGTGGAAAAGGCGGGGGCAGGGGTACTGCTGAGAAGTGATGAATTTGAAGGTGGGAAGTTTGATCATGCCGTGAGGCGTATGCTCGATGAGGTGCAATTTGGCGCTGCGGCAGAGCGGGTAAAGGTTTGGTTTTTGGCTTACCCGGCAGAAGCACTCTTTACCGAGGTGGTTGCTGACATGCTTTCATGAGGGTACGTAGGGAGGCAAACAAAAAGAGGGGGGCCAGGCCCCCCTCTTTTTTTACTGATATCCCCCGATAAATTTCGGGGGATTGAGCGGTAGATCAGCTCTTGCGACGGCGAGCAAATCCGATGCCGGCGAAGCCGAGACCCAGGAGAGCCAAGCTGGCGGGCTCAGGGATACCGGCGGTCGTGATCGGGCTGTTCGTGTCGGTTTGCAGAATGATGCTGTCACCGCCGACGACCAGACCGTTGACCGGACCCACTCGAGCGGTAGTGTCTGCAATACCACCCTCGGGGAAGCTCAGCGACGGATCAACCGTGGTGAACGGGGTGATCTGGGAGATGTTGTCCAGCAGGAAGCTGAGCACAGCCTGACTCGGGAAGAAGGCCGCGTTCACAGTGATGCTCGCTACCGTCAGAGACAGAGTCTCAGTCAAGCCGTTACCGACCACCGTCTCCGTGGCGCCCCAGCCAGCAGCGTTCGTGGGGGTAGCCGGAGTACTGCCGGCACTGCCCAGGAGGACGGTGCTGGAGGGATCTCCGACGCGGAAGTTAGAGAAACTGGCCGCGTTGGCTTCTTCCAGCACACCTTCCAAGATTAGAGTACCGTCGTCGAAACCCGTACCGGCCAAGTCATCGGAATTGGCCACGGCGTCATAGTAGACGCGGAAGAAGTTCGAGCCACCGCCCTTGAGCACCGAGTCGACGAAATCGAAACTGGCGGTGTTGCCGGTGATGGGGGACTGTATGAATTCGACCACGGTCTCCTGGAAACCGAACACATAGGTCAGTTCGCCGGTGGTGAGATTGGACTGGCTGACGCCGGCGCCCGTGAAGGCGCTCAGGCGGGCGTGGCCGAACACGTCGAAGTTGCAGTCGGGCTCGCCGGCAACGCAGCTGTTGGTGGCGAAGTTCAGGATCGCCGTGGTGCCGCCGACGGCCAAGGCATTGCCTTGCTGCCAGTCGAAGGCTTCGATACCGGTGATGGTTTCGCTGGGAGTCTTCAGCGTTGCGCCTTGGGCTGACATGGACAGGCCAAGACCGGCAACTACTGCAGCACTAATGATTTTCTTGCTGATAGTCATCTAGGACCTCATTACGCTAGGTTTTTGCCAGGTGGATGTCTTGGGCGTCATCGTCCCCAGCGGGCTTCCGATTACGGTCACTCAATGGTAAGCAATGTGTGTGCCATGTTTCGCATATTTATTTAACTATATGATTTATAGCTTTTTTATGTTGCCTGTTTGGTTGTGGAAGGACGTTCTGGCAGGTGAGATTAACGGACGTGTAAAAGAAATTGACAGGTGGATTCATACGGACGGCATGCGGATTCCGTGGTCGAGGGTCTGCTCGATGCCGCTGGCCCCCGATATTCGGCACATTCACTGGAATTTCCTTGGTTTTCGCGGCGGTTCGGGAGGGTGCTGGTATCTGTGTCGGACGCTGAGAGCTGTAAAATATTCTGACATTTCTCTGTAAAAGCCCACTACTGGAGGCCTTTACCCTCGCGCTGCACGGGCTAATCCGAGGCTGACTTCGCATTCCCCCTATTGCGGTCGACGGCAATCAGCAGTGGGGGCAGCAGGAAGAAGTCGGTGACCAGTGCCACAGCGATGGTGATTGCCGTCAACAGCCCGGTGGATGCATTCATCTCAAAGGCGGAAAGGGCCAGGGTGAGGAATCCGGCAACCAGCACGACAGTCGTTACCAGCAGCGCATTGCCAACGGTGTCGAACGCATAGCGCACCGCCTCCAGAGGCGAGAAGTTACGCTCCTGGCGGGCGCGCAGGTATTTGCTGAGGAAGTGGACGGTGTCGTCCACCACGATACCCAAGGTCATCCCCATGACGATGGAGTGGGAGAGCCCGATCTGGCCGACGAAGATACCCCAGATGCCGAACGCCATGGACGCCGGAACCAGATTGGGTATGAGGCTCAGGAGCCCAATGGAGACGGATCTCAGGGCGAAGATCAGCAGAACGGAAATCAGTACCAAGGCAATCAAGGTCCCGGACAGCATGCTCAGGATGTTTCGCGCGCCGACTCTGGAAAACATCATAGTCGTGCCCGTGCCGGGGCTCTGGAGGGCAGGGGCGTAAGCGCGTAGCCAATCCTGAGTTCGTCGATCCAGATCCAGTAGTTCATTGGTGGACAGGCTGTGCAGGGAGACGGACACGCGAGTCGCCGATTTGTCGATGTTGATTTGGTTGTTCAGGTCCAAACCGTAGGGGAGCGACATTTCGTAAAGGAGAAGATATTGTGCGGCAAGTTCCTGACTTTCAGGGAGTTTGTACCATTCTGGCTGGTCACCGTGCATGTTTCGGTTGAGACGTTTGAGGATGTCGGCGATCGTATTGACATGCAGGACTTCGGGTTGTTGCCGTAGCCAGTTGGCAAAAGCGTCCAAGTGCGTCAGGTAGGCTGGATCTGCTATCCCACCGGACCTTCCTGCCGGTAGAGAGAACTCAATGGTGTAGATGCCGGTAAGATTCTGGGTGGCGAAATCCGTATCCGCCCTGAACCGAATCGACTTGTCGAAGTACTTCACGAATTCGTCATTGAGTTCGTTTCGGGGGACCATCGCGATCAGTATCAGACACACCAGGGGCAGGAAAACCAGTAGCGCCTTGTAACGTCGCACGACAAACTCGCCAATATGATGGACGATGGCATTGTGGGCGGAATCACCCTTTCTGGCATTGGCCGGAAGAAGCATCATCAGTGCCGGCAGGAAGACAACGGAGAGGCCATAGGCGATCATCACCCCGATCGCGGTAATATTCCCTAAATCGCGAAATGGCGGTGATTCGCTGAAATTCATGCTCAGGAAGCCAATGGCTGTGGTCGCGCTGGTGATGAACACGGGTTGAGCGTTGATGCGGAGGCTCTCCAGCATGGCTTCACGGCGCGGACGTCCGCGATAGAGATTATGGAAATAGGTCATCAGCAGATGGACGCTATCGGCGACTGCCAATGTCAATATGATGGTCGGTGCCGACATGGTCGGTGCCGTCAGCCCTATCCCCGCATAGCCTGCCATGCCCATTGCCGCCACAACGGAGAACACCAGAACCAGAACCACGGCAAAAGTGGCGCTCCATTGCCTGAGCAATAGGGTCAACACTGCCAAGATGATGAGGAACATGGTGGGCACCAGGGTGCCCAGGTCGTGGGCAGTGGCCTCGGCAAAGGTGGCGTCCATGATGACGATGCCGGTTATGTAGATGGGGATATCGGGGTAGCTTGCCTCGAACCACTCGACGATGCCTCGAACATAGTCGGCTACCTTGGGCAATTCGCTCTGCGGGTCCTCGCCCGGCATCTCCATGCTCACCAGCACGCCGGTAACGGCGCCGTCGGGTGAGAGAATGCGGTTTACCAGCAAGGGTTCGTGGGTGGCGGTTTGACGGATAGCGGCGATATGCTCATCCGTCAGGGTGTCGGTATCGTCGTAGAGGGGGGCGACGACCAAGTCGTCTTCTTCGGCATAGGTGTGCTGGTACGTTGATAGCGAATCGGCCCGGCGACTGAACGGGATCTGCCACGCCTTCTCCGAGAGCTGTTGGATCGCTCCAAGGGTAGGCCGAGTGAACACATTTTTGTCGTTGGGGGCCAGGACGAACAGGATGCTGTCGTTTTTCGAATAGGTGGCCTGAAGGTTTTCGAAGGCTTGCAGGTCCGGGTTCGAGTTGTCGAAGAAGACCTTGTAACCGGTGATGAATCGCAAGCGATCGAGACCGGAGGCGGCCAGGATTACCAGAGCGATTACGAGTGCCAAGGTCAGCCAAGGCCGGTCTACGATACGTTCGAACACGCGGGGGCTCATGGTCACGCCTTAATGAATAGTGGTTGCGCCGCTTGTTGAATCGGTGGCTGGAAGCGTCGGACAGGCCCCTAGATCATCAGTTTCTTCAGCGGCAATCGGGTGGAGCGGGCCTTCGGTGCCGGCCCGGCGCCGATTCGACCTGTCCAAACGCCCTGAGCCGCGACAGGTTCACCCCAGATCCGCTCTAGTTTGTCGGGCAGTGCCAGTGCCCGCTGCCATGCCGATTCGACCACCGTGAAGCGCTTGTTCCGGCGGGCGTAGTTGGCGAAGATCAGTGGCGTCATTTCCGGCTGGCAAAACAGGCCCAGTTCGGTGGCGGTCAACCAGAACCGTTGCATGGCCCTGCCGGCTTCCACGTAGTCATCCGTGCTCTGCGGCGTTTCCCTGTCGTAGATCCAGAAATGGCCGGCGCAGGCAAGGGCCGGACGGTAGTCCAGCGTAATCCTGGGCATGACCGTACCGGCCATGAAGCGGTTCATGAAGGCTACCCGTTTCCAGTCGCCCAGGGTCCAGCGCATCATCTTCAGCGTCATCGGGTCCAGACCAACGGCCTGATCCGGTATTCGATCCTCGCTCTGGTTTTTGTTCCATTCGATGATGTGCTGGTGAACCGTGAAGGCTTCGGGCGTCGTCAGACGAATTTCTGCACTGAAAAACAACAGTTTGGCGATCTTTTTCCGCTCTGCCGGGGTCTCTTTCCAGGCGATGCGGAAGCGTGGGTCAACCGCCGCTTCCAAGGCCGAGCGTTCGTCATCCGTCAATGGCCTTGTGCTCATCGGACGGCGCTGGGTAACGCGTCGGGTGATTGAGTCGAGCAGCGGATTCGACTTGGTTGCCGGATCGGGGATGAAACGGACATCGAACGTGGGCCTGTCTGCGGGAGCGTCCAGCCGGCGGGACACCTCGGTTCGTGCCCCTTGGCCGCTGGCGGCGATCGACATGGTCTCCAGCAATGCCCCGAGGCCGATGTGGCTCGGGTGGCCGTCGATGTCGTAGACGACCCAGTCCTGGGTATCGTGCCCATGCACCACGACGTGGTCGGGGTCGACGACTTCGAAGCGCCACGGTTGCGTGTTGTCGCCGCTGGGCGCCCAGCGAGAGAGATCCAGGATCGCTTCGATATTCATGCAGGGGCCACCGTTGACCGGCAATTCTCAGGTTGGGAAGGTATTTGCCCGGCGATTCGCCGGAAATTACCCTCGAAGTGTAGTCCAAGTCTCGCAACGGCCCGCCGGACAGCATCCGCCGCGGGGCCACGGGTGTGATGTGGATCAGCCGGCCATCATGCTGAAATCGTAACTCAGGGACTCGGTGGGTTCTTGCAGGAAATAGCCCTGGATGTAGTCCACGCCGATATTCCAAAGCGGCGCCAGCACGTTGGCGTCCTCAACGGATTTGGCGATGGTGAGTATATTGCGGTCGTGGGCCACGGCATTGAGGTCGCGCAGCGTGTCGACGGTATCGCCACCGCGGGAATTATCGTTCACCAGGGCCAGAGTCCCGTCCAGTTTCAGGAAATCCAAGGGCAGATTAGAGGCGAGCTTTTGCGTGTCCGCACTGCTGCCATGCTGATCCAGGGCGAAGCGGCAGCCGATCTTATGCAGGTCTTTGATGAATTGGTCGGTCTCCTGGAGCCGGTTGATGACCTCGGAGTCGCGCAGTTGCAGTATCAGCGAATCGGGGGGAAGACGCTGCGATATCAGCTGCTGGCGAATCCAGTCGACGAAATCGCCGGATCGTAGCGTATCGACGGAGACCTTGATGAAGAAGCTCATCGGCCGCCCGGCCCGGTGTTGTTCCGCCAAAGCCACGGCGGAATGCTTGACTACCCAGCGGTCCACCAGATGGATCAGGGCATTTTCCTCTGCCACCGGCACGAAGGAGTCGGCGGCCAGAAATTGGCCCTTGTCATCGGGCATCCGCAACAATACCGCATAGAATTCGGACCCACCTCCCTGGAGACTGACAATGGGTTGGTAGACCAGGCGGAATTGGTTG
The DNA here is from genome assembly GCA_020445565.1 of Chromatiales bacterium. Classification (GTDB taxonomy): domain Bacteria; phylum Pseudomonadota; class Gammaproteobacteria; order JAGRCI01; family JAGRCI01; genus JAGRGI01. The sequence goes on from JAGRGI010000118.1 coordinate 33,235, forward strand.
CGGCTGAGGGCGGCCTGGAGCAGGGATAGATAACGGGTTTCCCCCGCGGAGTCGATGCCTCGGTTGCCGAGCGGGTCATAGACTTCCAGACGATCGCCGCCATCCGCTAGCGCCGAGTTGCAGGCGGTGATGGCGCGAGAAAGAAATTCCTGGGAATTGGCTACACGCTTGCCGCGAAAGGCGATGCCGATACTCACCGAAGGCAGGAAGTCCCGGGTGCCTTCCGTGTCCATCTTCTTGGCCGCGCCGAGCAATTGCGAGGCAAGTTCGTGAACTTCAATATTTGCGCGGTTTTGGGACAATACGACGAATTCATGATTGCCAAAACGGGCAATTTCGTCGCATTTGCCGCACAGATCCCGCAGGGTTTCGCTGAAAGCCACCAGCAGCCTGTCGCCGGCTTCAATCCCTTGGGCCTCGGTGTATTCGCGGAAGTCGTCCAGTTCCATGTACACCAGGGTGAATTGGGATGCGTCAACGTCGGGCGAGTCGAGCATTTTCTCCAAGTCCCGCATGAAGCTGTGACGGTTCATCAGGCCTGTCAACGGGTCCTGGTTGCTGAGGAACTGGATCTTCTCTTGCAGTTCCCGGCTCTGCCCCTCGTTGCGGATCAGCAGCAGCGTGCAGTTCTCGCCGTCGAAACGGGCGGGATACAGCTCGAAACGGGCCGGGAAGCTGGCGCCGTTGGCTCCCATGCCGTGCAGTTCGAGGCTGTTTTCACCTGATTTTCCTTTCTGGTATGCCTTGAAAAACTGTTTGAATGTGCCCTGATCTTCATCGGCAACCACGTCCATTACGGGAATGCCGTAGAGTTCGTCCCCGCCCTTCATGCCGAACATCTCCAAATATGCCTGATTGGCATAGATATGCATTCCGTCCTGGATGTAGGTAATGGCGTCGGTGGAGCGGTCCATGAAGCTGCGGCAGCGGGTTTCGCTCTCGTCCAGCCGCTGTTCGACCCGTTGCAGGGCGCGCCGCGTGCTGAGGTCATCAATCTCCTTGCGGACAATGAATTGCAGTAAAGAGATTTGCTCTTGGTCGATGAAAGCCCTTGCGCCGGCCCGCATGGCGCTAAGGCACTGGTTGTGGTCGCCTGATGAGCCGAGCACGATGACCGCTGCATCGCTGCCGGTCTCACGAAGCATGATCATGACTTGTTCAAGGGGTATGGATGGCGGATCGACGGTGAACAGAACGAGGTCGACCTCGTCCTCGTTCAGATGCTCCGCTACGTCATCGGCGTCCGCGGCGTTTATCCCGTGGGCAGGGATGCCTGCGTTGCGAAGGTCGCTGAGGTATTTTTGCGCGACATTACGTCCGGAGTTGATGACCAGTATGTTGACCGTTTCCATGCCTATCGTCGAACTGCATTGGTGATGGCTTGGTATGGAGCGGTATCGCCTGCCGGAGCCCTGGAGGCAAATCCAGGATCTGCCCAGGTCCACGCGACCCATTCCATGGTTTATGCGGGGCACCCGATGTCCAGAGTCGCATTTCGCCGTGCGATCCTGCATGTGCTCCCGCCACACTCACAGTTGCGGCTATGTTGTTTCCCGCCAAGGATGGGCTGCATGCCAAGTCGGTTTTGCAGTCGTTATCCACTCCCGGGAGTGTTTGTTTCTACCTTAGTTTAGCAAGATCGCCGATATTTCCCATTATCGGCTCAGCTGACAGTTGTGCCCTTTTTTCTCTATGCGGACGCCTGCCGGGTTATCGGCTCGTGTATAGGGTGAGACCGTTGCAGGCTGTCGCTTAGCCGTTTGTCAGCGCCTTCAGTTCCAGGTACTGGAAACGGCTGTAGGAGCCGGTGGTTTCGAGCTTCCTGGTAAGACGCACCAGATTCAGGGAATTCTTCTCGGCCAGGCGCAAGGTATCACCCACTTGGAATCCCAGGGGCGGAAGAAGCAGATTGGCCGGGCGCTGAAGGGAGGGGATCTCCGGCAGCAGCAGGGCAGGACGTTGGGTGGTGTCGCCGGTTTTCGATACGCGTGTTGGCGTGGCTACCGGGGCAAGAAGTTCAACGCCGAGTTGCAGCTGTCCGCCGCTGAAGGCTTTTATCCAGCGGATGGTTCCCAGGCCCAGTACTTGTCCGTTCTCCAGGTTCTGCAGGTAGAGCACTTCGCCCACGCGGGCATGACCGGCGTTGGATGCTTCCCAGAAAAGGCCGTAACCTCCGGCACTCTCGTTGATCACCCGGCAGTAGGCGACCGGCACATCGGTTTCGTCTTCGCCCGGCTTTTCGGCACCCTGCTTGTCCAGCCAATCGTTGTCGCCCGACCAGGATGTGCTGATGCCGCCGGAGTCGACTTGGTTGGGGTCGAGAAAGGCGTCGCTGTCCGGGTCGGGCAGGCTGCGCAGGTTGTGTTCCAGCCACTCCAGTTCGTCATGGCCGCGAGCGGCCCAAACCTCGCCTACCTGATTGGGGTTGGTCTTTGCCAACCGCGAGGAGCCATCCATGCCCAGGTAGATCTGAACGCGCAGATTCTCCCTGTGGCGGTGGAAGGCGCGCTTGGGGCGAAGGTCCCACTCCGCCTTCAAATGGTGGGCGAGGTGAGCGGGGCATTGCGTACGTCCGTTGACGATGGTCAGACCGATGCCTGGTCCGGGATCCATGGCATCCAGGGCCCGGACAATCTGGTCCGTGATCAGCCTCCTCCATTGCGGCCCTTCTTTTGGACCGGCGACGCGAGCGTCCACTGGGGGGCGGTCGGATTCCAGATCGACCAGGTATTGGTTGCCGATTACCGGGCTTGAGCTGCTCGCCACCAATCGGCCGTGAGGTGCCAGTATTTCCAGCAGTTTGGCCACGTCCAGGAGTTCGCGGGGTCGCAGACTGAAGGGCTGCGCGGTGGCCAGCAGCAGGGTGCGCAGGTAGATGTCGGTGGGGGTGGCGTCACGGCTGACGTCCGGGATGGTGGTGACGCAGTGCACGGGTAGATCCGACAGGTCGCACTGCTCGGCGTAGGCAAACAACAGGTGCAATTCTCGCCAGGCGGAAGCGGGCGGGGATGAGTAGGTCAGCCAGTGATAGAACATCTCGCGCCCTGTGTGGAGCAGGGCCGCCACGATGTCGGATGCGATAACGTCCTGTTTCTCCTGGCGTGCACCGCTGGCATGGTTCTCGACGAGAATCTTGAATCCGGTGGCTAACTCCGTTTGAACGCTGAGGTTTAGATCACTCAATTCCCTCAGGCGATCGGTGAGCGGGTAGGCGGCCTCGGCGAGACGCCGATCCAGGTATTCCCAGGCACGTTTGAGAACGGGGCGCAGGGTTTCAAGCAATTTGCGCCTGTGCTCGTCTTCGAGATCGAGCTGGTTGGTTTCCGCCAGTACTTTGAGTATGCGGCGGGTGCTGGTCTCCATGCTCGTGGCAGGAAGACCTTCCACCCATCGCGCAACGTTCTTTGGCGACAAATTCAATGTCCGCGGCGCGGGACGTCGTTGCCCGGGAATACGCAATCCCAGGGGGGTGAGTCGGGGCTCTGGCACGCTGCTCATGATCATCACCGTCGTGGCTTCTTAAACAGGCCGAATAGGGGCGCACGACCTTACCCCGCTCTTCACTGAACATGGGGGGCCGAACCGAGTCTATACCTGTGTTCCTGGTTTCCAGGACTCAGCCACAACGCATGTTCAGCTCAAAAGCCCAATTGTAAACCACAATCGGGTAGGTGTGTCTGTAAGCGAATGCCCACTATCTGGAGTATAGGTAACACGGACATTGCGCAAATTTTGCGTAGTAGTTCACTGACAAGACCATTTGCCTGCCGCTTTTTCGGGCAGATGGGGACAATCGGGCTGAAGTTGCCGCTACAGAGGCCGTTTTGCGGTTTCTCCGGGGAGTTCCCGCACCAGGCGAGGAACCAGATAACCCGGCAGCCGTGCCCTCAACTCGCCTAGTATGTCTCGTGCCCGATCATCGCTTACGGCGAAGTGATCGGTTCCCACGGCCGGGTCCAGTTGGTGAAGGTAATAGGGAAGTACGCCTGCCTCGAACAGCGTTTCCGATAGCAGCGCCAGCGTCTCGGCAGCGTCATTGATACCCGCCAGCAGGACCGACTGATTCAATAGCGGTATTCCGGCAGTCTTGAGGCCAGCCAAGGCGTTGCGCACTTCAGTGTTGATCTCCGCCGGGTGATTGGCGTGTATCACAACGACCGCGCTCAGGCGGCTCGTGGAGAGCTGAACCGCCAGTGCTTCGGTGACGCGGTCTGGAATCACCACTGGCAGCCGGGTGTGCAGGCGCAGCCGCCGCAGATGCGGGATCTGTCCCAACGCGTCGATCAACTCTGCCAGGCGATGATCGTCCAGAGTCAGGGGGTCTCCACCGCTCAGGATGACTTCGGAGACATCTGTATGGGTTCCGAGCCAATCCAGGGCGGCTTGCCAACGCCCCCGCCCCGCCTGATTTTCCCGGTATGGGAAGTCTCGACGGAAGCAATAACGGCAGTGAATGGCGCAGGCCGGCGTAGCGATCAACAGGGCTCTGCCCCGGTATTTGCTCAGCACGCCGGGGGCCTGCCGTGCCGTCAGATCGCCCACCGGATCGACTCGCTCGTTCGGTCCCACACTGAGTTCCGCTCCGAGGGGCAGGATTTGCCGCAGCAGGGGGTCGTCCACCCGCCCAGGTCGTATCCGGGCCAGATAGCTGGCCGGCACCAAGAGCGGAAAGCGTGCGGCGGCGGCACGGGCGGCCGGCAGCAGGGCAGGGTTCAGACCCAGGGCGGCGAGCAGTCTATCCGGGTCGCGGATAGCGTCGGCCAACTGGTGTTGCCAATCGTATGCCTGCCACGGCATTTCAGTTCGCGTTATCATAACGGGCTGGATTCGAACGTGAGATTGCGGATTCGGGGGCCGCGCAATGTAACACGTAATGCTCCGCCCGCCCCGTAGAGAGCGCTGGACCTGTGCTTGTGTCGTCCGGCCTGAGTTGAACGCATACCCCAACACAATGAGATTATCCCTATGGCCAGTTACAGTACCAGTGAGTTTCGCGGTGGCTTGAAGATCATGATCGACGGTGATCCTTACACCATCGTCGAGAACGAATTCGTAAAACCCGGGAAGGGGCAGGCGTTCAATCGCGTCAAGATCCGCAATCTGCGCACGGGGCGGGTGATCGAGCGGACCTATAAGTCCGGCGAATCCGTAGAGGCCGCCGATGTTCTGGAGACCGATCTCCAATATCTCTACAACGATGGTGAGCTGTGGCACTTCATGCAGCCGGAATCCTTCGAGCAGTATGCCGTGGGCGAGCAGGCCCTGGGGGATGCGGCGAAATGGATTAAAGACCAGGATATCTGTCAAGTGACCCTGTGGAACAATGAGCCTATCTCAGTTACCGCTCCCAATTTCGTTAATCTGACGATCACTGAAACCGATCCCGGCATGCGCGGCGACACCTCCGGTGGCGGTGGCAAACCCGCGACCCTCGAAACCGGTGCGGTGGTACGCGTGCCCTTGTTTGTGCAGACCGGCGAGCTGATCAAGGTGGATACCCGCAGCGGCGAATACGTCTCGCGAGTCAAGGACGAGTGAGCCCTGCGGAACAGGACTGGCAGCCTGCCGCGAGTCATGATGCGCTGCGGCTGAGGGCGCGGATTCTGGGGCGAATCCGCGCCTTTTTTGCTGCCAGGGATGTGCTGGAGGTTGAGACGCCGGTGCTGTCGCAAGCGGCCAATGCCGACCCCGCCATCGCCAGTCTGGCCGTGCAAGGCATGGGGTGGCTGCACACCTCGCCGGAATTCCCCATGAAACGCCTGCTGGCCGCCGGGAGCGGTGCCATCTATCAGATTGCCAGGGTTTTCAGAGGCGGCGAACAGGGCCGTTATCACAATCCGGAATTCACTCTGTTGGAATGGTATCGGCCGGGCTTCGATCACCATGCCCTGATGGACGAAGTGGCCGGGCTGGTGGCCGAACTGATTCCGGCATCCCCGGCAAATCCGCCGCGCATTCCCTATCGCGACGCCTTTTTGGATTTCGCCGGTTTCGATCCTTTCCAGGCTTCCCTGGGGCAACTGCGCCGGGTCGCGGGAGACATCGTCGGCGAGGTGGTGGGGCTGGGGGAGGATCGCGATGCCTGGCTGGATTTGTTGTTCAGCACTGTCGTACAACCCAGGCTGCCTGCGGTTTGCTTTGTTGTCGATTTCCCCGCGACACAGGCCGCGTTGGCACGCCTTAGTGCACGCGACCCCCGGGTCGCGGAGCGTTTTGAGTTGTTCATCGGGGGAGTGGAGCTGGCCAACGGATACCACGAGTTGAGCGACGCCGTGGAGCAGGCCAGGCGAATGGAGCTGGAGCATCGCAGGCGTCAAACTTCGGGTTTACCCCTTAATCCTATCGACGTGCGCCTGCTCGCAGCACTTCGATCCGGCCTGCCCGATTGCGCCGGCGTGGCCCTGGGGCTGGATCGCTTGATAATGCTGGCGGGTGAATACACCCATATTGACCAGGTTCTGGCCTTTCCGTGGTCGCGGGCCTGACATGTTTTGTTCAATCGGCAAGGTAAATTGCCTGCTGATTGATCAGTGGCAGCCTGTTCGAAAAAGACGTGCATCGTTAGGCGCGAAATACAATGCAGTCCGCTGTTATCATTGAAGGTAAACAATCGTTACAGGGGTATGCGAGGTGCGTATTGCATTGCTGGAGGACGACAAAGATCAGGCCGCCGTGGTGTCCTTGTGGCTGAGCGAGGCCGGGCATGGGTGTCATGTCTTCAATCAGGGGGCTGCCTTCCTGAAGGATATCGCGCGTGAGACCTACGATCTGTTGATCATCGACTGGATGTTGCCCGATACCGATGGCATCACGGTACTGGAAAAGGTGCGGGACACGGTGGGTTGGGAGGGGCCGGTGCTGTTTCTGACGGTCCGCGATTCTGAAGAAGACATCGTCCGGGCCCTGGACAGCGGTGCGGACGATTACCTGGTCAAGTCGGGCAAGGCCCGCGAGCTGGTGGCGCGTGTCAACGCGCTGCTGCGGCGCGTGCAGGCCAAGGCCGCGGCCGGCGAGGTCATCGAAATTGGCGGCTACACTATCGACAGCGAGCGTCGCGAATTGCTCAAGGGTGACGAACCCGTAGAGCTGACGCAGAAGGAGTTCGATCTTGCCCATCTGCTGTTCAGTAGCCTAGGGCGCCTGCTTTCGCGCGGTTACCTGCTCGAACACGTATGGGGCCTTCGCGCGGAGATCAACACCCGCACGGTGGACACCCACGTGAGCAGACTGCGTGGAAAGCTGGGCATCCACGGTGAAGGAAACTGGCGGCTGACGGCCGTGTATCAGCACGGCTACCGGCTGGAGTACCTGGGCGAGGAAACCACAGAGCAGTAAGGGGTAGCCCATGCAAGCGGTTGAAAATTTCGATGCGGCCAACGATTCGGGTGACCACGTAGACCGGATGCGGGAAATTCTGTTCGGCAGCCAGATGCGTGAGCAAGCCCAACGCCTTGTAGAGGTAGAACAGCGCTTGCGGCAAACCAGCGAACGCCTGCGAAGCGACATGGAGCAGCGTCTCAACCAGCTCGAAACCTTCGTGCGCAATGATCTGCAACGTCTGGAGCAGCAACTTCGTGACGATCGGCGCGATCGTGTGGCCGCCATCGAACGGATCGAGCAGACCTTGGCTGGTCAGCAGCGCACCCTTGACGAGCGTCTGGCGGAGTTGGCCGACCGCCTCAATCATGAGGGGCACGAGCTGCGTGAACAACTCCACGAGCAAGGTAAGCAACTGGCCGCCGAGCTGCGCCAGCGCCATGATGAAGTACAGGACCGCATCGACCAGGAGGCCGGTCTGCTGCGCGATGAAAAGACCGGTCGCGAAGAGTTGGCGGGTCTGTTCAGCGAGCTGGCCTTGCGACTCAATCGGCAGTTCAATCTGCCCGGTGACGAGCAATAAGGGAAAATCCGCTTGAACCAGCTCGACGAGCTACGTGAGATCCTGCTTGAGGAGGATCGCCGCGATCTGGCGGCGATTCGGCGCAGGGTCGATGACCCGGCGGTTCGTGCCCGTGAAATGGCGGAAATCCTGCCCAGGGCGCTGCAAATCAGCGAAGCTGCCGACGATGCCCGCCTGAGTGCCGCCTTACAAAACCCGGTCACCCACTGCATCAAGCAAACCATCCAACGCGATACCCAGACGTTTGCCGATGCTCTGTTCCCGGTGATGGGGCCGGCCATACGCCGGGCGATCTCGGAAGCCCTGCAAGGACTGGTGGAATCCATCAACGCGGCGGTGGAAAGCAGCTTGACACCGAGGGGCCTTCGCTGGCGCCTGGAGGCGTGGCGTACCGGCAGCAGCTACGGTTCGGTGGCGCTCAAACACACCCTGCGCTACCGCGTGGAGCAGGCGCTACTGATCCACCGGGTGAGCGGCCTGTTGATCGACCATGTGGGCGTGGACGATCTGCCTTCCAAGGACAATGACGCCGTGGCCGGCATGCTCCTGGTGGTGCAGGACTTCGTGCGCGATTCCTTTGCTCCGGATTCGACCGATACCCTGGAGACCCTGGAGCTCGGTGATCACTTCGTCTGGGTGGTGGAAGGTCCCTACGCCATATTGGCCTGCGTGATACGCAATGCTGCTCCGGCAGAGTTGCGCACCCACCTCAGCGAGGTGCTGGAAGACATTCATGCCGAATACGGCACGGCCCTGGAGACCTACCACGGCGATCGCGACAGGCTTCCCGGCCTCAGCCTGGAGATGGAGCGCGTGCTGCTCAGCGAGCGACAGAACAGCGAGCAGGCCAAGGCCAAATCCGCTTGGTGGCCAGCGGTATTTCTGCTGTTGGCAGTACTGGGGGGAGTGGGGTGGCTGGGTTGGCGACAGTGGCAGGAAAACGCCTCCCTGGATCGGGTCCGCACCGGGCTGGCGAGCCTGCCTGGCTTCATCCCGCTGTCCATCAATCCAGAGGGCGGCCTTGTTCATGTCGACGGTCTGCTCGATCCTCTGGCGCCGCAACCCCGTCAATGGCTGCAAGATCTGGGCATCGATGCCGGCCTGCTGGCACTGAAAACCCGGCCATACCACTCCTTGGCGCCAGGCTTCATACTGGCCCGTGCCCGCGCGCAATTGCGTCCGCCGGCCGGGGTTCAGGCCGATCTGGACAAGCACGGCAACTTGCGTTTCAGCGGCGTGGCCGGTTCAGACTGGATCCGCCAGGCGGAAGCGGTCTGGATGTTGCCGGACGGCGTGCGTTCCGTGGATTTCAGCGGTTTGACCCCCGATGCGGGTAGTCTCCTGGCCGCCTTGCGTCGGCGGCTCAATCCTCCGCCAGAGGCCCAAGTCTCGTTGAAAGGTGAAGTGGTCCAGCTGACCGGTGAGTTGCCCTGGGATTGGTTGAACACCGTGCCTGGGTTTTTGGCAGGTCTCGATTGGGTGCAAGGGTTGGAGTACGGTCCGATTCATATTCCCGAGTGGGAACGGGTGAAGGCGCAAGCCGATGTGCTGCGCACAATCAAGGTGCATTTCGTGGAGGCGTCTACCCCGCGTGCCGATGCCTATGTGGAGATCGAAAGGGCGGTGGAATACATACGCGAATTACGGGAGCTTACCGAGGCATTGCGGGTTCCGCTGCGCTTGACCGTGGTGGGCTCGTCCGACGGCGTGGGCGATCGCGATCGAAATCTCGAACTACGGCGTGATCGGGCCAAGCTGGTCGCTCAGATGTTGCAACGTCGGCTGGGCGATCGGCTTGCCGAAGCAACCGCGGTAGATCCGGCGTTCGCCGCATCGGACACCCCCGATCCTGACCTGCGAAGAGCGTGGTTTAGGGTGGAGCTCCCCCGTGAACCCCAGGTGCCGGAGTATGCACCTTGAGCGAGGCTGAAGCGCCACGGCGCAAGATTTGCCTGATCGGTGACTTTGGTGTCGGTAAAACCAGTCTGGCGCGACGTTTCGTCCACCAGACTTTCAGCGACAATTACCTCACCACAGTGGGTGTCAAGGTCGATACCAAGGACGTGACGCTGCCCGACGGGCGGCCCTTGCGACTGATCGTCTGGGACGTGGCGGGTACCGATACCGCGACCGAAACCTTCAAAAAATACCTGCGTGGCGCGGCTGGTTTGCTGATGGTGGCCGACGGTACCCGCGTCGACACGCTGGAACGCGTACTGGCCTTGCGCGAGCAATTACGGGACAACTGCCAGGGCATTCCCTTTGTGGGCCTGCTCAACAAACGCGACCTCGGCCCCCTGTGGGAAGTCGACGCCGTCCGACTGGCTCTCCTTCGGGAGCAAGGACAGAGCTGGTATTTGACCAGCGCCCTGAGCGGAGAGAACGTGGAGCGCGCCTTTCTCGACCTGGCGGCGCGGACGATGCCGCCATGACGGCTTTTCCCGCCCTGGCCGCGCGATTTTTTCGCGATCTGTCCGAGCAGCGGGTACATCCGATCTGTCTGCGCACAGACCGGGATTTTCAGCTACAGCGGTCTTGGGGCGATCTTGCCTATTACGGATTTCAGAGCATCGGCGAGGGTGAGGACTGTCGCGATCAGATGCCCTTTCTGTGGGGTTTCGACGGCGATACCGAAGAAGAACTGCCCTTCGTCGGTACGCCCAACGATCGGGCCATTCATGTCTACCTCAAACCCTTGGAGGAGGGTCTGATGGTCTTGCTGGTGGATGCCACCGAGGAACGTGATCGCCAGCAGGACACCCAACAGATCGCCAACGAGGTTCGCCTGCTCAACTACCGCCAGCAGCAATTGGTGGAAGATTTGCGTCGCGCACATGATGAACTCGCCATCAAGCGCGAGCAGGCCGAGGAGGCCAACCGGCTCAAGAGCCGCTTCATCGCGGGCATGTCCCATGAATTCCGCACCCCTATCACTTCGATTCTCGGCAATGCCCAGCGTGTGGAGGGGCTACTGGCCGCCGATGCGCAAGAGCTGGTCAAAGCGATATTCCGCGGTGCTCGGCACCTGCTGTCCCTGGTGGACAATCTGCTCGATCAGGGTCGCCTGGACGCTGGAGAATGGGTCTTGGCTCCGAGCCCTGTGCAACCGGGTGAATTGCTGGAAGACCTGCGGGCGGTGTTTGCCGACCCCGCCGCCCGCAAGGGGCTGGCCCTCGATGTCAGTGGGACGCATCTGCCCGAGCGGGTCACCCTGGACGGCACCCGCTTGCGTCAGATCCTGGTCAACCTGCTCGGCAACGCCTTGAAATTCACCCGGCAGGGTTCCGTGAGCCTGCAAATGAGTTGGCGTGACGAACGACTCAGCGTACAGGTGCGTGACAGCGGTCCTGGCATTCCCCGATCCAGTCGGCACCGCCTGTTCATGCCGTTCAGCAGGGTAGGGGACCGAACGCAACCAGGCGCCGGGCTGGGTCTTGCCATCAGCCGTGGTTTGGCCGAGCGCATGGGAGGCAGTCTGGAACTGGCCGACAACGAGCCGCCGGGCTGCGAGTTTGTGCTGCGCCTGCCTGCCCCAGTGCCGGTGGCCGAAGAGAAATCGCCGGACATGAGGCATGCCACCATCCTGCTGGCGGAGGACGACCCGGACATTGCCGCGCTGATCGAGTTGCAATTGGATTCCGCCGGGTATCGGGTCATCCTCGCAGAGAACGGCGTCGAGGCGCTGGAAAGGATCGGCAGCCAGGTACCGGATCTGGTGATCACCGACCTCAGCCTGCCGAAAATGAACGGCCTGGAACTCATCGAAAGGCTGCGTGTCCAGCTGCCCGGGCTGCCCGTTATCATGATGACCGCTTCAGCACGGGAAGAAGATCTGCGCCGTGCCAAACAAGCCGGCGCCGCCCGGTTTCTGATCAAACCCGTGGAGCCCGAATTGCTGCTCGCCGCCCTCGACGAAGAACTGGAGCCCAAGGATGTCCGCTGAACAGCGATTGCAGGAGCTGCGTCTGCGCTATCTGGCCAGCCTGTCCAGCAAACTCGATGACCTGCGTTCGCACTGGATCGAGGCTCAAACAGGCAATGCTACCGCCTTGGACGAGTTTCGAACCAAGGTCCACAAGCTGGCCGGATCGGCGCCTGCCTACGGACTGACCTCCCTGGGCGCGACCGCCCGCACACTGGACGAAGCCCTGATCGGCGAATTTCCGCCGGATGAGCTTGCGCGGCTGTTCCAAAGGCTCGACCGGCAGATACAAGAAGAACTTCCCTTGTAGGGGTCTTGCTCCCGGCACGGTCGAGCGAAGTTCTGACGGCACCGTCGGCAACCCGATTTGCACCGGCGGGCTCTGCTGCCTGGAAAGGAAAACCCCCCGACCGGGGTCCAAGTCGGGTGAACACCCGAGGAACCGCATCATGCCCCACATCCTGTTGCTCGCCTTGCTCTCGATGCCAATTCTGACCGCCCATGCCGCGCAGTACAGCAGTGGCGACCAGCGAGTCATTGCCGTCGAACTGTTCACCTCCCAAGGATGCAGCAGTTGCCCACCCGCCGATCGACGCCTCAGCCGCCTCAAAGACCACCCGCTGCTGTGGAAACGTTTCGTACCCATGGCCTGGCATGTGGACTACTGGGACTACCTGGGCTGGCGCGACCCCTACGCCGACAGCGCCAACAGCCGGCGCCAGACCGACTACCGTCGCGCCGGCGCGACCAAGGTGGTCTACACCCCCGGCTTCTTTCGTGACGGCAAGGAATGGCGATCCTGGTATGGCGAGCCGGTGGCGGACGAGGAGAAAAATGCCCTCGGGCGACTGACTCTGAATGTGGAAGGAGGGACGGCTACCCTGCAATTGGATACGCCAGTGGATATGCAAGCCAAAGGTCTGCTCGGCCATATCGCGATTCTGGGCTTCGATCTCGCCACGCCGGTGGAAAGAGGCGAGAACCGTGGTGAGATGTTGCACGAGGATTTCGTGGTGCTGTTCCACCGTAGCGGGTATGGAGATGGAACGAGCTGGCAGATCGACCTCGACACGCCTGACTTGCCGGGCCGGAAACACGCTCTCGTCGGCTGGTTGTCCCGCGGCAGCGATCCGCGTCCTCTTCAAGCGACTGGGGGCTGGTGGCAGTCGGATTAGTCGGTGCGGTGGACCTTCTTTGAGCCACGAGTATGTTAAATGCTCGGAAACCCAAAGTGTTTCGGCGGTTTGCGCCATGGGGTGCACAATGTTTGGTTGTTCCACGACCTCGACGAGGTATAAGAAGAAGCCGCCCAATGGATCGATGAATTCAACCTGAGGCCACCACACGAATCCCTGCTCGACATACTACCCATCGAATTTCCGGCCCAGTGCGGTCGTGCCGATTGTCTGCTGATCAGTAGCCCTATAACGGGGGAGAGGGCAGCCGGGTTTCCTTCTGCAGGGTAGTCTCCCGAAAAGGCCGCGATACGCACTCCTTCGGTGCGCTTTCTTCCACCAATCCGCCACCTCCTCCCGTAAGCCCCCTCACCGGTACCCGCCAAGCCACAATCCACCGCAACGTCCCGAATTCGGTGGGTTTTTCGGCCATTTTCTTCCACCGCATCCTGACGCTTTTGTAAGTCATTGTCTCATCAATGAGATTTTCACGCGTATAGGGGTTTCCCTCCTTGACAGAGAGGGGGGCGATTTCTATAGTTTTGGCAAGAATTGGGTCAAAGTGGATGAAATTGGATCTTTAGGGTGGGTCTGTGTTCCGCGGTCGCAAAGATCTCTCGTTGGACGGCAAAGGCCGTATCACGATGCCGGCGAAGTACCGGGAGAGGATGCTTGCGGTCGCTGGCGGGAGCATGGTGATCACGATTGACCCTTCCAAATGTCTGTTGATCTACCCCCTGCCCATGTGGGAGGAGGTTGAGGCGAAGCTGGCGGCGGTGGCGACGCAGCACGAGGCGAATCGCAAATTCACCCGCTTCATCGTACACAACGCCGAAGAGGTGGAGATGGACGCCCAGGGCCGTTTCGTCATTCCTCCCCTGCTGCGGCAATACGCCAAACTCGATAAGAAGGTAGTGATGGCGGGCGCAATCAACAAGATCGAGCTATGGGACGAGGCCCGCTACCTGGAGCAGCAATTGGATTGGCCGGATGCCGCGGATCTGCCGCCGGAGATCGCGGGCTTTGCCCTGTAGGCGGGCGGCGTGAGCGATCGGGAAGCGGTTGGTCACCGCCCGGTTTTGCTGGACGAGGCGGTGGACGCGCTGAATATCCGCCCGGATGGGTGCTACGTGGATGGCACGTTCGGGCGGGGAGGGCACAGCGGCGAGATTCTGCGTCGCCTGGGACCCACGGGGCGTTTGATCGCCATGGATCGGGATCCGGAGGCGATCGCCCACGCCCGGCAGCGGTTCGGCGACGATCCGCGCTTCTCGCTACAGCCCGGTGCGTTTTCGTCCCTGGGTGAGGTCTGCCGGAGTTTGGGTGTCAGCGGCGAGGTGGACGGGATTCTGCTGGACCTGGGTGTTTCCTCTCCGCAGTTGGATGACCCGGCGCGTGGTTTCAGCTTCCAGGCCGACGGCCCCTTGGACATGCGCATGGACCCGTCGGCGGGGCAGAGCGCCGCCGAATGGCTGAATCGGGCGAAAGAAGATGACATCGCCCAGGTATTGCGCGACTACGGCGAGGAAAGGTTCGCCAAGCGCATAGCCCGCGCCATCGTGCGCGAGCGGCAGGCCGAACCGTTTTTGCGCAGCGCGCGGCTGGCGGCGGTGATCTCCTCGGCCAATCCCAAGTGGGAGCGGGACAAACACCCCGCTACGCGAAGTTTTCAGGCGATCCGCATAGTCATCAACCGGGAGTTGGAAGAGTTGCACGAGGTACTGCCACAAACCGTTTCTCAATTGCGCAGCGGCGGGCGCTTGGCGGTCATCAGCTTCCATTCCCTGGAAGACCGTATGGTCAAGCGTTTTTTGCGCGATCAGGCCAGAGGTCGGCCACTGCCGCACGGTCTGCCGGTGGCGGAGTCGCAGCGCGACCTGGCCTTGCGGTTGGTGGGTAAGGCGATTCACGCGGGGGAGCGCGAATTGGCGCTTAACCCCCGTGCCCGCAGCGCTGTGTTGCGCGTGGCGGAAAAGCGGTGAGTGCCGCGATGGCCACATTCGCCGGGGTATTGGCCGTGGGGGTGGTGGCCAGCGGCATAGGCAACGCCTATCTGCGTCACGAAACCCGCAAGCTCTACACCGGCATTCAGGCCCTGCGAGTGGAGCGCAGCCAGCTTGAGCTGGAGTGGGGGCAATTACAGATCGAGCAAAGCACTCGGTCGACTCACGAGAGAATCGAACGAGAGGCACGCAAGGGTCTCGGGATGCGGAATCCAACGGTCGCCGACCAAGTGATTCTGGAGCTTGAGTAACCAAACATCTGGGGGGTGTTTCGAGGAAAGGCCACAACTGAACCATCGAAGAAACGCGAGAATACAACAACGCCATGAACCGAATGCCGACGTCCGCGCTGTCTGCTCCGCTGTATCCCATGCGGCGCTTGAGCCTGCTCGCCGTGTTTGGTCTTGCGTCGGCTGTGCTGGCCTGGCGGGTCTTGGACCTGCAAGTGCTCGATCCCGATTTTCTCCGCAAACAGGCCGATGTTCGCCATATTCGCACCCTCAATCTGCCTGCAAACCGTGGCACCATCTTCGATCGCAATGGCGAGCCGCTGGCGATCTCCACTCAGGTCAGGTCTGTTTCTGCCAATCCCCGTGTGCTTTCCCCCGATCACCCGCAACTGCCTCGTCTGGCCTCGCTCCTGGATATGCCGCTTTCCGAGGTTCGCGATCTGTTGGCCAGTAAGAAGGATAAGGGCTTTATCTATCTGGCTCGGCAGGTCAGTCCGGAGCGGGCCGCCAGAATCGATGCACTGGATCTGCCGGGTATCGATTTCGAGAACGAGTATCGGCGTTTCTTTCCGGCCAGCGAGATCTTCGGTCACGTGATCGGCTTCACTAACATCGAGGATCGCGGGCAGGAGGGCGTGGAACGGGCCTTCGACGCTTCCCTGCGCGGTGTCGCGGGTGAGCGCAGCGTAGTGCGCGATGGCAATCGGCGGGTCATCGCCATCTCTCGCGAGATCAGCCAGCCATACCCCGGCCATGATCTCACCCTCAGCCTGGACCGGCGCCTGCAATACCTGGCTTACCAGGGGCTGGCCGAGGCGGTTCGGCAGAATCGGGCCAAGGCCGGCTCGCTGGTGCTGATGGACGTGCGCAACGGCGAGGTGCTGGCGATGGTCAACCAGCCCGCTTACAACCCCAACAATCGCGGTATGCGCACAGGCGATCGGTTCCGCAATCGGGCCATTACCGATACCTTCGAACCCGGTTCCACCATCAAACCTTTCACCATCGGCGTAGCCCTGGAGTCCGGCCGCTACACCCCGCACACCCCGATCAATACCGGTGACGGTTGGATGCAGGTGGGCAACAAGCGTATCCGGGACATTGGTCGTTACGGGCTGATCGATGTGGCCGCGGTGATCCGCAAGTCCAGCAATGTGGGGGCCACGAAGATCGCCTTGTCCCTGCCCCGTGAAGATCTTTGGGGCATGTTCCACCGCGTCGGCTTCAATCAGGCGACCGGCGCCGAGTTTCCTGGCGAGGCCCTGGGCCGTCTGGAAGATGTGCGTGACTGGGTACAGATCGAGCACGCCACCCTGGCCTACGGCTACGGCCTGTCGGTGACCCCGCTGCAACTGACCCGCGCCTATGCCGCCATTGGCGCAGGTGGGGTGCTGTACCCCGCCAGTCTGCTGAAGCATGACAGTGCGCCCGCCGGCGAACGGGTGATCGACAAGCGCATTGCCGACCAGCTCTTGGAGATGATGGAGGGGGTGGTGGGTGAAGGTGGTACCGCCCCAGAGGCCCGTGTGCCCGGCTATCGCATCGCCGGCAAGACCGGCACCGTTCATAAGGCCCAACGGGGCGGCTATGCGGAGAATCGCTATCTGTCTGTTTTCGCTGGCATTGCCCCGGTAAGCGAGCCGCGCTTGGCCATGGTGGTGTTGGTCGACGAACCCAAGGGCGAGGAACACTACGGCGGCAAGGTTGCCGCGCCGGTGTTCTCCAAGGTGATGGAGGGGGCGCTGCGCCTCTTGAACGTCGCGCCGGACGATCTTGCCTCGCTGCGCAGAGATCCGCGGCCGGAGGATTTTCTATGATGGCCGTGCGAGTCGATACCGGCCGGGGTGTGCATCTGGCCCATCTGTTCGAGGAATTCCTTACGGGGCTTCCCGAGCTGGCGGTCAGCGGTTTGTCACTCGATAGCCGTACCCTGCCTGGGGGCGGACTGTTTCTCGCCTGTGCTGGCGAAAAATCCCATGGCCTCGATCATTTCCAGCCGGGACAGGCCGCGGCGGTGGCCTTCGAACCCACCGCCCGCTGGCCCGCGGAAGATGCCGCTGGCCTGACGCGTCGCTTCGGTGTGCCGGTATTCCCGCTAGCGCACTTGCGCGCTCGCGCCGGCCGGATTGCCGCGCGCTTCTACCATGATCCGTCTTTGCGTATGGAGGTGATCGGCATCACCGGCACCAACGGCAAGACCTCGTGCTCGCATTTTCTGGCTCAGATGCTGTCCCTGCCCGGCTCATCCTGTGCGGTGGTCGGCACCCTGGGTTCCGGCCTGCTGGGGAGGTTGAGGGAGACCGGCCATACCACCCCGGATCCGGTGTCCTTGCAGGCTCAGCTCGCTACCTTTGCCGATCAAGGTGTGTCTCGTGTGGCGATGGAGGTCTCATCCCACGGGCTCAGCCAAGGGCGGGTGGCCGGTGTGCGTTTTCGTACCGCCGTGTTCACCAATCTGACCCGCGACCACCTGGATTTTCACGGCGATATGCAGTCTTACGGCCGTGCCAAGGCGGAACTTTTCCGTTGGCCGGGTCTGGTGGACGCGGTTATCAACGCCGACGATGCGTTTGGCCGCGATCTGCTGCGTCAGGCCCGGCCGAGCAGGACTGTGGTTGCCTACGGACTGGAAGCTGACGTGCGCGAGGCCGCGCCCAAGTGGCTATGGGGGCGGTCGCTGTATCTGACCCCCGGCGGATTAGTGCTGGAGGTGGAAAGCAGTTGGGGGTCAGGTCGCCTGGAGGCGCCGCTGCTGGGCCGCTTCAATGCCTACAATCTGCTGGCGGTACTGGCCACGGCCCTATTGCTGGGAGAGCCCATGGCCAGAGTCGAGACCCGCATCGCCGGTCTCAAACCGGTCGCTGGTCGGATGCAGCCCATCCAGCTGGCGGGACAGCCCCTGGCGGTGGTCGACTATGCCCATACCCCCGATGCCTTGGAGCAGGCTCTGGTCAGCCTGCGCGGGCACACCCGCGGCAAGCTCTGGTGCGTGTTCGGTTGCGGTGGCGACCGCGATAAGGGCAAACGTCCGCTCATGGGGGCGGTTGCAGAACGCTTCGCCGACCGGGTGGTCCTCACCGACGACAACCCCCGCAGCGAGGATGGTGAGCGCATCATCGACGATATTCTTGCCGGCCTGACCTTCCCGGAAACTGCCCGGATCGAACGCGATCGGGCCAAGGCGATTGCCGAGGCGGTCAGCGAAGCGGGGCAGGATGACTTGATCCTGGTCGCTGGCAAGGGGCATGAAAACTACCAGTTGGTGGGCGACCAGCGTTTGCCTTTCGACGATGCCGCCACCGTAGCCGAGGCGTTGCAACGCCGGGAGCAACAGCGGTGATGGCCCGCATGCGCATCAGTCAGCTCGCCCAAGCCACCGGTGGCGCGCCCGTCGGCGACGATGTGGAGTTCCTGCGCGTCACCACCGACAGCCGCAAGCTGCAAGCGGGCGATCTGTTCGTCGCCCTGCGCGGGCCGAACTTTGACGGTCACCGCTTTGCGGGTTCAGCCGGCGAACAAGGCGCGGTGGCGGCCCTCGTGAGCGAGCCGCTGGCTGGCGACCTGCCCCATGTGCGTGTCAGCGACACCCGCGCAGCCCTGGGCAGTCTGGCGAGTTGGTGGCGCTCGCGTTTCGATCTACCGGTGGTGGGTATCACCGGCAGTAATGGCAAGACCACCTGCAAGGAGATGGTCGCAGCGATCCTGCGCCAGCGCGGCCCGGTGCTGGCCACTCGTGGTAATCTGAACAACGACATCGGGCTCCCGTTGACCCTGTTGGATCTGAACGAGAGCCATGCCTACGCCGTCATCGAGATGGGCGCCAACCACCCCGGCGAGATCGCCTATCTGACCCATATCGCCAAACCCGACGTGGCCCTGCTGAACAACGCTGGACGGGCCCATCTGGAAGGTTTCGGCAGCCTGGAAGGGGTGGCTCGGGCCAAGGGCGAGATTTTCTCCGGTCTTTCTGCTGACGGTATCGCGGTACTCAATCGCGACGACCGTTTCTATCCCCTGTGGCGGGAAGTGATCGGCTCGCGGCCCTATGTGGATTTCGGTATTCATCCCGAGGCGTTGGTGCGCGCCGCCACCGATCAGGTTCCGCTGCTGAGGGACGATCTGGGCCTAAGCCAACAATTCACGATCCATGGTGTCGGCGCAGATCGACCTGTCAATCTGCGGCTGGCCGGCGCCCACAATCTGCGCAATGCCCTGGCCGCCAGCGCCGTCGCCAAGGCCCTGGAGATTCCCGCCGCCGATATAGTGGACGGACTGGAATCCATGCGCCCTGTCGCCGGTCGGCTCAACCCGCGCCTGGCGCCCAACGGCGCGCTGGTGATCGACGATACCTACAACGCCAATCCGGACTCCCTCGACGCTGCCCTGGCCTCCCTGTCCGCACTGCACGGGCCCCGTTGGCTGGTATTGGGCGACATGGGCGAGCTTGGCCCCGAGGCCGCCGAGTTACACCGCGCCATGGGCGAGGCGGCGCGGGCCGCGGGTCTGCAACGGTTGTTCGCCACCGGTCCGCTCAGCCGTCATGCGGTGGGGTCTTTCGGGGCCGGTGCCAGGCATTTTCCCGACACCGACGCCCTCAGCGCCGCCATCAACGCGGGTCTGCGTGCGGATACCATCGTGTTGGTGAAGGGTTCTCGCGCGCAACGCATGGAACGGGTCGTCGCCAGCCTGTGCGGCGGCGGGGAGGGGTAGGTCATGTTGATGCAACTGACCGAATACCTGACCCGCTACTACAGCGGGTTCAATGTCTTTTCCTACCTGACCCTGCGGGCCATCTTGGGGGTGCTGACTGCCTTGATCATCTCCTTCATCGTCGGGCCGGCGATGATCCGGCGCCTGTCGCTGCACCAGATTGGCCAGACCGTACGCAACGACGGGCCTCAGACGCATCTTTCCAAGGCCGGTACGCCCACCATGGGCGGCGCCCTGATCGTGATCGCCATCTCGGTTACCACCCTGCTGTGGGCCGATCTCTCCAACCGCTACGTCTGGGCGGCGCTGGTCACCACCGTGGCCTTCGGCATCATCGGTTTCGTTGATGACTACAAGAAGTTGGTGAAAAAGGATTCTCGCGGCCTGATCGCCCGCTACAAGTACTTCTGGCAATCGGTTGCCGGCTTGGGTGTGGCGCTGGCCCTGTATTTTTCCGCCCAGAGCCCGGCCGACACGCAGCTGATCGTGCCCTTCTTCAAGTCGGTGCTCATTGACTTGGGCTGGTTGTATGTGGTGCTGGCTTATTTCGTCATCGTCGGTACCAGCAACGCCGTCAACCTCACGGATGGGCTGGATGGCTTGGCCATCATGCCCACGGTCCTGGTGGGCGGCGCCCTGGGCATCTTCGCCTACGTTTCCGGCAACGTGCAGTTCGCCAGCTACCTGTCCATCCCCTATGTCGCCGGGGTGGGCGAGATAGTGGTGTTCTGTGGTGCGCTGGTGGGGGCAGGGTTGGGGTTCCTCTGGTTCAACGCCTATCCGGCGCAGGTATTCATGGGCGATGTCGGCGCCCTGGCCCTGGGCGCAGCTCTGGGCGTGCTGGCGGTGATGGTGCGCCAGGAGCTGGTGCTGGTGATCATGGGGGGCGTGTTCGTCATGGAGACCATATCCGTGGTGTTGCAGGTTGGCTCCTACAAGCTCACCGGCCGGCGCATCTTTCGCATGGCGCCGCTGCATCACCACTTCGAGCTCAAGGGCTGGCCGGAACCGCGTGTGATCGTGCGTTTCTGGATCATTACCGTCATCCTGGTGCTGGTGGGTCTGGCCACCTTGAAGGTGCGTTGAGCATGGCCGCTACCAAAAAAGGCGGTCGTACCCTGGTGGTAGGGCTGGGCAAGACCGGGCTTTCCTGTGCCCGCTGGCTGACTGCCCAGGGCGAGCGGGTGGCCGTCATCGACAGCCGCGAACACCCCCCCGGCTTGGATGCGCTGCGCGCCGAAATGCCCGATGTGGCAGTCTTTCTGGGCGGCTTTGAGGCCCGCGCCTTCGAGCAGGCCGACCGACTGGTGGTGAGTCCGGGTGTTTCCCTGCAAACTCCACCCATCTCTGCTGCCCTGGTGCGAGGTGTCGAGGTTGTAGGTGACATCGACCTGTTCGCCGCAGCCACCGACCGGCCGGTCGTGGCCATCACCGGTTCCAATGGCAAGAGCACTGTCACAACCCTGATGGGAGTGATGGCGGAACAGGCAGGCGTCAACGTCGCCGTGGGTGGCAACCTGGGTACGCCGGCCCTGGACCTGCTGGCCGACAAGAGCACCGAGCTGTTTGTGCTGGAGCTGTCCAGTTTCCAATTGGAAACCACCCGACGCCTGAAGCCGGTGGCCGCCGTGGTCCTCAATGTCTCCGAGGACCACATGGACCGGTACCCGGATCTCGCCAGCTATGCCGCGGCCAAGCAAGGCATCTTCAATGGTGACGGGGCCATGGTGATCAATCGCGACGACGCCGTGGTCGCGGCCATGGCCGATTCCAAGCGTCGGGTCGTCGGATTCACCCTGGAACGTCCAGCGGCCGGCGATTTCGGTATTGTCGAGCACAATGGCGCCGAGTGGCTGGCGCAGGGCGATCGCCCCTTGATGGCGACCGCGGAGTTGCTGATTCCTGGACGCCACAATCTTGCCAATGCCTTGGCCGCCCTGGCTCTGGCCGAGGCCATCGATCTGCCCATGGAGGCACGGCTGCGCAGCCTGCGCGGTTTCCGCGGCCTGCCCCATCGCACCGAGTGGGTGGCGGATATCGACGGGGTCTCCTGGTACAACGATTCCAAGGCGACCAACGTGGGCGCCGCTATCGCCGCCCTCAATGGGATGGGCGGCCCGTTGGTGCTGATCGCCGGTGGCGATGGGAAGGGTGCTGATTTTTCCCCCATGCGCGAGCCGGTCGCCGCCAATTGCCGGGCGGTGGTGCTCATTGGCCGCGATGCGCCGATCCTGGAACAGGCCCTGGCCGGCAGCGCTTCCCTGGTGCGGGCCAAAGACATGGCCGATGCGGTGGACCGTTGCTCGCAACTGGCCCGGCAGGGAGATAAGGTGCTGTTGTCGCCGGCCTGCGCC